>CAZGYE010000120.1:0-15166 GCA_964530165.1 uncultured Planctomycetaceae bacterium
CTCTGAGCGTCGAAGACGCCGTTCGGACCATCGAAGACTACAAACCGCTGGATGTGCAGTCGGCGACGATGGCACTGGCCCTTTGCCGGGGAATCCGTCGGCGGTATCCAGACTGGACCTATCTGCTTGACGGGGACGGCGGCGATGAGAACTTCAAAGACTACCCGATCGAAGAGAACCCCGAGTTGACCATCCGCAGCGTTCTCTCCAACCGTCTGCTGTACCACGAGGGCTGGGGGATTGGGTCCGTCAAGCACTCGTTGACGTACTCCGGAGGCCAGAGCCGCGGACACGTGCGAACCTACTGCCCGGCGCGACGGCTGGGCTTTCGCGGATTCAGCCCACACGCGGTGCCGAACGTCATCGACGTGGCCGAGGGGATCCCCTTTGTCGAGCTGACCGGCTGGGACCACCAGCGGCTTTATGCACTCAAGGGCGAGGTCATGCGGCGCGGCGTCGAGGCTGTGACGGGCTTCAGCATGCCGGCATTCGAGAAACGGCGATTTCAGCGCGGCGTCCTTGAGGACACAGCCTTCGCCAGCGTGTTCTCCGGCGGCGAAGCCGCTTATCGCAAGACCTTTGCAGCCGTTTATGAATAGCGTCCCGGTCCATTTCACATCGGCCGACATCGTCGCCGCACGAGGGCCGAAGAACCGGGTCGATCCGCAGCGGCCGCATGCATTCTTCGTGGAACGCGAGAGGTCCGCGGCCGGCCGCGTCGATGACGTGGCAACGATCTTCCTGACCAATCGGGAATGTCCGTTTCGCTGCCTGATGTGCGATCTGTGGAAGAACACGCTCGACGGGCCGGTGCCCCCGGGGGCGGTCCCCGCACAGATTGATTATGCCCTCTCTCGCCTGCCGGAGACGAGACACGTCAAGCTGTACAACAGCGGAAACTTTTTCGACGCCCAGGCAATCCCACAGTCGGATCATCCGGCGATTGCCGATCGTGTCGCAAGTTTCGAGACTGTGATCGTCGAGAACCATCCCAAACTCTGTTCCGAGGTCTGTGTAGAATTTCGCGACCGCATCCAGACTCGGCTGGAGATCGCAATCGGTCTGGAGACGGTGCATCCGCAAATTCTGCCGGCCTTGAACAAGCAGATGACGCTCGACGATTTTCGCCGGGCCGTGGTGTTCCTGCACGCGCACGAGATCGGCACGCGGGCGTTCATTCTGTTGCGGCCTCCTTTTCTCTCGGAATCCGAGGCGGTAGAATGGGCCGTTCGGTCCATCGAGTATGCGTTCTCGCTTGCCGTAGGATGCTGTTCGGTCATCCCCACGCGGGCCGGCAACCCAGTGATGGATGAGTTACAGCGCCGCGGACACTTCGCACCCCCCGGCCTCTCGGCGATGGAAGATGTCCTGGATGCAGGTCTGAAGCTGAAACAGGGGCGCGTCTTCCTGGACCTGTGGGACTTGCCGGAGCGGGGCGGCTGTCAACGTTGCGGTCCGGCGCGGCTGGAGCGGCTGCGTCGAATGAATCTCGCCCAAACGGTGCTCCCGAGAATCACTTGTGAGTGGTGTCCAAAAAAATGATCGAACATCATGCCGACGTCGTTGTTCTTGGTTCAGGTTTTGGGGGAAGTCTGACCGCCCTGCTGCTTCATCGGATCGGCCTCGAAGCGGTCCTCGTTGAGCGCAGCAGCCACCCGCGATTCGCCATCGGCGAGTCGTCGACTCCAATTGCCGACGCGGTGTTGCGCGACCTGTCGCGGCGATATGATCTTCCGCGGCTGGAACCGTTGACGTCGTATGGAACCTGGCAATCGACGTATCCGGAGCTGACCTGCGGCTTGAAGCGCGGGTTCAGTTATTTCCGGCACGAGCTGCACCAGCCCTTTTTGCCGCGTTCCGATCATGCCAATGAGCTGCTGGTGGCGGCCAGCAGCGACGATCTGCACTCAGACACGCATTGGCTGCGGTCGGACGTCGATCATTTCTTCGTTCGCGAGGTGCAGAACGCCGGCATCGTGTTTCTCGATCGGACCGACATCTCAGAGATGCACGCGAACGGCAACTGGTTATTGACCGGAAAGCGAAACGACGAACCGGTGCGTCTCTCGGCCCGGTTCCTCATCGACGCCACCGGACCGGCCGGCGCTCTGCGGGAATCGCTCTCGCTTGCTTCCACTACAAAAGGGTTCCGCACGAATTCCCGCACAATCTACGGCCATTTCGTCGGGATGAAGCCCTGGCACGATGTGCTGGTGGAATCCGACGCGTCCGTCGCCGACCATCCGTATCGCTGCGATCGCGCCGCGTTGCATCACGTGTTCGATGACGGGTGGATGTGGCAATTGGGATTCAACAATGGCGTCACCAGTGCCGGGTTCGTGCTCGACGCCGCCAAGATCCCGTTAGACCCGGCATTGTCAGCGGACGAAGAATGGAATCGGTTGCTGGATCGGTATCCCTCGATTCGGGCGCAGTTTGCCCACGCACAGTTGATCGCGCCCGATACCGGACTCCAGCGGACGGGACGGCTGCAACGGGCCGCCCAACAGGTGGTCGGGAAGAACTGGGCGATGTTGCCGTACACCATTGGGTTCATCGATCCGTTGCACAGTGCGGGCATTGCGCTGACGCTGTGCGGGGTCGAACGGCTCATTTCTATTCTCCAAAGGTCGTGGGACAACGACCGTTTGCCCGGCGAGCTCGGGGAGTATGCCCGAACCGTCCAATCCGAGGTCGCACTTCTTGATGAGCTGGTGAGTAGTTGCTACGCCGGCTTTCGTGCATTCGACGTGTTTATCGCCGTTTCGATGCTCTATTTCGCCGGGGCCACGACCTACGAGCGCCGTCGATTCCAGCGGAAGCCGCACAATGCCTTCTTGTGCGCCGACGATGCGGAATTCCGGGACGTCGTTCGCCGAGTCTTACGGCGGCTGCCGGACATCGTGAGCGCCGACGAAATCAGCCCCGCGGCAATCGAGACGTTCGGCCGTGACGTCGCTGCGGCCATCCGGAATTTTAACACCGCGGGTCTGTGCGACCCGAGCGTACACAACATGTACCGCTACACGGCAGTCCCGGTGTGAAAAGGCTCTTCTGAGTCCCGGAGGGACGTTAGAGGGTAGCCCAGGGCGCGAGCCCTGGGGGCCGGGATCGAGTCCCTTCTTCCCAAGCTCCAGCGGGGCGATAGAATGCTGTTGCGACGAACAGCCCAACAGGTTCGATCGCCCCGCTGGGGCTGTACCGATAGGTGCCCCGCAGACCGGGCAAATCCCTGGGATTTGCGTCTTGCCGGAAGAAATTCGTTCGCGCGCAGTGAAAAGCGGTCAGCAAGAAAGATGGCTGATCGCCGTATTACTGCCAGGGAATCAAATCGTAGCCGATGTACATGATCCCGCAATCCACCAGGAGATGGCTGATCCAAGGCCCGTACAGCGATCGGTAGCGGTGGTACAGCCACGCCCACACACCGCCGCCCAGCGCGACACACAGGGAGAAAAACAGCGTCACCACCCACGACCCGTGCAGGAATTGATGGATCACGATGACGTGATGGGCCATGAACGCTACGCTGCTGAGCACGATTGCCCCGGATGTCGCCATCACGCGGCGCAGTTCTCCGAAGACGAACCACCGCCAGTAGTATTCTTCCAGCAGTGAATGCGGTAACGAAAGAAAAACCGCGAAGGCGAAATAAACTTCCGGTGTGGTGAGTCCCATGTCGTTCACTTTGCCGCCGATCAACTCGGGCGCCCGCTGGAGAGAGGGACTCGTCTTGAAGTAGCCGAAATAAGCGAGCAACCCCAATAGGGCGGCCAGCACTCCGAACGCCAGTCCCGGGATCATGCTTTGCACGTCGGGCCTTGCCGGTCGGACGCGTCGCCGCTGCACGGCAAACACCCAAAACAGAGGAAAAGCAAACTGCACGACCTTACTGGCGAAGTAGGCCACCTTCATTGACGGGCTGCCCGAAAGCAGGACGAAGTATAAAAGCGTCGTCCCGGTCGGAAGCAGCATGGCGAAGGCCAGCGCGGTGACATGCAATTTCCGAGTCGTTTCCAAGCACCGGTTCGTGTGGGAGCTCTCGTTTGCCATCGGTCCGATTGCTCGCCCATCTTGCTAGAGACTCTCAGCTCGTGTGCGCACGTAGATGGTCTTGTATCGTTGGGGCTGCTGGAGGAGGCATTCGGCGCAGCCCGGCTGGTCGGTTGGATGGAACGGCTCCAGGTGCACTTCGAAACCGAGTTGGGCGTACAGATCGGCCATCTCGCTGAGCCGGGGCTCGTCGTAGGTCGTCCGCTTCTCCCAGCCTTGGCGGACGAGTTGTTGTTCGCGTGTTTTCGCCATTCGGGCTTCGTCACTCATTCGTCATTCGTCATTTCAGAACAGGTCATCCAGCTCATCCTCGCCGCCGCCGGGCAGCTCTCCGTGCTCCTGGAGATACTGCTGGATGAGTTCGCTCTCGCGCCGGGTGTACATGGGCTCTTGCTCGTAAACGAACGAGCGTGCCGTCTCGTTTTCCTCGAGGACCTCCAAGAGGGCTTCCCTGAGGTTCATGACGCCTGTGATGGCCAGTACGTTCTTCTCCTCGTCGAAAAGCTGGTAGACGCCCTCGATTTCGGGAAGGCCCTCGACGACCGCCCTCAGCAGCTCAAGGACGACTTCCCTCTTCGGAGCCGGCGTGACGCTTTCCAGGGCGATCCTCAGGTCGCAGGCCAGGCAGCGGGTCGCCTCTTTGACCGCATTGTCTTGGCTGAAGCCTTCCTCGATCAGGACGAACGACCCGACGCGATCGGCGATCCCAGTCTTAACAGGAAGGCTGCGGTCGAGCTGGGCGAAGTTCTCCACCTCGCCGAGAGTGTGATTTGGCGGCTCGTCGTCCAGAAGCTTTTCGTCAATGTCGCCGTCGCCGCCGAGAGCCTTATCGATTTCGCCGGCCGACTTGCGGCCCATGGCGATGGCCTCGATGACGCTCGCCGGGCCGCTGACCACGTCGCCGGCCGCGTAGATCCGGGGTGCCTTCGTGGACAACGCCTGCTCGTCCACGGTGATCGTCCCGTTGCGGGCGAGGCCGCACGCTTCGAAAGGAGCCGACGACGGCTCCTGCCCGATGGCAAGGATGACCACGTCGGCGTCCAGCTCCCGAGAGTGACTCTCATCGTAAGCCGGGTTGAACCGCCCCGAATCATCGAACACGCGGGTGCACCGCTTCAGGACCAGCCCGGTGACCTTGCCGGCCTCACCCTTAATCTCTCTGACTCCCCACCCGTTCAAGAAGCCGATGCCTTCTTCGCCGGCGTCCTGGACTTCCCACTCGTAGGCCGGCAACTCTTCGGGCGCCTCAAGGCTCACGATGCGCACGTCGTCGGGTCCCAGACGCAGCGCGACGCGCGCGGCGTCGACGGCCACGTTCCCACCACCGATGACCACCACGCGCCGGCCGCGGAACTGATCCGCCGAGTATTGACCCAGCGCCCGGTGGCGCAGAAACTCCACACCCCAGTACACGCCTTGGAGGTCATTTCCCGGCACGTCGATGCGCTTGGGCTCGTGCGCGCCGGTGGCGAGCAGCACGGCGTCGTACTCGGCGGCGAGTTTCTTTAGGCCGGCGCCGCTGGCGACCGGAGAGTTGCACCGGATCTCTACGCCCACGGCTTTCACCTCGTCGACATCCTGTTCGAGAAGCGCGCGCGGGTAGCGGTACTCGGGGATGGCCACGCGCAGCATGCCGCCCGGTTCCGGGAGTGTCTCGAAAACGGTCACTGCGTGTCCCTGCTTGGCGAGGTAGAAGGCGGCCGTCAGGCCCGCCGGCCCGGAACCGACCACGGCGACTCGCTTGCCGCTGGAAGGCAGCCTCTTTTGCCTGGCACGCCACCGGCCGGCGTCGTTGTCGGCGACAAAGCGCTTCAATCGGCAAACGGCGATCGGCCGATTCACGAGACCCCGGCGACACCGGTCCTCGCACGGGTGGAAGCAGACATAGCTGGGGGCGAACGAAAACGGAAGCTTCTGCCGGATGACCGCAATCGCCTGATTATATTCCTGACGGGCAATGTGGCGGACGAATCGCGGAATGTCCACACCGGCCGGGCAACTGCTGCGGCACGGGACAAGTTCGCGCTCTCGGTGCTCGCCCACCGCGCGGATCTTGTCCATGAGCGCGCCGGTCGGGCAGACCTCCACGCAGGCGCCGCAGAAGCGACAATGGCTTTCGGCGCGCGAGGGGGCGAGGGTGGTCCCCACGACGGGCCGGCCGGCTTTCATAGCGAAGCTGAGGGTTCCGACGCCCCGCAGCAGCCGGCACGCACGCACGCACCGCAGGCAACCGATGCACAGCTCGGTGTTCCAGTCGAAGAGCGGCTCGTCGGTGACGTGCGGCAGTCCGCGCGGCTGGTATTTTGGCAGGTTCTGCGGCACCCCGACGAACTGGGCCAGCCGCTGCAGCTCGCACGAGCCGAGCAGCTCACAGCAGCGTTCCGGCTCCGGCACGTTGGAGGAACACTGCGTCCGGCTGCAGCCCTCCTGCTGCGCGCAGGTGAGGCATGCGTGGGGGTGCTCAGCCAGGAAGACGGACAGCTTCGCTCGCCGGTGACTGATGATCTTTTCGGAGCGGCTCAAGCCGGCGATGCCGGTGTTGACGACCATTCCGTCGGCGACCTCGGTCGTGCAGGCCCGTTTGAGGTCCGGTTCTCCGGCCAGTTCGACGGCACAGATCCCGCAGCGCGGGCCATGGCTTCGGCAGCCGCCGGGGTGGGCCGCAGGGTCGTCGCTCTCGACGCGCTCGGGGCCGCGGTAGACAAACGGCGCACCGATCAACTCCCCGACGCAGTCCAATTCCGGATGCGTACAGAGCGCCGGAATGTAGATGTTGGCTAAGCGAGCCGCATCAAGAATGGACGCTCCCGCGTCTGCGGTCACTTGCTCTCCGTCGATGGTGAGTTGGACTGTCGCCACAATTTTCCCCGAAGAAATCACCACGAGTGATTGATGGCCGCAGGCTCGCAGGCGGTGACGCAGGGCAGTTGGGCCTGGGAGTCTCCTCGGGCGGGCCGTCGGTGACGGGTGGGCTTGCACGGCCCGCAGGAGTACTTGATCTTCTTGGCGTGTTCGGGCGTGACGGCGGCGATCGGGGTTTCCGCCTCGATGTCGAACTCATTCTCCACCAGCTCGAACACGCCGGCAGGACAGGCCGTCACGCACTCGTCGCAGCCCGTGCACTTGTCGGTGTCCACTGTGATGAAGAAATCACCCGCGCCATCCTTGTAGCCGTAGTTTGCAAGCATCACTTTCTCCGGCAAGAGGGGTTACTTCTTCTTCAATTTCTTCTCATAGAGCGCCTTGCCGAACAGCGCGCCGCCCAGGGCGCCGGCGATCTGCGTGTCTATGTTGGTCGAGAGCGGCTGGACGTTGAGCTCTTTGGCAAGCCGGTCGACGACTCCGCGATTCTTGGCGATGCCGCCGGTAATGGCGAACTCCTTTTCGACGCCGATGCGCTCCAGCAACGTCACAACCCGGTGCGCCATGGCGGAGCAGTAAGAAGCGAGGACCTTCTCTTTTGGCCATCCCTCTCGCAGCAGACCTGCGGCCTCGCTCTTGGCGAACACGACACACGTGCTCGAGACGGGCGGAGGTTCCTCGGCCACCTGGAGACTCAGTTCGCCCACGTCGTTGATATGGACGCCGAGCAGGTCGGCAAACACCTCCATGCCTCGGCCGGTGCCGGCGGCGCATTTGTCGTTCATCAGGAAGGCTTGGACTTTTCCCCTCTCGTCGCAGTGAATGGCCTTACAGTCCTGGCCGCCCATGTCCAGCACGGTGCGGACGCTGGGGCCGTACAGGAAGTTGGCGCCGCGTGCGTGGCAGGCGATCTCGGTGATCGCTCTTGTGGCGAAGGGCACATTGACCCGGCCGTAGCCGGTGCCCACGGTCGCGTGGATATCGTCCAGGGAAAGGCCCGTTTCTTCGAGGGCCCACTCGATGGCCCGATTCGCACTCTCAGGCGAGTCGCTGCCCGTGCGCATGTTCGAGTAGCAGTAGAGCTGCCCATCGGACATGACGACCGCCTGGGTGGAAACGCTGCCCACGTCCACGCCCGCGGAGACGACATCCGCCTGCTTCGGGTCAATGTCAGGGTTGGTCCAGCGGGACTCGGTCCATCGCCAATACTCCGTGCCCTTCGCATCCACTACCATTGGGTGGTCCTTTGACGACAAGTCGTCGGTTTGGGTTGTCGATATCGGGGTTGCTGTTTACTCGTCCGTGGCGATGAGTGCCGCACCCAGGGCGCCGACGAACTCAGGCTCTTCGGGGATCAGCACCGTGGTCTCGAGGTCCTCTTCGAGGGACTTGACGAAACCGATGTTCTTGGCAACGCCGCCGATGAGCGCTATCTTTTCCTCGATGCCCACCCGCCGGACCATCGAGGTGATCCGGTCGGCGATGGCGTCGTGGATGGCCCGCGCCATGTCCGGCTTGGACGTCTTGCGGTGCACGAGACTGACCACCTCGCTCTCGGCGAACACGGCACACTGGGCGTTGATCGGAATCGCCTGGGTGCTGTTAAGGCTCAGCTCGCCGAGGTCTTCCAGCGGGACTTCCAGGGCGCGGGCCATGGCTTCGGTGAATGCCCCAGCGCCGGCGGCACATTTCTCGTTGATGGCGAAATCAACGACTTTACCGGCTGAGTCCACCTTGATGGCGCGGCCTTCCTCGGCCCCCACGTCGATGACGGTGCGCACCTCACCAAAGAGGTCGTGAATCCCGCGGGCGTCGGCGCCCACCTCGGTGATTGTCTCGTCCTTGAAGGCCGCTTCGGGCTTGCCGGCGCCGGTGGCGACCACCTTCTGGACGGCGTCGCGGGTGAGGCCCGCTTCGGAGAGCGCTTTCTCGTACGCCTCTTCGGCGGCGGCTGAAGTGTCCATGCCGGCCGGTACCAGGGCCATTCCTACAACCTGGCCGTCCTTGAGGATGACCACTCTGACATTCTTGGATCCACAGTCCACTCCTGCCGTAATCATTAGTTTACCTTTCGGACGCCGAGCGTTTCCATGAACGCGTCGATGCGGGCCATGGTGCGAGGCTCGTCGAACTCGCGCTCATCACCCATATTGCCTTCGAAGGTCATCACGGGGAAGCCGGCCGCCTGCAGGGCGAGCCGGTTCTCAGCGATGCCGAGCGAAAGTCCCTCGCAGCCGCGGTTGTAATGCAGCATGACGCCGTCGAGCTTCCAATCGCGGGCGATCTTGAGCATCATTGCGCTCTTCGAGGCGGGGTCGTAGAAGTGCTGCCACTCCGGCTTGTTAAGCTCCCACTCGATATATTTGGTGAGCATCCCTTCGCGGTCGGCCGGGATGGCGTCGATGGAAGCCGGCATGGACTTCGCGCCCCAAGAGCCGTCCGGTTTCAGCTCCCATTGGCCGATGAGACCGAAGGTATACAGCGACCCGATGGAGACGCAGCCGTACTCCTCGAGATAGCGGAACACTTTCAGGAAGGCCCACGGCGGTTGGGTGTCGCTCATGACCCGTGTTCGCTCGTTCGCGCAGGCCGCAATGTTGCGTTCGACGCGGTCGGTCACCTCCGCGAGCAGCTCGTCGTGGAAGTCGGCGCACCACTGGCTTGCCTTGCCGAGCGTGCCGAAAACGTAGAGCGAATACATGGTCTTCTCGTCGAGCGGAGCGGGAACGTTCCTCTGTAATTCGCAGACCTTCGCCCACGTGGAGGTGGAGCGCATGTGGTTCCAAATGGCCTGGCGCAGCAACTCGTCCTGGTACTTGCGTCCGGTCACCTTTCCGAGCCATTCGATTCCGTCCAAGCATTGGCCGACGACATAGTCCACCGCATGCTTGGGAACCGGGAGGTACTGGAAATCCTCGCCGTTGGCCCGCACGGTCGGCGCACAGCCGACATCCACACTGAACATGGGGATGCCCGATTCCAAATCGCAGACTACCTGGTACCACTTCGCGTGGCTGCAGCAAATGTGGTCCTGGAAGATGAAGTCGGGCGTGGGCCACTCCATCGAAATCTCGGGGAAAGCGAACTCGCCCAGGATGATGCTCCCCCAGTAATTGCGCATGTAGGAGCAGAGGTCGCGGGCGTAACCGGCCTTTTCCGTCGCCTCCAGGCAGCGCAGGGAGAACTCCTTGTCAAAGGCGATGGACGCGGCGTAGGGCTCAGACGTGATGGACCACACGTCGTCTCCCAGTCCACGGGGGATGGCGTCCAGAGTCCAGGCGCCGCCGGCCCAGCGCAAGCCGCTCTTCTCGTGCGCCTGGGCGTAGTTCTCGTAATACTTGTATCGCAGCTCCTTGGCCTTGTTCCAGAGCTGGAGCTTTTCCGATTTGTACTGGGCCATAAAAAAAGACGTCCTCCTAAAAAAGGTCATCCTCGACCAGCATCTCGAGAAATGCCTCGGCGCGGATCTTGAACTGTCCCACCGGCACAGTGACGTCGAGTTCAAGAAACAGCGTCTTCACACCTGCGTCCTCGAGGGCCTGGCGAATGGCGGGGATGTCGAGCTCGTGAGGGTCGCAGAACTTCTGCTGGATGACGATCGCGCCCTTGACGTCCCACTGTCCGGCCAGCTCGAGTATGTGTTCGACGCGCCGACGCTGCGGCCAGTCCTTGGTGGGGCACGGGATCCGCGTCACGTACCGCTCGGCAATGGCCGTCAGCGGGTCGCCGTTCACCTGCACTTCATCCCAGAAGTACCGGGTCCCGGTGCAATGATCGTCCTGGACGATGGTGGCCTCCAGACTCTCGATCATCTGGACGAACTCGGTGTCGTCGTCCTCGCTGCCCAAGAGCATCAGCCGCGTCCCCGTCTTTCGGCCGATGGACCGCGTTTGCAGCTCCGTGAGCGTCTCCTCGACAATCCGGGCGTGCTCAGTCTTGTCGATCATCTGGCTCGAAACCACCATGTACATGGCTTCGAGGCCCGTCATCGGAACGTCCTCCTTTTTGCGAAGCTCGTAGACTTGCTTCATCAGCGCTCGGTCGCGATTGACAATCTCGATGCCGCGTACCAGGTCGTCGTTGGTGATCGTCTTGCCCGTCCACTCTTCGACTTTGTTCTTGAAAAGCTCGAACTCAGCCCGCGCGAAGGGGATCGCGCGCGGACTCTGGACGTGATGAGGCATCGGCAGGTAGTAGCTGAACTCCGTCGGAATGTGCAGATCCCAGCTCGTGTAGGCCTGCCGCACATGCAGACAGCTTTGTGCGATCATGATGCCATCGAGGTAGTCGTAGCGGCCCTGCAGCCCCTGGGCAAGACAGTCGCGGCAGAAAGGGCAGTACATTCCGAAGATGTGCGGCTCGGTCACGTTCTGCGGCTCGTGGCTCCCGAGAATACGGACCGGCAGCACGTCGGCGGCATACAGGATCTCTTCCGGCACATACGTGCAAAAGTAGCCCAGCACTTTCCCGCCGGTCTTCTCTTTCCACTCCTTTGCGTACTCGTGGCGGGCGTCAGAGAACTCCTGGAACATTTCAATCATTGAAGGACAACTCCCCTTTCTCGGAATTGTTCTGTGAATCCATCAGATCCATTGTGCCCAAGAAAGTTGACGTGTCCAGTCTGCTGAGCCGCAACTTGATCCATGTGCTGTACAAACAAATCGAAGCGGGCGCGCTTCCGCGACCGGTGACGGATCGGTGGTCGTTGGGCTGACGAGGTCAGACCACTCTCTGGAGCGTGCGCGCACGTGATTGGGAGCGAAGCGCGGTTTGCTGGGGACGGAGCACCTGTCTACCGTTTCCCGGCGGGCCAGGTTTTCACAGCGTTTGCAGCGCGGTGAACCAGTCCGTCGATGAGTGTCGCCGGGGCTTGCCGACTCGCCGTATCACGCGTGTTGAACAGGACCGCCCAGTTCAAGCCGTCATGTCGGCGGACGAGAATGGTCGAGGTTCCCGGCAGGCCTCCCATGTGCCAGGTGTTCAATCGGCCGGACGTTCCGACCGGTCGCACCGACCAGCCGCAGGCGTAGTACGACGGTTTGGGCCGGCCGCTCGCATCGAACCCGGCCAGACCCTGTGGCCGTGCGAACATGGTCTCGATTGACGGTGGCTTCAGGATCTGACACCGGTGAGGGTCGTCAAAGGCGGACGCAAACCGGACCAAATCAGCGGCACAGGCGATCCAGCCGCCGTGCGAGTCCATTGACTCCAAGCACCAGGCGCCATACGGCTGCGGAACGGGCTTGCCGACGTCGGAGCCAAAGACCGACGGGCCGGTTCGTCCATCGGAGACATAGTACGTGACTTCCGCAGGATCGCGTTCCCCGAGCCTCGTCTTGCCGATTCGCATGCCACGGATGCCGAGCGGTGCGAGAACCTGTTCACGCACAAACTGCTCGTACGTTTGACCGGAGACGTGCTCAATCACGCGACCCAGCAGACAGTAGCCAAAGTTGGAATAGGCGTACCGTTGGCCCGGATCAAAGTCGAGCGGCCGCCGGATCATATAGCGAATCACGTGCTCCGGTTTGGCTGGAGGAACGACTCCCAAAGTCCGCGCGATCTCGACGGAGCGGAACATCGGATCAAACGACTTGGCCCGGTCCCAGCCTCCCGTATGCTGCAGAAGCTGCCGAACGGTGACTTTCTTGAGTCTCGGATCCACTGGAGCCGAACGTGGAAGATGAGGCTCAAGTTTCAGGAGTTGGAAGACCTTGTCGTCGAGTTTCAATCGGTTCTGTTCGATGAGCTGCAAAACGGCGACGGCGGTGATCGGTTTGGAGAGGCTGGCAATGCGAAACAGGCTGCTTGGCTGCACGGGTTCTTTGGCCTCGACGTCGGCATAGCCGAAACCGCGCTCGTAGACGAGACGCCCTTTGGCGGACACCGCGAGGGCGGCCCCCGGAATGCTGTGTTCCTGCAAGAACTCCACCATCATGCGGTCGAAGCTCTTCAGATGGGGTTGCGCTGTTCCGGTAACGACGACGTCGCGAGTGGATTTCCACAGTTCTTTCTGCGGCGCAGCCCGCACGTGGTCCGTTTGCGTCGCTTTCAGGCCGGCAACCGAAAGGGCCGCGATGAGAAACCGATTCACGATGGCTGTTGTTCGCACGAGGCCAGATTCTTCCGTTGAATTTGCGGATGTAATGTATTCGCGCGCATTGTTCACGAGCATACCCAAACGGGCCGTCATTGGAAATGACCTCTCCCGTTCACCCGCTCGTCTGCTGCGCACACGTTGCCCATCAACCAAGCAGCGAGGAGTTCCATCACTGCAACTCGATTGCGGCGGCCTGTGAACCCGCCAAAACCCAATTGCTTGAGACACAAGGGATTGGATCAGTTGGGTTTGGTTGCCGTCAGCGGTGGCATGCAAATTGCATCTCTCAATGACCGTGCGCAGACAGGCAACGTTTGCGACCAAAGTGTGTACTTCGTCGTCTCCAAACGACTCGCCGGTTCGTTAGTCCGGATTATTCATAGGCTGTCCTTGTGGTACCCAAACCGACAACTTGTTGTCGCAATCCGCTGGTTGCATGGCACACCCAGCGACGACAAGTCGTCGGTTTGGGTTTCGGATCGTTGTTCAAGAAAGTCTAAGAAAAAGGAAACAGGACCATGGTACGGGACACGGCGCTCTGCCTCGTTGCGCTGGGCTTACTGGTCTGCGGCGGCCTGTGTGATCGGGGCGCGGCATTTGCCGAGGACGGCAACTTGGTTGCCGCCCAAGCCGACGAGCCGGCGCCGTCGGCCGTGCAAGGGAACCTCGATGCCCTCTGGACGGTTCTGGCGGCGGTCCTGGTGTTCTTCATGCAGGCAGGTTTCGCGATGGTCGAGGCCGGCTTTACGCGGGCCAAGAATGCCTGCAACATCGTGATGAAGAACTTGATGGACTTTTGCATTGGGTCACTGGTCTTCTGGATGGTCGGTTTCGGTTTGATGTTCGGTGCCACGAGCACCAGCTTTTTCGGGATGGGCAGCTTCTTCTTCGACGCCACGAGAGAAGCCCCCGCGTTGGGCCAGACGGAATCGTTCGGGTGGGCCTTCCTGATCTTCCAGACCGTCTTTTGTGCCACCGCGGCGACGATTGTCAGCGGCGCCATGGCGGAGCGCACGAAGTTTGTCGGCTATCTGCTCTACTCGGTGGGTGTGACGGCGATCGTGTACCCCATCTTCGGATCGTGGGCATGGGGCGGATTGTGGGCCGGTGAAGGCTGGCTGGAAAAGTTGGGCTTTTTGGATTTCGCCGGCTCGACGGTTGTGCATTCCATCGGTGGCTGGTGTGCGTTGGCCGGAGCGATCGTCATCGGTCCTCGGATTGGCAAATACAAGAATAAGAAAGTGATACCCATCCCGGGCCACAACCTGCCGCTGGCCGCACTGGGCGTGTTCATTCTGTGGTTCGGTTGGTTCGGTTTTAACGCGGGGAGCACGACGGCGGTGGCCAGCGACGGCGCCAGCTTTGCCTACATTGCCGTCACCACGAATCTCGCCGCCGCTGCCGGTGCGCTGGGTGCGATGATCACTTCGTGGGTCAAGTTCAAGAAGCCGGATCCGTCTTTTGCGCTCAATGGCGCCTTGGCGGGTCTGGTGGCCATCACGGCAGGCTGTGATGTCATGTCGCCGGCGATGGCGGCCCTGACAGGTGGGATCGCTGGTTTCGTGGTGGTGCTGGCGGTTGTCTTCTTCGACAAGATCCAGGTCGATGATCCCGTGGGAGCCATTTCGGTGCACGGCGTGTGCGGTGCTTGGGGCACACTGGCCATCGGCATCTTCGCCAAGGACGTCGGCTTGATCTACGGTGGCGGGTTGTCTCAGTTGGCGATCCAGGCGGCGGGTGTCGGTGCGGCCTTCCTGTGGGCCTTCCCGGTGAGTTTTGTCCTCTTCCACGCGATTCATGCGACCGTCGGGCTGCGTGTGAGCGCACAAGGGGAAATGGAAGGACTCGACATCCACGAGCACGGAATGCTGGCCTACCCGCCCGGGTTTGTTTCCGATCTGCCCACGGGAAGCCCTGTGGCTCCGTCGACCGTGCACGTCCCCGTCACCAGTTCAATGCCCGCACCCACGGTGCTTGCCGCCAGCGATGATGCTTCGCCCGGCTCCTGAGCAAATCGGAACCAGACTCTCTGGACGCTCGGATGCTGGTCCGGCTCCCCACTGGCTGAGGATCGGGGAGCCGGGGTTCTTTCTTTGAACTGAAGTTTTGCAAAATCTCAGGTGGCCTTGCATGAATAGGTGTTTTTGTGGT
>CAZGYE010000121.1:0-15115 GCA_964530165.1 uncultured Planctomycetaceae bacterium
ACATCTTTGCTTTGAGATCGGCCTTGCCTTCGGTCTTGCTGAGATTTGCGCGCACTTCCTCTATCAGTTTCGGAGGGAGTGTGATCGTCCAGTGATTCAGCTCGCCGGGCTTGGCTTCAAACGCCGGTGCTTTTGTCGCTTTGCTCGTGGAGAGATCATGAGCGCGCAGCCGAGGTGGTCGGACAACTCGTCGGCGATGTCCTGTCTGAGCGAGGCCGGTTCGTCGTCCCGCGGTGACGGGAAGCCGGCGGTGATGCTTTCAGGCCAATCCACTTTCGGCTCCCAACACGCGGCTGACGCCGGCGGCAAACTGCGTCCATTCGTGCTTCTTGGCTGCGAGGGCTTTTGTGCCGGCCGAGGTCAGCCGGTAATACTTCCGGCGACGCCCGTCGGCCTCCTGCCAGAAAGACGACAGCAGTTTCTGCCGCTCCAAGCGGTGCAAAGCCGGGTACAGGCTGCCTTCCTTCAACTCGAAATACCCCCGCGAACGGCCGGTCACCGTCTGCACAATCTCGTAGCCGTAACTGGGATCGGCGGAGACCACCTCCAGAATCAACATCTCGACGGTGCCGGTTAACAGTCTTGAATCCATGATCTCCTCCATACATCGACATTCTCTGCATAAATGCCTAGCATGTCTATGTATTCCTGTCAAGGGCCGGCTGCGTCAGCCAACCGAGGTGTTCGCTTTCCAGGCCGCCGAGTGGTCCGAGCGGATCGTCCGCGTAAAGAATCGGCATGTTCCGTCGGCGGGGGCGCCCATTCCGTCAAAACCGTCGGAAACAGCTTGACAGTCGTGAAAACCGGATGATAACGTAGTTTCATAGGGGCGTGCACTGGAGAGACCACGTGCTGCACCGCTTTCATTTCCGATACTGCCGTTTCAGCAGTCGTCCTTTCTCGTCGCATTCCAAACGGTGTGGAAAAGTGTCTCACGGCAAGTGGTATTTGCGCCGGTTCCACGATACTTTACAGTACCTGGGTTCCAGAAAAAGCGGCTCGTGCTGACTACGGCCGGCGGCTGGTCAGTTTCGTGGTGGCACGTTGAGTGAAGGATCTTTGTGTGCGACGATCGACTGCAACAATCGATAGAGACGCCGCCGCACCGGTTCGCTTTCCGCTTTCGGCACCCCGGCTCGTCAGGGGTATTTTTTTCTTCACGCTGATGCTGACGACGGTGTCGCTTCGTGCTCAGGACAGGCAGCCCGGTCCGAAGCAGCCAACCGGCCCTGCAGCCGACAAGCCGCCGGCCGCCCAACCGGCCGGTCCGGAATTGCCGGGTTTCAGCCCTCCCCGGGCCATCCCCGAAATCATGAGGATCAGCAAGCCGCTGCTGACCGCGGCGGAGGAAAGAGAGTACCTAAGGAGCGCGGACGGGAGGGGCTTTGCCAGCGCTTTGCGGACGGGCAAGCGAAGTCGATCAGCCGATCAGATGATTCGCAAGGGGGTCAGATATCGCTTGTACAAAATGACGATGAAGAAGAACCAGGGCGCGCTTCACAAGATCCGCGAGGAGTTGTTGCGAGACCTGAAAGGCGCAGGGCTTCTGGAGAAAAAACTAGAGGCCAAGGTGAGTTTTCGCGAGTTCGTTGTGCAAGAGGTGACGGCACGGGCCGAGGAATTGTTGGACAACAACTTCCACGTGCGGTTGCAGGCGGTCATTGTTCTGGCGCAGTTGAATCTGCTGGAAGAGGATCGGAGAAACAAGCAACCCGCCGTTGCCTTTACTCCCGCGGCTGAGGTGCTGCTGAAGGTCGTTGTCGACAAAGACCAGCCTCAGGCGATGAAGATCCAGGCTGTCAAAGGACTGAAACGTATTGCGCTGCTCGGTCGACCGGACAACGATCTGAAGTTCCGCATCGCCGACAATCTGGTCGAGCAGCTCACAGATGAGAATCTCCACTATTGGTATCAAATGCGTCTGGCGGAGGCGTTGGGAGCCATCGATCTGTTTCTTCACCGCAACACCCAGACGCCGTTCATCGTGGACGCGCTGTCGAAAGTGGTGGTGGACCGTAAACGCCACTGGATTGTGCGATGTCAGGCCGCCCGATCTTTAGGGCGAGCGCATTTGGTTCCGCAAGGAACCGGCGGGCGGGCGGGGGGGAAAGTCAATGTCCGTCTGATTGCCTATCAGATTGCAGATTTAGGACGGCAAATGGCCGACGGATACAACAAGAACCCGCGGGCATTCTACTGGAAGGATTGCTATTTCAAGCTCTATCTGGCGTTTCAACCACTCGATGATGGGGAGAAGCGTCGGCACGCCGGATTGCTGATGAGAATGGAGCAGATCAAAGATCCGCGTTTTGCTGCAGACAAGCAACTGGTCAAGGACGCTTATCAGGCGGTCGTCCTGCCGCTGGCCCGGGACGTTCTGAAGCCGAACGCACCCGCACGGCTGCCGAAGGAAATGCTGAATGAGATCGACGAGTGGTTGTTAAAAAAAAAGCCGCCTAACGTCAGAATCTGGCCTGGTCTGGATCCCCTCATTTCCGAGTCGCAGCCGGTCATCAGCAGTTGAGCAGCAGAACAAAGGGTCACAACACGGGGACCACCGATGCCGAAATCACATGAAAATTTTCAGCTTGAGTGGCACGAAAACGTGGTGGTGGTGACTCCGGCCAGCAACATCGAAACGGTGAGTTGGGAATTGATCGAGCAGGCTGCCGACATCGTTATGGAGCCGATTCGTGATCAGGAGATTCCCATGGTCGTGTTCGACCTGAGCGACGTCAGTTATTTCGGCTCGGTTTTTCTGGCGCTGTTGTTGCGATGTCACAAATTTGTGAAGAGCCGCGGCGGTGAGCTCGTGCTGTGCGGCGCGAGCAACATGGCGGCCGAGCTGCTGCGGATTACCGCGCTGGATACTCTCTGGGCGATTTACGACACTCGCGACCATGCGCTGGACGCCTTGGGATCGTGAATGGAATCATGGCGGCGCACGGCCGGGCCCGTCGCCGGAGCTGAAAGCAGGAAGCCTCCGATGGCCAAGAAGTACAAATCCGCTTTGCCGAACGTTTCCGAATCGGACGTTCTGCCGACCGAACATAGCTCGGTGTTGACGGGCAAGCCGACGTTGATCGACGAGATCAAGGAAACGGCTGACAAACTCGCTCGTGACGGGGCGACGCGCGGCGACCTCAAAATCCTCAGTCGGGCGCTGAAGGAACTTCGCTACGCCTTCAAGGTCTTCACCCCATATCGTAAGCAGCGGAAGGTGACGGTGTTCGGCTCGGCGCGCACACCGGCGGAGCATCCGACGTACCGGCAGTCGGTCGAGTTCGGCCGGCGGATGGCCGAGGAAGGATGGATGGTGCTGACCGGTGCAGGCAGCGGCATCATGGAAGGGGCGCACGTCGGGGCCGGCGCCGACATGTCCATGGGACTCAACATCTTGCTCCCCTTCGAGCAGGAAGCCAACTACGTCATCTCCGACGACGACAAGCTCGTCCATCTCAAGTACTTCTTTACCCGCAAGCTGCTGTTTGTGAAAGAAGTGCACGGAATCGCCCTGTTTCCCGGCGGGTTCGGCACGCAGGACGAAAGCTTCGAGGCGCTCACACTGGTGCAGACCGGCAAACGCGACCTGATGCCCATCGTTTACATCGATCGGCCCGGCGGCACCTACTGGGCCGCTTGGCTCAGGTTCATCAAGGGCCAGTTGCTTGAACAGGGGCTGATCGCACCGGCAGACCTGTCGCTGCTGAAAGTCACCGACGACGTCGATGAGGCCGTCGACGAGATCCTGCAGTTCTACTGCGTCTACAACAGCATGCGCTATGTCCGCGGCAAACTCGTGCTGCGTTTGCACTGTGAGCCGGACCAGCAATTCGTCGAGCGCCTCAACGATGAGTTCTCCGATCTGCTCGAATCGGGCCGCATCGAGAAAGCACGGGTGCACCGGCTGGAAGCCGACGACGAGCACTTGGCGAATCTGCCCCGACTGGCCTTCCAATTCGATCGCAAAAGCATCGGCCGGCTGAGGCAGATGGTCGATCTGATCAACCGCGAGCTCGGCGACGAAGGCTGAAGGCAAAAGGAAAAAGTGCCGAATGCTCGTCCCTTTTTACTTTTTACTTTTGCCTTTTTCCTTTCTACTTGGCCGTCGGCACGATCATGTCAGTGTGCCAGAATGTGCTCAGCTCTCTCACCAACCGTAGGAATTTGTCGAGGTCGACCGGTTTGGTCAGATAACTCTCGACATCGAGCCGCTCGCTCTGCTCGATGTCCTCATGAGCCGTCGAGGCGGTCAGAATGACCACCGGAATGCCCTTCAAATCGTCGTTGGATTTAACGTCGGTCAAGACCGCCCGGCCGTCTTTTTTGGGCAATTCCAAGTCGAGCAGGATCAAATCAGGGCGAGGGGCCTGGGCGAATTTCCCTTTCTTGTACAGAAACTCCAACGCCTCTTCACCATCGGTCAGCCACGTCAGCCGGTGTTGGATCTGCCCCTTCTTGAGCGCGCCGATCGTAAGACGCGCGGACGTCAAACTGTCTTCGACGAGGAGAATTTCCATCGGCCTTCCGACAGTGTCTCGTTTCATCAGCCCGCCCCCGATCAAAACACGGATTCGCCGCTCGCCGGAAGCAACACGCAGCGAATACCAAACACACTATCGACATTCTAGCGCGCCGCGGGATGAGTTGTCATTGGAATAGTAAAAAAAATGAGCTCATCCGCAATCTCCGTGCATTGCAGCCGGAAACGCCGAATGTCGAATGTCGAATCAATGACGAAGCCCAAATGACGGAGAAATGGTCCGAACCATGAGTGTCGGCCAACGAAATCTGCGTTGTCATCGTATCGTGATGATTCCTTCGTAGCGTTGGCCACACGCGACTGGTATCATGTTGGAAAACGACTGCGGAAGCAAAAACGGAAGAGCAGGACATGAGTACTCGGCCACTTTCCCGACGTCAATTTCTCGCGACGACGCTGGTCGCTCCGGCAGCCGCGATGCAACCTTTCTCGCCGGTATCTGGGGCTGAGAACGTGCCGCGAAAGGTCAAGTACATCGACGTGCACACGCATCTGGGGGCGTTTTATCCGGGGCGCGAGCTGACCGCCGACGCTCTGGTCAGGTTTATGGACGAACACGACGTGGAAAAGGCGGTCGTCCTGCCCCTGATCTCGCCGGAGGCGGCTCCGATTCCGCAAACCACCGCCACGGCCTTGGCGGCTCACAAGGCGCATCCCACACGCATCATTCCCTTCTGCGCGGTCGACCCACGCTGCACGACGACCAACCCTCGCCGTTACGGTCACGTTGGAGGCGTGAAAGGGCTGATCCAGATTCTCAAGCGGTATCAAGACGCCGGCTGTCAAGGGTTCGGCGAGCATAAAACGGGGCTGCTCTTCGACGCGCCGCAGCAGATGTACCTGTACGAAGCCTGCGCCAGCGTGGGGCTGCCGATCCTGTTTCACCTCGACGACATCCGCAACATCGACGCGCCCGGTTTACCGCGTCTGGAACGTGTCTTGAAGACATTCCCCCATCTGCTGCTGATCGGCCATGCCGCTGGTTTCTGGGCCTCGATTTCGGGCGACGCCACGTTTCCCGATTTCGGGCGTTACCCCAAAGTCCCCACACCCGTCGCTCCCGGCGGAGCACTGGACCGGCTGATGGAGAAGTATCCGAATCTGTACGGTGATCTCTCGGAGCCAGGCGGCGAGAAGGCCATCGCCCGCGATCTGAAATTCGGCCGCGAGTTCATCATCCGCCGGGCCGACCAGTTGATGTTCGGCACCGACGTGCTGAGGCCGAACCAAAAGATCCCCCAATTCGAACTGCTCCCTTCGTTGAATCTGCCCGAAGACGTGCAGTACAAAATCTACCGGGGCAACGCCATCCGTGTCATGAAGCTCGGAATTACGTAAGCCGAGAGAACAACGGGGTGGCGGGGCCTTAGAGAGCGGAGCGAACGTGGGGGTGGCGGGGCCTTAGAGAGCGGAGCGAACGTGGCCCCGAAGCATGTGCGCTGTTGGTCCGTTGCCCAGATCAACGCTTCCTGCCAGCATGCAAGCACGGGGCCACGCTCCCGTTGGTCGCTCAGAGGCCCCGCCACCCGTCGACAAAGTCCGCCGGTGGCAACCGGCGGGACCCACGGATTGCCGCCCGTGGGCTTTCTGCCTTCAGCCGTCTGCGACGACCGGTGGTCTGGTTTTCCAGAAGCCTGTCGCCCCTTCAAAGGCGTGGGCTAATTGCAGAACGCTGAAATCCTGCTGGTGCCGTCCGACGATCTGTAACCCGATCGGCAAGCCCTCCGCTGTGAAACCGCAAGGCACGCTGATGGCGGGCAGCCCGGTCGCGGTGATGGTGTAACACGACTTCATCCACTCAATGTAGCTCTGCATGCGAACGCCGTTGATCTGTTCCACGTAGCGCTCGGTGATGTCGAACGGCGGCACCTGCGTGACCGGGAAGATCATGAACTCGTAGGTTTCCATGAACCGCCGCACGCGGTGATACAGCTCGGTTCGTTTCCATTCGGCCCGTGCGATTTGCGGTCCGGTCAACTTCCGGCCTTCCTCGGCGTTCCAGCGGATAGTCTCCTTGAGCTGGTGTGGATGCGTCTTCAATAGCTCGGCGAACTTCAATTCGAATCGCCACGCCCTCCACACCTGGAAGGACTCGTCCGCCCCGGCGAAGTCCGGCTCTCCGTCCTCGACGACGCAGCCCAGCGATTCGAACGCACCGCGCCCGCGGTCCATGACCTCGACGACTCGCGGATCCACGGGCAGGCCGCCGAAGTCCCGGCTCCAGGAAATCCGTACGCCGTGGAAGTCCCGGTCCAACGGGGTCCGAAACACTTCACCCGGCTCGGCAATGGCAATGGGTGAGCGAGGATCCGGCCCGGCCATGACGCTGAGCAGCAAGGCCGCGTCTGCGGCGGTGCGGGCCATCGGTCCTTGGACCGAAATCGGGAACCAGCCCACGTCGTTGGGCCAGTAAGGAACCCGGCCCGGCGAGGTTCGAAAACCGACCACGTTACAAAACGCCGCGGGGTTGCGCAGCGATCCGCCGGTATCGCTGCCGTCGGCAAGGGGAATCATGCCGCAGGCCAAAGCCACGGCCGCCCCGCCGCTGCTGCCCCCGCAGGTCTTGGTGGTGTCGTAGGGATTGAGGGTCTCCCCAAAGACCTCGTTGTAGGTCTGGCTGCCGGCGCCGAACTCGGGCGTGTTGGTTTTGCCGATCGTGATCGCGCCGGCCTGCCGCATCCGCTCGACGATCAACGCGTCTTCGTCGGGAACGAAGTCCTTGTAGAGGGGCGAACCGAACGTCGTGCGAATTCCTTTGGTCGGCACAAGGTCCTTGTGGGCGATCGGCAACCCGAAAAGCGGTCCCGGCGAGTGGCCGCGCGCCAGCGCCTCGTCGGCTTGGTGGGCCTGCTCGATCGCCCGTTCGGGCAAGAGTGTCACAATGGCGTTCACCCGGGGATTGATCCGCTCGATTTGGGCGAGATGCGCCTCCATCACTTCGCGACACGACAGCTCGCGATCACGGATTCGTCGAGCCAGTTCGGTCGCCGTCAGAAAACAAATGTCGTTCATAGTGATTCATCCAATTTGGTGAAACGCTTCCCCCAACAATGGCCGCCGGACAGCCGTTAGTATATACTCGCTGCCGTTGACTTTTCGCTGCCCCGCGGCTGCTGAAGAAGTAATCACTCAGACTGCAAACGGAAAATGAGCATGAACACCACACCATCGAGACGCACTGTGATCGGGAAAATGATCTCGGCACTCCTGCTCACCAGCTCCGTGGGCGGCTTCGGAGCTAAGGCACCGGCCGGCGACTGGCCCATGTATCGCCATGATCCGGGGCGGACCGCCTCCAGCGACGAGCCATTGGCCGAGGAGCTGCATCTGCAGTGGTCACGGTCTTTTCCGCAGCTTATCCCCGCTTGGCTGGGCGAGTTTCCTCACCTGCGGTTCGACGTGAACTACGAGCCCATTGCCGTCGGAAACACACTCTTCTTCGGTTCCTCTGACGACGATTCGGTCACGGCGCTGGACACAGAAACCGGCCAATTGCGGTGGCGTTTCTATGCGAACGGTCCTGTGCGTCTTGCCCCGGTCGCCTGGCAGGGCAAGATTTATTTCGGCGCCGACGACGGCGTCCTTTACTGTCTGGACGGGGACGACGGAACGCTCCAGTGGAAGTTCGACACGGCCCTTTCGAATCGCAGGGGCTTCATTGAGGGCAGGCTGACGACAATCTGCCCTGTGCGGGGAGGTCCGCTGGTCCTCGATGGGAAGGTACATTTTGTAGCAGGCATTTGGTCGTTCGAGAGCTCGGCCTCCTTCACGCTTGACGCCGAGACCGGAAAGTTGATCCACAAGACAAAAGGAGTCCGCGCGCAGGGGTATCTTTCGGCGATCGGAGGGTGGCTGTACGGCCCCAACGGCAGGACGACGGCCGTTCGCCTGAATCGGGAGACCGGCGCGTCCGCGGGCGGGTTGTCGGGATGGGCCGGGTATTGGGACCACCTGATTGCCGGCAGCGGCGATTGGGTTTGCCGGATGGGAAGCCTGCAGAAGCTGGGCCAAGTCCCCACGGGGCTGGTCCACGAGCCGGGACCGGGATCGTCGACCGCCTGCTTTTACCGTCCTGTGATTTCCGGCAACGTCGTCTATTACAGCGCTGCGAAACCCGCTGTACCGCGGATTGACAAGATCGGGCCGGAAATCGGTGATCTGGTCGCCTCAAGCCTCAGCAAGCCGAAGCTTACCGAAGCGAAAGACGCACAGGGAAAGCCGATTCTCTCACGGCAAGGGAAACCCGTCACCAAGCTCGTGCTGAAAGAGCTGTGGCGACTGCCGAAGAAGCAAATCGTCGAGGCCCTGGAAGAGCAAACTCCGCCGACCGGAGAACGCGCGCTGGTCATCGTTGGGATCCGGGCCGGCAAGCGGCTGTATGGGTATCGGGACTCGACGGTGTTCGCCGTTGATCTCCCGGCCGGCGGCCGGCCGCCGCAGGTTTCGTGGAAGGCCCGCCTGCAGGGCGCGCCGGCTCGTCTCATCGCGGCCGATGCGAAGCTGTTCGTCGTGACTCGTGAAGGCGGGCTGTATTGCTTCGGCGACAAGAAAGTCACACCAAGAGTCTTCCCGAAGGAAGAGCGGGAACTGGCCGACGTGAAAGACCCGTGGAGCAAAAAGGCGAGCACCATTCTGAAACAGACGGGGGTCAGCGAGGGTTACTGTCTGGTTCTCGGCCTGCAGTCGGGCCGTCTGGTGGAGGAGCTGTTTCGGCAATCGCGGCTGCAGATCATCGCCATGGACACGGACCCAAAGCTGGTTCGTGCGCTTCGTCAGAAGCTCAGCTATTTGAAAGAACCGGTTCGTAGTGACCCGACTACGGTCACCACGGACGACGGAACGCCGCTGAAGACGGCTGCGTCTGCCGAGATCAACCCGCGGCGCAGGCGGGTCGTGGTTTACGAAGACGACCCGACGGCGTACGCGTTCCCGCCGTACATGGCCAGCCTGATCGTCTCAGAAGATCCGCATGAATTCCTGAAAGATCCAAACCGTGTCTCTCGTGTATTCCGTGCCCTTCGGCCGTATGGTGGGACCGTGTGTCTGGAGCTTGGGGCGCGCGAGCATGAGGCGGTCGCCCAGGCCGCCGCTAAGAGCCGTTTGCCGCGGGCCGAACTGAAACGCAGCGGCCCACTGACTCTCTTGACCCGCGCCGGCGCGCTGGTCGGTTCGGCCGACTGGCCGCACGAGTGGGCCGATCCCGCCAACACGCTGAAGTCCCGCGACCATCTGAAAGCACCATTGGGGATGCTCTGGACGGGTGGCCGGTCTGCGCGGCGGGACATGTACTTCGACCGCCACGTCTGGCCGCCGTCGCCGGTCGTGATAGCAGGCCGCATGTTTATCACCGGTCCGCAGCGGCTGGTCGCCGTCGATATCTATACGGGTCGCGTGCTCTGGGAGGTCGAGAGCAAGATCTTCACCGCTATGACTCGCGGGCGCGGCGGTTGTCATACCGTGGGGGCCAGCGACGGAATTTACGTCTGCACGCGCGGCTCGATTTTCTGCTTCGATCCAGCAACGGGGAAGCTGCTGTCGGAATTCACGCTTCCCGCCGACTCGACGAAAGACGACAAGTGGGGCCGTCCACGAATCTACCAAGATATGCTCATTACGACCGTCGTCCGCGGTGCGCATGACAAGAAGCTGGTCGCTTTGGACCGTCATAGCGGCAGTCTGCTCTGGATGAAGGACGCCGAGAGCAGCTTCTCTTACGTGGCCATCGGCAACGATAAGGTGTTTTGCTGGGACGGAAGCAGCCGCGATTTGCCGGGTCCGAAGGCAGCCCGGCGCGGAGTATCCACCGCCGAAGTTCCCGGCCGTGTGCTGAAAGCGATCGACGTACGCGACGGCAAGACACTGTGGCGCAGCGTGACCGACAGCGTCGTCAACTGGCTTTCCTACTCCGAAGGGCTCGACGTGTTGGTGGCCTCGACCAAGAAGCGCATCCAAGTCTACCAGGGGCGCGACGGACGCGAACTGTGGCATAAGTACAGCGAGGGGATCGGATTCCTGGGCCACCCCGGACACGTGTGGCAAAAAGTGATCCTGTGGCACGATTGGATGATCGATCAACGCGGGCCGGGCCTCGCTTACGATTTGCAGACCGGCCGGCAAATTCAGCGCCCGCATCCCGTCACTTTGAAACCGGTCCCGTGGGAGTTCATTCGGCACGGTCACCATTGCAACCACGCCGTCGCCAGTGAAAACTTTCTAACCTTTCGTTCCCACTGCGCCACCTACGTCGATCTGACTACGCTGGGGACCGGAACGTTTCCCGGCTTTCGCACAGGCTGCACGAACAGCCTTGTCCCTGCCGGAGGCGTTCTCAACTCGCCCATGTACGCCCATCTGTGCGTGTGCGGCTACGAATTTTTCACGTCCTTGGCCTTCACCCACATGCCCGAGGTCCAGACGTGGACCTATCGTCCGAACAAACTGGACTTTCTCAAAAATTCCGACCTGGGACGCGTGCAGCGACTGGGCGTCAATTTCAACGCGAAAGGGGAACGCCGCGCTCCCAACGGCACGCTCTGGTTCGGCGTCGGCCAGCGGGGAAACGGCTACGCCCTCTCGGGACTGTCTGTGAACACAAGCGGCACGAAACGCTTCGAGCTGCCGGTGGCGCAGGTGCAGGGCGAGGGACCCGACTGGGTGTTTGCGACCGGTCTGGAAGGCCTGAAGAGTTTTTCCGTGCCTCTCAGCGCAGACAAGAACGTCAAGGGGCAACTGCACACGGTACGTCTCTTTTTTCTCGAGCCGGCTGACCTGAAGCCCGGCGAGCGGGTGTTCTCGGTGAAGCTGCAGGACAAGGAAGTGCTCAAAGACTTCGACGTCGTCCAGGCCGCGGGCGGTCCGATGCGAGGGATCGTCAAGGAGCTGGCCGGCGTCAAGGCGGGGGATCGCCTAGCGGTCATGTTGACGGCGAAGAAGTCCAGCCCGATCCTGTGCGGCATCGAAGTGCTCTCTTCTGCCGCCAGGACCATCCCGCCGGAGGTGCACAATAGCGTCGTGGAGGCCCCCATCGGGCGGGCGCTGCCGATCTCGCTGCCCTACACCGACGTCGACGGCCCCGGACCGTACACGTTCCGGATCGTCAAGTCCGCCGCGAAAGGATCGCTGTCAGGCGATGGACCGGAGTTGACGTACACGGCCAAGAAAGGCGCCTTCGGCGGCGACAGCTTCACGTGGGTTGTCAACGACGGTCGGCAGGATTCCCGCGAGGCCGTGGTCACCATCAAACTGCTCGCGCCGAACGTCGCGCCGCAGGCGCAGGACCTGAGCGTCGAGGTCACGGCAGGTCGACCGACGCACATCGCGCTGCCGTTCAGTGATCCAGACGAGCAGTCGGGCGATTACCGCTTTCAGCTCGTCAAGAAGCCCACCGGCGGAACGCTCGCGTGGCAAAGCTACAATCGGTTCCTGTACACGCCCCAGCCGACTTTTACGGGCAGCGACAGTTTCACCTGGAAGGTCTCCGACGGTCAGGCCGACTCGAACACGGCCACCCTTACGCTGCTGGTGAAGCCGGACGCCGAAGGCCCGGCCGTGGCCTGGATCGACAGCGCCGGCCCCAACAACCGCATCAAGGTGGTCTTCACCGAGCCGCTGGCCGAGGCCGACGCCGGGGAGACGTCCAACTATGCCATCGACCGCGGTGTCAAGGTTCAGAGTGCCACGCTCAATAAGGATCTCCAGTCGGTGACGCTGGCCACGTCGCCATTGACCGAGGGCGCGGCCTACTCGCTGACGGTTCGCAACGTCCGAGACCGCGCGGCCAAACCGAACGGCATCCGCCCGGGGACCCGGATTCCTTTCCGCTACGTCTACGCCGGCAACGGCTTACGGGGGGAATACTACGAGGGCAAGGACTTCACCGGTAAGAAGATCGGCGAGCGGATCGACCCGTACATCGACGTGAACTGGAGGGAAAATTTGCCGTTGGGGACGATGAAGCCGAACGTTCCCTACTCGGTGCGCTGGACGGGCCGACTCAAGGCCGATCACACCGAAAAGTACATGCTGTACTTCTTCAAGGGTGGGGAGCACAACCGCAACCCGGTGCGCGTGTGGGTGGACGGCAAACTGCTGGCCAACGAGTCGTACGGTCCGGTTTCGCTCGAGGCCGGCAAGACGTACGATCTGAAGGTGGAGCTGAACATCGTCCGTCCGTCATCCTATGCCGACTTTTACAGCCTGCGGTGGAGCAGCCTCTCTACTCCCAAGCAGACGATCCCCCAGTCGAACCTGGGGACCATTCCACAGAACATCACATTGGAGACGTCACCATGAAACGCCGCGAGATGCTTGTTTCCACCGGTGCAGCCGTGCTGGGCGCGTCGACTTTTCCGCTCGGTTGGGTCGGGGCGGCCGACAAGAAAAAGCAGAAGGTGCTCTACTTCACCCGCAACGTCGGCTTTTACCACTCGGTCGTCAAGCGCAAGGGCGACGCGTTGAGCCACTCGGAGAAGACGCTGGTCGAAATGGGTCAGCGGGTGGGCGTCGAGGTGGAGTGCACCAAAGACGGCCGGGTGTTCGACAACGACCTTGGCCAGTACGACGCGATCGCCTTCTACACCAACGGCGACCTGACGGTGCCGAACCCTCAGAAGGAGCCGCCGATGTCGGCCGAAGGAAAGCAGCGGTTCCTAGACGCGATTTCCGGCGGCAAAGGGTTCGTGGCGTTTCATTCCTCTTGCGCCTCGTGGCGGACGCCGGGCCAGCGAGATGCGAACAGTACAAAAGTCGATCCGTATATCGCCATGATCGGCGGCGAATTCCTTGTTCACGGCCCGCAGCAGAAGGCCACCCTGCGCGTCGCCTCGCCGAAGTTTCCCGGCATGAAAGGTTTGGGCAATTCGTTCGAGCTGTTCGAAGAGTGGTACGCCATGAAGAACTTCGCCAAAGATTTGCACGTGATCCTGGTCCAGGAGACGGACGGGATGAAAGGCGCGTGCTACCAGCGGCCACCTTTTCCGTCGACCTGGGCCCGCAAACACGGCAAGGGGCGTGTGTTCTTCACCTCGATGGCGCATCGCGAGAACGTGTGGGTCGAGGAGCCGTTCCAACAGATCGTGCTCGGCGGCCTCGCCTGGGCGCTGGGCAACGTCGATGCCGACGTCACGCCGAACATCGAGCGGGTCGCGCCCCAGGCAAGCCAGTTGAAGACGTGAGGCCAAAGTACGTCGGCCGGTTTCACGCTCAGCGTGTCTGGGCGCCATTTGCTCGTCAGGTTGTCGATGACACAACCGGTATCTACCAACGGTCTGGTAGAGGGAGAAGTGGCTGTCGTCCATGGGAACGTGTTCGGGCAAGACGAGCCAACGCACGTCGGCTGCAACCGGCTGATCGGCCTGGTATCCTCGAAGTTGCTGATCGAGGGCCAGTTGCAGCAGTAATTGCACGTCTGCAGTGGTCTGGGGCATGGCGACAGGTCCCGGGCGACTCTGAATCGTTGCGACCAGCCGGTCAATCGTAGGCCATTGCCGATGGGCGGCCAAAGCGCGGGGCGCGTCGATGGCGGCCCAATATGCCAACGCAACGCCGAAATGTGCAATCAACAGTAATGTCAAGAGACTCAGACGACGGACAAAGGGCCGGCATATCCCACCGTAGACGCAACCCATCAACAGCGGCGTCATGGGAACCAGAAACCTCCCGCCCTGATCGAACGGCCAAACGATGTACAGGCCCACGGTGAACGGAAACGACAAGGCGAGAACATCGAGCTTTTTTCGCGCCAGGCGCCACCAGCCGATCACCACCGGAATCAGCCACACAACATACAACGCCATCACCGCGTTGAACCAATCGCCTTGCCTCGCATAAACCTTAAACATACCGGGGATGGTGATTCGTCCCACACTGCTGATCCGCAGCCGCAGGCTTTCCAGGTACTGGCTTTCGGGACCGGTTAAAGCGTCCCGAAACCCTTCCTCGTAGGTGGTCCCGCCGTCTGTCTGCGCCATCCGACGCTCATACTGCAAGTATCCGAGGACTGTGGCCGATGGTGGCACACCGACGACCAACGTCAGCACAATCGCCTTTTTCCACTGCATCTCGCGGCGAGTGACCTGCCACAACAGGGCCAGACCAAAACCGGCGGCCAGCACGATGCCGGTGTAACGAATCATCGCCAGCAGAGACAGCAGCAAACCGGCTGACAGCGCAAGCGCAACAGTGCGCCGGCCGGTCGACTCGCGCCCGAGCGCGTGCAACGCGTTGACGGCCCAGATCATGACCGTCATAAACGCAATTTCCTTCAGTGTTCGCCGGTAGTGGATCCAGACCGCCGTATTCAGCATGACCAGGCCGGTTATCAACACGGCAACCGACGGAAATTGCCGCCTCGCCCACACAAACACTCCCCACATGCAGGCCACGCCCATGAGCCACCCGAGCACCGACAGCAACAGAAACGGCCGGTCTCCGAACAAAAAGACCGGGCTGAGCAGCAGCGGGTAACCGGGTAAGGCAACCGAACGAGCACTGCCAAGGCCCGTCATGCTCGCGTTGGTGGCGATGCTTCGTGCGATCGACAGGTACAAACTTCCGTCCGGCGTCGGGTACCAC
>CAZGYE010000122.1:0-15045 GCA_964530165.1 uncultured Planctomycetaceae bacterium
CAATACCAGCGGAGCGACCGACCAAAGCAGCGGGACCTGCAGCCGATCCATCAGGTACAACCATCCCCACAGCCAGGCCGTCAACAGCGCGCCGACGAACGTGGCTGTCACGGCGCGCGGGATCAACAGCGAGACGAACTGGCCGGCGGCGTATCCCAGGCTGATGAACAGCAGCACCAGAGCGGCCAAACTCCGGTCGGTGAGGACGTTTGGAAGGATTAGAAGGTGAGAGAGTCCTCCGCCGAGAACGTGCAGGAGCAGGGGGCCAGCGCGCTCCCAGAAAATGTGCCCCGTGACATCCGTCGCGGTGGAGCCCGCCTGGTGTGCCCAGAAACTCTCGCTCAGGTAATCCACCAACAAAAACAGGAGCGTGACAGTCAGCGCCAACGGGAACCAGATCAGTTGCTTGCTCAGCCAGACTCCTCGCGGCGCAACGCCCCGCTCGGCCGGAAACCGAAACCTTTGCCCGGTCTGCTCACCCCGAAACGTCCAGACGCCCATCAGCAGCGGCGCGGAAGGGATGATCAACAAAGCAAAATCAAGACTGAGCGTGTGCGCGGTGGCTGCGGAGAAGATCAGCAGGCCAATCGCCGCGCTGCAATAGACCGCCACGAAGCCCCGCGCGTACCGCCATTCCTGCCACAACAAACGGGTGAAAGCCCGCCGCCAGGGTGGTGCAGTTTCCTCGACGAGATCGAGCTTCCAGGTGCTCTCTTTCGGTCGCCAGAGCGTTCCGAGGTGGAGCCAACCAACGTACCGGCCTGCCAGCCACTGCCGCGCCAGCCAGAAGTCCGCGATCAAGACGATCGCCAACACCACCAGCGCCAAACCCGGAGACAAGACGCGAAGGACGGGCAGAACGCCGATCGGCGCCAACATCACGGCGTGCAGCACTTTTCCGGTCAACAGCGAGAAGAAGGTTCCCCAGGCCAGCATGTGCAGCGACAACAGCAGCATAGACCGCGTGTGGACTCGCCCGGGAAGAGAGGATTGCGAGCCCGGAGAGAAGGCCGCAACCAGCGATTCGACCAATAAGAGCAGCCCCAGCATCACGGCGGCGCTGGCAACGCCGAAACTCAGTTTGCCTGCCAGCAGCCGAAGGGCAGAGAGCGGCAGCGACCGCAGTAGCTCTGAGGTCCCCTCTTCGCGCTCCCCGGCAAACAGCACCGCACCACATCCCAGCGCGTAGAGTGCCGGCGCGAAGAAGGCAACGTGGTACACCAATACCTGCCATGCCCATCCCTGCCGGACATCGCCCACAACAAAAAGCTGTGCGACAACAAGAACCTGTGCAATGACCGCCATACCGAGCACCCCGAGCCAGAAGCCGCGTTGTGCTCGGTATTCCTTCCAGACGATCCGCCAGAAGATGGAACCGGTCATGGGGGATCAGTCTCTTTCAAGGAGGGAGGCTCCTCATCCTCAGATGTGGCGGGGGGCTCCTGAGCGGCCGATTCGCTGCTCGGCCGCATGTAGGCCACGAAGATCTCTTCCAGCGAGGGGAAGCGGACTTCGACCCGGCCCACGCCGGCCAGGGAGCGCACCGCGTCGATTTGTTGTTCGTCGACTCCCCGCACCAGCATCTGCCACTGGCGGTCCTGCCCGCGGCGGCTGATGATGGTCCCCGGCACGTGGGGAGCGTCGGGCATGCCGTTGTGCAGCGTGATCGTCAGTTCGCGAACGTCTTTCTTGAGTTCGTCGAGCCGTTCGAGCACCATCAGCCGGCCTTGTTTCAGGATGACCACGACGTCGGCGACCCGCTCGACCTCGCTGATTTGATGGCTGGACAACAACACGGTCCGCCCGGTGGCGGTCACCTCGACCATGCTTTCCAGAAATTCCCGCCGCACCAGCGAATCCAGCCCGGACGTCGGCTCGTCGAGCACCAACAGGGGCGGCCGGTGGGCCATCGCCAACGCCAAGGCGACCTTGGCTTTCATCCCCTTGGAAAGCGCCTTGACTGGCCGAGATGCGGGCAGTTGGAACCTCTTGATCAGCTCTCGGTAGTGCCGCAGGTAGCCGCCGGGATAGAACCCCGCGGTGAACCAGCCGATTTCGGCAACGGTCATCCATTCATAGAGTGTGGGCTGCTCGGGGACGTAACCGACTTCTCGGCGAATCTGTTGTCCCTGCCCGCGACTGTCGCGCCCCAGCACTTGAGCCGCGCCTTGATCTGCGTCGATCAAGCCGAGCAGAATCCGCAGCGCCGTTGTCTTTCCGGCCCCGTTTTCACCCAACAGCCCCACGACCGTCCCGGCAGAGGCTCCAAAGGAGACGTCGTTCAACGCGGTTTGCGCCCGATACCGCTTGCTGACGCGGTCCAAACGGAAGACGGAATTCATGAGGAATTTTCCTTCGCTCTGAGCTCTTCGATTTCATTCTCGACCAGTTGACGGATTTCGCTTTGCTCCAGCCCGCTCTGGGTCGCCTCGAGCAACACCTGGTGCAGCCGCTCGCGGATCAGTCGCAGCCGTTCCCGGCGGCAATACTTCGCCGCCCGGCTGGTGACTTGCAGCCCCGTGCCGCGAATCCCCGTCAGTACGCCTTCCGATTGCAGCTCACGAAACGCCCGCGCCACGGTGTTGGGATTGACGGCCAGATTGCGGGAGAGCTCTCTGACCGAAGGCACCAGATCGCCCGGCTTGAGGGTCTCGTCGGCAACGGCAAACTTGAGCTGTCTGGCAATCTGATCGTAGATGGCCAGACCGTTGGCGGGATCGACGGTAAAGAACATCGGATGCCTCTAGTGTATTAGATGACTAGTATAGTAACCCGCCGCTTGCCGCCCGTCAATCCCCGCACAGGACTTTCCACCAAATAATTGCCAGCCTGCCAAATGCGGAGTCCGGAATGGGGAATGGGGAATGAAAGAACGGATTCCGAATTCCATAATCCTTTAGCCGTCTGGAGCAAGTTCGTCTCCACAGTCTGTTTCGTGGTAAGAGGATGATTATGAGGAAACCAGGAAACCAGGAATCTCGGGAATCGTCTTTCTCCTGTCTTCTTGGGTTCCTAATTTCCTTATGACTGCATTTGGCTAAAGAGTGACCGGATTCCGAATTGCCACCCCCAATGCCGGTTCTGAATGTGCCTTGAACCTGATGCCGGTTATTTGACGCCTTTGGCGCGCAGAAAACGGCCCGTGATGGATTCTCGGACGGCGCAGACGTTCTCCGGCGTTCCGCAAGCGACGATTTCACCGCCGGCGTCGCCGGCTTCGGGACCGAGGTCGATCAGGTGATCGGCCGCTTTGATCACGTCGAGGTTGTGCTCGATGACGATCAGCGAATGGCCGACCGAGAGCAACGTGCTGAAACAGGCGAGCAGTTTCACGACGTCGGCCGCGTGCAAGCCGGTGGTCGGTTCATCGAGCAGGAACAGCCCCCGCCGACGCGATCCGGACGCCAATCGGGCGGCCAGCTTCAGCCGTTGCGATTCGCCGCCGCTGAGTGTGGTGGCCGGCTGACCGAGCGGCAAATAAGCGAGGCCGACGTCCTTGAGCAACTGCAGCCGCTTCTGCAATCGCGGCTGGCTGCGGAAAAACGTGAACGCTTCGCGGACCGTCATCCCCAGCACCTCGGCGATGGTCAGGCCGCGGTACTTGACCTCCAGGATTTCTCGCTGGTACCGCGTACCGTGGCATTCCGGGCAGATCATCGACACGTCGGCCAGAAACTGCATGTCGATGCGGATCGACCCGTTGCCGGTACATTTCGGGCAACGGCCGCCAGTAGCGGCATTGAAGCTGAAGTGGGTGGCCGTGTAGTTTCGCAGCTTCGCTTCGGCTGTCTGGGCGAATACTTTGCGGATCTCGTCGAAGGCCTTCAAATACGTGACCGGATTGCTGCGCGGCGTACGGCCGACGGGCTGATGATCGACGAGCAGCACCTCGTCGATCTCTTCGGCGCCGCTAAGCTGATCGAACTGACCGCATTGGGGAAGCGGCCCGGCTTGTTTGAGCGCCCGGCACAGCGCCGGGTAGAGCGTCTCGGCGATCAGCGTACTCTTGCCGCTGCCGCTGACGCCTGTCACCACGCACAACACGCCCAAAGGAAACTCGACCGTCAGATTCTTGAGGTTGTGTTCGCGGGCGCCCTGAAGCCGGAGCCAGCCTTGATCCGGCCGACGGCGTGTTGCCGGCAGCGAAGCTTCAATCGATCGCCTGCCGGACAGGTAAGCGCCGGTGATCGACTCCTCGCACTTCTCGAGTTCGTCGGGCGTGCCTTGAAACACGAGCCGGCCCCCCTCATGCCCGGCGCCCGGTCCGATGTCGACCACCTCGTCGGCCGCGAGCACGAAGGCGTCTTCGTGCTCGACGACGACCACCGTATTCCCGGCGTCCCGCAGTCGCCGGATGGCGTCGATCACCCGCCGGCTGTCACGCGGGTGCAGACCGGCCGACGGTTCGTCGAGCACGTAGAGCGTATTCACCAAACTCGATCCCAACGCAGCGGTCAGCGCGATCCGCTGGGCTTCACCGCCCGAAAGAGTGCGGACCGTGCGGTCGAGCGTCAGATAATCGAGTCCCACCTCAGAGAGATATTCCAGTCGCGACGCGATCTCGGTGAGTATGGTTCGCGTTACCTGTTGCTCGACATCCGAGAATCGCTTCTCAAGACCTGCGAAGAAATCGTTGATTTCGCGAATGCTCCGCCGGCAGACGTCCGCGATGTTTCGCCCCTCGATCCGCACGGCGAGCGCCGGCGATTGCAGCCGATCGCCGCGGCAAGCCGGGCACGTCTCGTACGTCCGCCAGCGGTTTAGAAAGACACGCGCCGAGAGCTTGTACTTGTGCCGTTCCAGCCAGCGGAAAAAACCTTTCAAGCCGCCGAACTGCCGTTCCGCAACGCCGTCGGTGATCAAGTCGAGATGTCGTGGCTCGAGCTGGTGAAAAGGGACGTCGACCGGAATGTCGTAGTCGCCGGCCAGTTCCAGCAGCTCATCCAGCTCGTGCCGATACGCGGGGGTGGTCCAGGCGGCGATCGCGCCTTCACGCAGCGTCTTGGACGAATCGGGGACCAGGCGCTCCAGCGAGATCGCCGGGACCGCGCCGAATCCCTGACATTCGGGGCACGCGCCCAGCGGGGCATTGAAGCTGAACAGTCGAGGCTCCGGCCGGACGAATTCGCGGCCGCAAGGCTCGCACACCAAATGTCCGCTGTGGCGATGCACGAGCCAGCGATTTCCGTCAATGGTGGCCGCTTCGGCATCCCCCGCAGCACTTTTGTCGCGATACTCCTCGAGCAGGATGCACCGTTCGTCGCCTTCTCGGAATGCTAGCTCCAAGCTGTCGAGGATCCGCGAGTCGGTCGCCTTCCCGGCCGCGAGCCGGTCAACGACCGCCCAAACGTCCGCGTCCGCATCTGCGGCGGGTTTGTCGAAGTCGCGGACGTCGAGCGTACGGCCCGCGGCAATCAGCCGTGTGAATCCTTCCGTTTGCAGTTGTGCCAGCTCGTCGCCGCCGCCTTCTGACGCCCGGTCGAGGGGGAAGCAAATTTGAAAACGGGTTCCTTCGGCAAAGCGGTGGATTGTTTCGAGGGCCGTGGCGGGTGTTTCGTTTCGGATCTCACTCTTGCAGCCCGGGCAAATGATACGGCCGATCTTTGCGAACAGCAGTCTGAGGTAATCGTGCAGCTCGGTGGCGGTGGCGACGGTCGATTTGCTGCTCAGATTGACCGAGCTTTGTCGGATGGCAATGGCCGGCGGGATGTGCTCGATGCGATCGGCGTCCGGCTTCTCCAGGGGGTCGAGGAACTGCCGAGCGTATGCCGAGAAACTCTCGATGTATCGCCGCTGCCCCTCGGCGTACAGCGTGTCAAAAGCCAAACTGCTCTTGCCCGATCCGCTGACGCCGGTGATCACAACGAACTGATGCAGCGGCAACCTCAGGTCGATGCCCTTGAGGTTGTGGACGCGGACGCCGAACAAGTCAATCGTCTTCTGTGCCGGATGGACCATACCGGTAGATTGGCCGTTTCCCTCGCCGCCCGCAAGGTCGCCGCGCTCGTTCGACCGCCCGGTTTCAGATCCGCCCGCGCCACCAGTACCAGAGGAGTCCCAGGGCTTCGTGAAGCACGTCTTGGTTGTCTCGGGCCGCTCCTTCACGCGGAACAAATGCGAATGGATCGCCAGGGAAGTAATGGGCGCGATAGTACGCGCCGGCCGGGACGACATCGAGGCCCTGATAGCGAAAACAGCGGGTCGCACGCAGCAGGTGTGTGGCGTCGGTCACGAGGACAATCGAGTGGATGCCGCGCTCGGCGAGCAGCCGCTTTGCCATGACGGCGCTCTCGTACGTGTTGCGTGATTCGGATTCCAGGACGACGTCTGAGTCGGGAACGCCCATTGTCAGCAAGCAGTTCCGCATCACCTGGGCTTCCGACGCGCCGCTCCGCGACGGATTGCCAATGCCGCCGGTGACAAGAATGGGACACGGCAGTCCCCGGCGATAGAGTTCAACGGCGGCAAAGCAGCGCCGCAACGTGCCGTCGTTTGGCCGTGTTTGGGTGTCATCCGGGGCGGGCCACAAGACGCCGCCGCCAAGCACGACGATCGCTGCTGCTCCGTCAGGACGCTGCTTGAGCGGTGGAAATTGCCGCTCGAAGATGCCGGCAGCCAGAAACGAGATCGCCGGAGTACAAAACAACGCCAGCAACAGCAACGGCGCCGTCAGCAGCAACAACCCACGGCGCGTCACCGTTCGCCTTCGCCAGAGATTGATCACGGCAATCGCCAGAATCACAAACAGCAACGTGACTGGATGCAGCAGTTGAACGACGAATTGATACATCTGTGACTCCTTCCACCTGGCCAAGCGGGCGTTGAGGCGATCGCATCATGACGGCCCCGGGACGCTCTCTCTGTCGTAGTGATCTGCGGGGCTTGTCTCGCTCAGCCGGTGCTGATTGCTTGCCGCAACGACGCGGATCGCCTGCGAGCGGCGGATCAGCACGTAGCCGGACGCGAGCAGACAAACCATCGCGCAGAGGGTCAACGATCCGTGCGCCAACAGGCGGTTTCCCAGCGACCGGCCAATGATGTCTTTGGCGCCCAGCGTACCGAACACGAACACGATCGACAGCAGACCGAACACGATCGGGTCACGTCGGCGATACAAGAAGTCGACAACGCAGAAAGTGATCGGGACGAGCAGCGTGCAGAAATGCTGTTTGCTGCTCATCGGTGAGAGCAACAACATGGCAGACAGCACAGCGGCTCCTTCGCCGAGCCTTTGGAAAGCCCGGTCCCGTTTGGACAGGTCTCGGGAATGCACCGGTAAGGTGACGAGAGCCAGAAATCCGGCGACGGCCAATTGTGCCGACGTGGTTGCCAGCTTCAGCACGCCGGCGCTGAGACGGCAGAAGCTGACGTCGAAAACCAGGTCTGTGTGTTTGGCGATGGGTGTTGCCAATCGGTACATCGTTCCCGCCAAGCTTTGGTTGAGTAGGTTCCACGGTGGCCACGCGCCTTTGGCCTGGGCGGTGGCGCCGACTCCCACTTTGGAAATGAAGTGCTCGTACCAGGAGACCACCCAAAGACCGCCGTCGGCCTTCGGAAACAGCAGATCGGGCAACAGTGTTGCCCCGATCAATGTCAAGATGAGCGCCAGCGCCGCTGCGAAGCGCCGCTGCCAGACGAAAATCGGCAGAAACAATAGCGGCGTCGCTTTGCACGCGGCACCCAAGCCGGCCCAAAAACCGGCCCGCAAATTCAATTCCACAGACCAGGCATCAATCGCCAATACCACGAACAGAAAGACAACGAGTTCGTGACCTTGGTACTCCACCGGCGAAATCACATAACGCCCCGCCAGCACACCGACCACAACACACGGCACCCAGAGAGGTGGATCGCCAGTGCGAAATGTGGAGCGCGGAGCGCGGAATGTGGAATGCTCGGCGGCAACGTTCTCCCGGCATTCGGCATTCGGCATTCGTCTTTCGGCGGGGTGCGCTCGCCGTGCCAATAGAAGCACAACCGTAACCAACATGGTAATGTTCGCGAAGTACCACACGCCGCGTCGCATCGGCTCCGAAAGCGGAGCCAGTGGAACAAACGAGAGTGCAAAGAACGGCGGGTAAGTGAACGCAGCCCTGTCCTCGGGTCGATAAATCTGGGCGCCGTTGACCAGCCGCACTGCTGCGGTGGTGTAGACGGCTTGTTGACCCGGATCGTCCCGTCTGATCACCATCAGGGTGGAGATCAGTGTGGCGACGATCAGAAACGTCGCGACAAATCCCTTCGATAGCTTCAGTGTTGGCACTGCCGTTGCCTATGCGGTGCTCAGGTCCAATATGACCGTTCTATTCAGAATCGCATCAACCAAAGGGTTGAGAGTTGAGGGTTGAGCGTTAAAAGTCAGAGTCGTTTGCTGCAAGGCTCTGGACTCTCGACCCTCAACTCTCGACTCCGCGCCGGGTCAGGGTAACGTTAACGGATTTCGGGTTCTGAGAGGAGATCAATAACGGGCGATCTGCGGGACAACGGACCGTTTCCCTCTCATTTGAGACGCGAAGACCGCTATACTCACCTGCTGGTCGTGTTGGGTGACGCGTACTTGGCTTTCGCAACTCGGAGGAATCAGACATGGATCGACGAAACTGGCTTCAACAGACGGCCGTGGCGGCGGGTGCACTGGGCTTCTCCACCCTCGCCGGCGCAGCATCCGCGCCGGCCGGACAGGGAGACCGAAAAACACCGTCAGGCGGCGGTCGCTTCTCGTCGGTGAGAATCACTGACGTCAAAACCATTCTCACCGCGCCGGCCGGGATTCGGCTCGTGGTGGTCAAAGTGTTGACCAACCAGCCCGGACTGTACGGTCTGGGATGTGCCACGTTTACGCAACGGCCGCGGACTGTGGAGACGGCCGTGGACCGTTATCTTCGGCCGTTCTTGATCGGAAAGAATCCGCTCGACATCGAAGACGTATGGCAATCGTCGTTCGTCAGCTCCTATTGGCGAAACGGACCCGTGTTGAACAATGCTCTGAGCGGTGTCGATATGGCGTTGTGGGACATTCTCGGCAAAGCGTGCGGATTGCCCGTCTATCAACTCTTCGGCGGCAAGTGTCGGCTGGCGGTCGACACGTATCGGCATGCTTCCGGGAGGAATTTCCAGGAGGTCGAGACGGCAGTCCGGCGGTACATGGAAGAAGGCTATCGGCACATCCGCATTCAGGTCGCCGTGCCGGGAGTGGCCACCTACGGGGCGCGAGGCGGCAAGCGGCCGGCAAACGTCCCGCCGAACCGTCCATCACGCGCGTGGGAACCGGCCCCTTATGTGCGTATCGTGCCCCGGCTGTTCGAACACATTCGCAAGAACGTCGGCAACGAGGTGCAACTGCTGCATGACGTGCACGAACGCATCCCGCCGATTCTGGCCATTCAACTGGCCAAGGACCTGGAACCGTATCGGCCGTTCTTTTTGGAGGACCCGTTCTCGCCGGAAGACGTGGGCTACTTCAAGCACTTGCGTCAGCAGTCGAGCACGCCAATCGCCATGGGCGAGCTGTTCAACAACACGAACGAGTGGGTGCCGCTGGTGGCCGAGCGGCTGATCGACTTCATCCGCGTGCACCTCTCGCAGGTCGGCGGCCTGACGATGGCCAGAAAGATGGCGGCCCTGTGCGAGTTCTTCCGGGTGCGAACGGCCTGGCACGGACCGGGCGACGTCTCACCGGTCGGACACGCCGCCAACGTGCACCTCGACCTGGCCATACCCAACTTCGGCATCCAGGAGGCACGACAGTTCTCCCAGGCCGAGCAAGACGTCTTCCCCGGCTGTCCGGAGCTGAAGGACGGTTACTACCACGCCAACAACCGCCCGGGCCTGGGCATCGACGTGGACGAAAAACTGGCCGCCAAATTCCCCATCAAAGACAACCCCAGCTTCGACATGCAGTGGGGCAACCTCCGCCGCCGCGACGGCACGATCCAGAAGCCGTGATGTCCGACGAAAACCCTCGGCGGGGTGGCACGCGAGAGAACGCAGGGATGGGCGTGGCGTAGGTCGTGACCACGCCGTTGCTTACGTCAGGGCGTGCCACCCGGGACCGGAGTCATGCCTCAGAAAACCCACCAAGATTCAACCACCGCACGCCTGAGCGGGGGAGCGGGGAGATGATTATTTGCGAGTGGCCTGACCGTCGCCGTTGTGATACGTCCTTGAAGCCGCGACGATCAATCGTCGGTTTGGGGTCCTGTCTTGAAGCCGCGACGATCAATCGTCGGTTTGGGGTCCTGTGAGGAATCCGGCTCGACGAATCCCGAAAGCTGCACATTTTGTGGAAGATTTACCGGTTGTTCGCATTCCGCGGATTCCACAACAACGCCGGTTGCCGAGATCGGGGCGAGTCTGATTGCCGGCGGTCCGTTCCGGTCGTAGGGTCCGTTCCGGTCGCACGGTCCGTTCCGGTCGTAGGGTCCGTTCCGGTCGTACCGGTCCGTTCCGGTCGTACCGGTCCGTTCCGGTCGTACCGGTTGGATCGATTCTGTCTAAGAAATGGACACGATTTTCTCCGGATGGGTTCTTTGTTTTTGCCGTGAGAGGAGTTTCTGTCGATCTGAATGGGGGGAATGGTCCGGTTTTGTGGTCCTTCACGGTTGAAGCGTATGAACCGCACGCATCACATTGGAAGCATCTGCTGAAGTTGAGGAATTTGACATGTTGAGGGGTTCTCGGCGTCGTTGGGCACGCACCAGGTCGGCGGAGATGGTCTCGTCGCAGGTGGAGCGGCTGGAAGATCGGACGCTGTTGACGGTCAACTCGCAATTTTTCGTGTTCAACGGTGAATTGGCCGTCGATGCCACAGCCGACGATGCCATCCAAATTACCGTCAATGCCGGAAATGTGCAGGTCAACGGCGCGGATCCCCCGACCGGGCCGCTGGATCCGCTCGACGTGCAATCGATTCGCGTGCTCGGCAGCTCGGGCCGGAATCTCATTGACCTCAGCGGCGTCCAGATCGGTGATTTCTCCAACTTAAGTGCCGTCGTCGTTGATGGGGAACATGGGGCGGACACGATCATCGGCAGCGAAATCGGCGACAATCTGCTGGGGAACCACGGCGACGACGTCATCAACGGCGGGCCGGGCGCAGACACCATCAGCGGAGGCGACGGCAACGACCTCATTGGCGGCGACAACGGCGACGACAGCATCCTGGGTCGAGACGGAAACGACACGATCAGCGGAGATCTTGGCAATGATACGATCGACGCCGGCGACGGCGAGGATTCTGTCGACGGCGGCGACGACGACGACAGCCTGCTCGGCGACGACGGCGCGGACACGCTCAACGGTGATGCCGGAGCAGACACCATCAACGGCGGCTTCGGCAAAGACCTGTTGGGTGGTGGGGACGACAACGACACCCTCTTCGGCGGTTCCGACGCTGATTCGCTCAACGGCGGCGCCGGCGACGACAAATTGAACGGACAAGGTGGTCCCGACTCACTCAACGGCGGCGACGGCAACGACACGCTGCGGGGCGGTTCTCACGGCGATCTGCTCCTGGGCGGCCTTGGCGACGACAGCCTCCGCGGCGACGACGGCGACGACACGCTGAACGCCGGCGCCGGCGACGATTCAGTCGACGGGAGAGCCGGCAACGACTCGCTCCTGGCCGGCGACGGCAACGATTCGCTGTTGGGCGGTTCCGGCAACGATACGCTCAACGGCAACGAAGGCGACGACAGTCTCAGAGGCCAGGGCGGCAACGATGCGCTGTTTGGGGGCGGCGGCGCGGACGTTCTCGAAGGGGGAACCGGCGACGACATCATCGACAGTGCCGGCCCTGACGTTACAGGACTGGTCTCCCTTTCCATTGACGACGTCTCCATCGATCCGGAAGGCGACGGCAGCACGACTGATGCGGTGTTCACGGTGAGCCTCTCGGCCGCCTCGGATCAGACGGTGACCGTCGACTTCGCCACAGCGGACAATACCGCCACCGATCCCGACGATTACTTGGGCGTCCTTGGCTCGCTGGTCTTTGCGCCGGGCGAGATTCAGAAGACGATCACCGTGAGCGTCGCCGGAGACACGCTGGCTGAGGCGGACGAAACCTTCTTCGTCGAACTCACGAATCCGATTAACGCGGTGCTGGCCGACACGCAGGGCGTGGGCACGATCATCGACGACGACCCCGTGACGATCTCGATCGACGACGTGTCGGTCGTGGAGGGCGACGCGGGGACGGTGAATGCCGTCTTCACCCTCAGCCTGTTTGATTTCGCCGGCATGCCCGCCGTATCGGCAGTCCCGATCACGGTCGACTTTCAGACGAAGGATGATACCGCGAGTGAACGGACCGACTACGTGGCCGGGAGCGGAACGGTCACGTTTACTCCGGGCAACCAGACCCAGACCCTCACTGTGGTCGTCAACGGCGACATCTTCGACGAGCCGGACGAGACCTTCTTCGTCAATCTATCGAATCCGGTCGAGGCGACGATTTCCGACAATCAGGGCATTGGCACGATTCTCGATGACGGCGACACCATCATTGGAATCGAAATTGACGACGTGACCGTCGATCCGGAAGGCGACACGGGCCAGACCTCCGCGGCGTTCACGGTGAGCCTCACGGATGTGGCCCTTGTGGACGTGACCGTTGACTTCGCCACGGCCGACGATACGGCGACGGCTCCCGCAGATTACGCGGCTCAGAACGGCACGGTGACCATCGTCGCCGGCACGCTCACCGCGCCGCCGATTACCATTCAGGTCCAAGGCGACACGCTGGTCGAGGGCGACGAGACCTTCTTCGTCAACCTGACGAACCCCACGGCCGCGACGATTGTCGACGGGCAGGGCGTCGGCACGATCATCGACGACGACGCCCTGACGATCTCGATCGACGACGTGCCCGTCCGGGAGGTCAACATGGGGACACTCAGCGCCCGCTTCACACTCACGCTGCTGGATCCCGGCGGCATGCCCGCAGCATCGGCGATCCCGGTTCAGGTAAACTTCGCGACGGAAGACGGCACGGCGAGGCAATCGGCAGACTATGTGGCGGCGAGCGGAACGGTCACTTTCGCCCCGGGCCAAACGACGCAAACCGTGACCGTTCTCGTCAACGGCGACACCATCCGCGAGGCGGCCGAGACCTTTTTCGTGAATTTGACAGACCCCCTCAACGCGACGATTTTGGACGCCCAGGGCGTCGGCACCATTCTGGATGACGGCGACGTCCTAATTGGAATCGACATCGACGACGTAACGATCGATCCGGAAGGCGACACCGGCCAAACGCCCGCAGTGTTCACTGTCACGCTCTCGCAAACGAGCACCGAGCCGATCACCGTCGACTTCACGACGGCCAACGGAACGGCAACAGGCGCCACAGACTATCAAGAGGTCAGTGGAGGTCTCGTCTTCGCCCCGGGCGAGACCACTCAAACCATCACGGTGCCGGTCTTCGGGGATACGGTCGTTGAGCGTGATGAGAGCTTCTTCGTCAAGCTGACAAACCCGGCGACGAACGCGGTCGTTGTCGATGGACAGGGCGTCGGCACGATCATCGGCGACGACGGCGTGACGATCTCGATCGACTCCGTCCAGGTCCTGGAAGGCGATACGGGGACGGTCAATGCCGTCTTCACGCTCAGGCTGCTGGATCCCGACGGCATCCCCGCTCTGTCGGCGATCCCGGTCCTGGTAGACTTCCAGACGCAAAACGGTACAGCAAGGAACCCGTTTGACTATACGGCCTCGCAGGGAACGGTCACTTTTGCCCCTGGGGAAACGACGCAGAGCCTCACCGTGGTTGTCATCGGTGACGACATCGACGAACCGAGCGAGACCTTTTTGGTCAATCTGAGCAACCCAGTCAACGCAACGATTTTGAACGGCCGGGGGGTCGGCACGATTCTGGATGACGGCGACGTCGAAATCGGAATCGAGATCGACGATGTAACGATCGATGCCGAAGGAAACACCGGCCAGGCGGATGCCGTCTTCACCGTCACCCTTTCGGCGGCGAGCACCCAGCCAATCACGGTCGACTTCGGGACGGCCCAGGGAACGGCAACAGCCACCACAGACTATCAATCCCTCAGTGGCACGCTGATGTTTGCGCCGGGCGAGACCACCCAGACGATCACCGTGCCGGTCGTCGGAGATACAGTCCCTGAGGCGGATGAGACCTTCTTCGTGAACCTGTGGAACCCCACCGGGGCGATACTGGTCGACGACGAGGGCCTGGGCATAATTTTAGACGATGATTCTCCCCGATCGATGCTGGCAATTGCCGACGCGACCGTGCCGCTGGAAGGGGATGTCGGCACGACTGACGCGGTCTTTACGGTGACGCTGACCCCGGCCACCACCGCGGAGGTGACCGTCGATTTCGCCACTGCCGCCGGCTCGGCCGGGTCCGGCGTGGACTTCCAGCCGGTCAGCGGAACGTTGACGTTCGCCGCGGGCCAAACCACCCTGACCTTCACCGTGCCGGTCCTGGCCGACACGCTCGACGAGACCGATGAGACGTTCTTCGTCAATCTCAGCAATCCCGTCGGTGCGAGGATCAGCGATGACCAGGGGATGGGAACGATCGTCGACGATGACCCGCCGTTTGACCCGATCGCAGATACGTTGCTCGGCGGGCCTGGGGCCGACACACTCCGCGGGGCTGCGGGGAACGATCTGCTCAGCGGCGAGGCCGGCGACGACGTGATGGCCGGCAATGAGGGCGAAGATACGCTGCTCGGCGGCGCCGGGCACGACTCGATGGACGGTGGTGAAGGAAACGACTTGCTCGACGGTGGTCGCGGCACCGATACCAGCCTCGGCGGAGCCGGTAACGACACCATCTTCTGGGAAACCGGCGACGGCCGCGAAGAGGCTGACGGCGGGCCAGGCTTCGATCGCTTGGCTGTGGAGACCGGAACCGAAAACGATCGATTTACGGTCGATGAGCTCGATGGCAGCCTGCGCGTTGTGCACCGCATTCCGACCGATCCGGTCGGCGAGACGTTGACGTCCGATGCGGTCGAGGAACTTTCGATCGACAGCGACGGCGGCAGCGACCGTGTCACGGTC
>CAZGYE010000123.1:0-14949 GCA_964530165.1 uncultured Planctomycetaceae bacterium
AACCGGTCCGCCGTCGAAACCTTCTGCAGCTTTGCTGAATTACCGCGTCCTTTCTTAGAATGCGGCCAATCCGTCCGCCTCTGCTGCGACGGCCTCTGGCGAATCACCGTCAGACTGCGAATCCGTGATCGGCAGCGGAATGCGTTTCGGTTTCCCAAACCGGCCAAACCACTTCGACCATCCCGTGGGGCGTGGCGTTTCCGCTTCGTCGCTGAAACCCGCCACGGTTGCTTCGGCCGCAGGGTTCTCGGACTGACTGAGGGGCGAGACATCCGGCTTCTTTTTCTTCGGGACCAGATGCAGGCCGAAAAACGGCAGGCGGCTGTCGCTGTCCATCTGAAAAGAACTCCGCGCGACCTGACAACCCAGCAATCCGCTGAGCAAAACCACACTACCGACCATCGAGAGCAACAATCTGTCATTCACTGGGTACTGCACCTTGTCACGGCTCCAGAACAGAGGGCTCGTCGTCATGACTCACCCCCTCTGGAGCCTCTCAATTCACAAAAACAGTCATTGGTCCTTGTCGACCGTGGGACCCTCGTCTTGGGGCAGAGGTGGTTCGGTTTGGGGCGGAACCATGTTGAGCCCAAAGGAGGGAACCAGCGTGTCACTGTTCATCTGCGCCGACAATCCTGTGACGCGACATCCCGCGGTTTCTGCCCCTATGAACAGGCACAACAAGGCCAGAACCGTGTTTCGCGAGACCATCGTCCCGGACATCCTTACGAAAGTCGACCAAACGGAAGGGTTTTCTTGAAATGCGGTCGGAGAAGTGCACACTCGGTCGTGAATATCGGTTGATAGCACGAATCTGAATTGGCGGGAAGGCCGAAATCACCACAAGCCGGCTCGAGGTGATTGCGGGACGGCTTCGTCCAGTTCCCGGTACAAACGTTTGGCCCGATCGCTGAGTTGTTTGGGGACGACAATCTTCACGACGGCCAACTGATCGCCGCGGCGACGGGTCTTTGGGTCGCGCACTCCTTTGCCACGCAGACGAAGTTTTGTGCCGCTCGACGTCCCCGGCGGAATCGTGACGACCACGTTGCCTTCCGTCAGCGTGGGAACTTCAATTTTCTCACCCAACGCGGCTTCCGTGGCTGTGACGGGAAGATCCAGCAGCAAATTCCCACTTTCGCGGCGAAAATACGGATGCGGGGCAACTTTGATCGTCAGCAGCAGGTCGCCCGCCGGACCGTCGCTCGGACCGGGCTGTCCCTGTCCCGACAGCCGAATCACGCTCCCGTTGTCAACACCCGGAGGAATTGTCACATCCAACCGCTCGGTCTTCGCACCTCGCCGCAATTGGACTTCGTGATGTCCCCCCTCAGCCGCGACTTGGAACGGGACGACGATTTCCGTTTTGATGTCCTGGCCTTTCACGGGCTGCGTCGCCTGCTGAGCCGCTCCTCCAAAACCGCCACCGCCTCGTCCAAACCCGCCGAACAGGTCGCCCAAATCGAAGTCTCCGCCGAAAATGTTTTTCAAATCGATCGGTCCCGACCCGCCTGGACCTGTCGACCATGGATATGGTTGCCCTCCAGACCTCCGCCCTGCTCCCTGAAAGGCAGCGCCGTAGCGATCGTACTGGTCCCGCGTTTCCGGGTCGCTCAGAACGGAGTGGGCTTCCTGAACTTGCTTGAACTTCTCGGCAGCCGCTTTGTCGTTGGGCTTCACATCGGGATGGTACTGTCTGGCCAACTTCTTGTAGGCCTTGCGGATTTCATCGGCCGATGCGCCGCGAGAGACGCCGAGTGTCTTGTAATAGTCGGTTTCCGGCATCGGGGCGATCGTTTTCCAGTTGATAGTCCGGATTATTCACAGAGCCCAAACCGACGATTCATCGTCGCAGGTTACGACCCGCATCACCACGGCGACGGCGAGCCGTCGGTTTGGAGCAAGTTGCGTGCGTCCACGTCGGCTTTGTGAATAATCTGGGATACCTGCCAGCTCCGCAATCATACGTCCCGGCAGGCAATTGGACAATCGGACTGTCGCTGGCTTCCGAATTCCGGCCGGAATGTCTATCCTCGGTTGATGTGGAGATTTGCGATCCGCAACCTCGTGAGCCGTCCCACGCGGTCCCTGCTGTCGCTGTTGGGCCTGACCGTTGCCATTGCCGGCATGGTCGGACTTTTTTCGGTGGCCGAGGGGCTCGACGAGATGGTCTCGGCCACTTTCAGGCGAATTCCCGGTCTGTTGGCCATGCAGCCGGGTGCGCCGATGCCCCTCTTTTCCCGGATTCCGGCCGATTGGGAACGGGAAATCGCCGCCGTCGACGGCGTTCAGGTGGTCAACGCCGAGATTTGGCAGCGGGTCAACCTCATCGAGTCAAAGGTGATCGTCAGCCCGCCTCGATTTCTGTTCGGCACGAACATCGCATCGAGGCTCCGCTTGGAACACGGCGTGTATCGCGATGAGATCGTCGACGGCCGATTCCTCACGCTCGACGACCGTGGAACCCTCAACGTACTTGTCAGCCGGCAAATTGCCGACGAATTCCAAAAGGGCGTCGGAGACACGTTGCGCGTCAGCGGTCACGATTTTCACATTGTCGGCGTCTATCACTGCGGATCGATCCTGCTGGACGTGGCCATCATCCTCGACATCGAGCAGGCGCGCCAAATTACGCGCTTCAACCCGAATTCGGTCTCCTGCTTCTACATCGAACAGCGGGAGGGGGCCGATCCCGACGAGTTGGCGGAACGGATCCGGTCGGTCTTTCGCGGACGCAAAATCGAGCACTGGCAACCGCTGCCGAGTATGGGGCTTGCCGGGGAAGGTTCCGGAAACGTGATCGAGGATGTCTTCAACTGGCTCGATCGGAACCTGAAATTGATCCCCCGCTCGGAAGACAAACCGGAACCGGCGGACAACCAACGCGGCGACCCGGCGCCGGCCGCCGAGCAGAACGCGAACACAAACCCCGCAGCGCCCGACCGGCCGGTAGAATCGCTGCGGAAAACAACCGACACCATCGCTGAGGTCGATGAGACGATTCCCCTCGAGGTCCGCAGCGCGGTCGACTGGGCCGCACGCTTCGACAAGTTCACCCAAGACCTCGACATCCTTCTGACGGTCATCACCGCCATCGGCGTGACGATTGCCGTCTTGAGCATCGTCAACACCATGCTCATGAGCGTGACCGAGCGGATCATCGAGTTCGGCATCCTGAAAGCCAACGGCTGGTCGAAAACGGACGTCATGAGACTGATCACCTACGAGAGCGCGATCCTCGGTCTGGGCGGGGGGCTTCTGGGCAGTCTGGCAGGCTGGACGGCTACGCAGATAATCAATTTCACGTGGCCCACGCAGGTGCATCTCTTCGCCAGTCCGCAACTGTTGACGTTCAGCGTGTTCTTCAGCAGCATGCTGGGCGTTTTGGGCGGGGTCTATCCCGCCGTCTGGGCCATGCGGATGATGCCCATGGACGCCATTCGACGCGGATGATGCACAATGATCGATATCCAGAACATCACTAAGATTCACCGCCACGGTGAAACCGACGTGCACGCGCTGCGCGGCATCTCGTGTCGCCTGGATGCCGGCTCGTTTACGTTCGTCGTTGGTCCGTCCGGCAGCGGGAAGAGCACACTGTTGTATCTCATCGGCGCGCTGGACAAACCCACCACCGGCGAAATCTTCGTCGACGGCCGCCCGATCACCGATCTGCCGTCAAAACAGCGAGACCATTATCGCCGGCACCAGGTCGGCTTTGTGTTCCAGAGCTTCAATCTGCTCAAGAACCTCACCGCCGTCGAAAACGTGCTCGTCCCCTATATGCCCCTAGGAATTCCGCTAAAACTGCGGCGGCGCGCCGTCGATCTGTTGGATCAGGTCGGGTTGGGCGGCCGGCTCGATCATCGGCCGAGCCAACTCTCCGGCGGCGAACAGCAGCGAGTGGCCATTGCCCGCGCGCTCTTGAAACAGCCCACACTGGTCTTGGCCGACGAACCGACAGGAGAACTTGACAGCCAGACCGGCGCCGAGGTGTTCGGCTATCTGCACCGCCTGCACGCCGAACACCAAACCACCGTCGTCGTCGTGACCCACAACGAGAGCTTCATCACCGGGGCGGATCGCGTCGTGAGACTCCACGACGGCCAACTGGTCGACGGCCTCACCGAGTGATCTGTCAAAGCGGAAATGACGTGTACAGCCGAGTGTGGGGCAGGCTTTCCAGCCTGCCACGGCCAATCAGCAGGCTGGAAAGCCTGCCCCACGACACCGGTCAAATCTGCTTTGACCAGACCGCCAGGGTGCTCACTGAGCGTTTCGGCCGGCACAGCCGGCCCTACGAGGCTGAGCGTTTCGGCCGGCACAGCCGTCGCACGTTGAGCATTTGCCGATCTTCAGTGTGCGTGTGTCGCTGTCGGGTGTGAGCCGCACGGATGAATGTCCGCGGGTATTCACTCGCGGCTGGAGTTATTTTCGGAGGCGCATTCATGCATTTCGAAGAGGAAGCGTGACGGCAGCGAGGGACGGTGGCGGCCCCATTTCAGGCGGCTGGCGGCCCGTGACAGTGTGAGGTGATCCATGGCCCGCGTGATGCCCACGTAGGCTAATCGCCGTTCTTCGGCGATGGCGCTTTCGGCCCCTTCCAACGAGCGATGGTGCGGCAAAAGACCTTCCTCGAGGCCCACCAGGTAGACCCGCGGGAACTCCAGGCCCTTGGCGCTGTGCAGCGTCATCAGCTTAATGGCGTTTTCGGATGTCCGGTCATCCTTGTCGGATTCCTCGTCGCGACCGGTCAGGGCCGACTCTTCCAGAAAGCCGGCCAACGACGGTTCCGCGGCGCGCCCGACGTATTGCTTGACGGAATCGACTAACTGTTCGAGGATCGCCGAGCGCGCCCGTTGTTGTTGGGGGTCCTGGTACTGCTTGGAAATCTCCTGCCGATAGCCGATCTCGTCGATCAGCGCGGAGAGCGTCTCGTCCATCGACGTGGGGGCTTCGTCGAACCGGCGGCGAGAGCGGTCGAGCAAATTGCGAAACGCATCGAGGGCCGCGGCCGCTTTGGTCGTCAGCTCACCGGCCGCAGACGCCTGTGGAACCACGTCCCACAGGCTTAAGCGTTCTCGGACGGCCCGGTTGAGCAGCTTCTCGACCGTCTTGGCGCCGATCCCCCGTGCCGGGGTGTTGATGATCCGCAGCAGCGACGCTTCGTCGCTCGGTCGGGCCAACACCTTCAGGTAGGCCAGCATGTCGCGGATTTCGCGGCGATCGAAGAACGATTGCCCACCGATGAGCACATACGGCAGCCGCGCCCGTCGTAATTCCGCCTCGAAAGGACGCGGCTGTTCGTTGGTGCGGAAGAGGATGGTTACGTCGCGGACCGGAACCTTTTGTTCCCGCACAAGATGATCGATCTCCCGGACGACGCTCTGGGCCTCGTCCGTCTCGTCGTCGAATTCGAGGAAGCGGACGTCACTGCCGGTCCGCTTGTGCGCGATGAGTTTCTTTTCGTGGCGTCCCCGATTGTGTCGCACCAGACGGTTGGCGAGCTCGAGAATGTTGCTGCTGGAACGATAGTTGTGTTCGAGGCGGATTACCTTCGCACGGGGAAAGAACCTCTGAAAGTTAAGGATGTGCTCTACCTCGGCTCCGCGCCAGCCGTAGATGGATTGGTCGTCGTCGCCGACGACGCACAAATTGTGGCGCCCCCGGACCAATGCTTCCACCAGTGCGAACTGTGTGGCGTTGGTGTCCTGATATTCGTCGATCTGCAGGTGGTCGACTCGTCGTTGGTGGCGTTCCAAGACTTCTGGGAACTCGCCGAAGAGCTGTTTCGTCAGCAGCAGCAGGTCGTCGAAGTCGACGGCGCTCTGGCTGCGCAGGATGGCCTGATAGCGTCGATAGGCGACGGCGGCGAGAAAATCGAGATCGTTAGAGACGAAATCGGTTGCGTATTTCGGCATGACGCCGGCCATTTTCCAACGGCTGATTTGGGCCAGTAAATCACCGGGGCGCAGCGCGCGGTTGCCGACCCGGACGTCGCGCAGTGCCGTCCGCGCTGCCGATTCCTGGTCTGAGCGGTCGTAGATGGCAAAATCCGGCCGGTAACCCAATACGGAAATCTCCTGCCGAAGAATGCGCACACACAGCGAATGAAACGTGCACACGAGTGGTTTCGTTTGCGATTGTCGGCCCAACAGCACGGCGGTCCGCTGCTGCATTTCTCGGGCCGCCTTGTTGGTGAAGGTGACCGACAGAATCCTCCCCGGTGCGGCACCCCGACGAATGAGTTCCGCCATGCGGTAGGTGATGACTCGCGTTTTGCCGGTTCCGGCTCCAGCCAACACCAACAACGGGCCGGACAGCGTGGTCACCGCTTCCCGCTGAGCCGGGTTCAGATCTCTAAGTCGGTCCATCGGGGAGCAATGACAAATGAGTAATGACGAATGACGAAGGAATAACGAATGACCAACGAATGACGAGTCACGAAGCTCGAATGCCGAACAGTCACACCGCTCAGTGTCTTTTCGTCATTCGAGCTTCGTCATTGATTCGTCATTCGACATTAGGCATTGGACATTCGTCATTCCACCTCTTCATACTCTGTCTCTTCCTCGTCGACGCCCTCGATACGCAGTCTGGCTTCGCAGAGCGGCTCCAGCATCTGGGCGATCGTCGAGAAACGTCGATCCGGATTCGGCTCCATTCCGTGCATGATCGTCTCGGCGACCTGCTCGTCGATATCGGGCATCAGCTTACGGATGTCTTTGGGCCGAGTATTGATTCGCTGCAGGACCGTATCAAACGTATCGCTCGTGTCCCAGGGCAACTGGCCCGTATGAATTTCGAAGCAGGTCAGGGCGTAGGAAAAAACGTCGATGCGCTGATCGGTCTTCAGCCGTTTGATCAATTCAGGGGCCATGTAGTTGACCGTGCCGGTCCGGTTGCCCGGCTGCTGAAACGCGGCCGTGTTGGGCACCACGAGCCCAAAATCGATGAGCTTGACCTGGTAATCCTGATCGAGCAAAACGTTCCGCGGGCAGATGTCGCGGTGGATCCAATTCTGAGAGTGGAAGTAGTCGAGCGCCTTTCCGATCTCGACCATGAATCGCAGCCGGTTTTGTCGTATGAGATCGTTCTGCACGTCGACAAGAAAACTCAAGCCCAGTCCCTCGATGAAATCCATCACCAGGAACTGCTCTTCCTCCAGGGACCACCCGTATTCGTAGGTGCGGACAATGTGTGGGTGCTTCAGTTGGACCGCAATTTCCCCCTCGGTCGGTTTGTTGAGGCCCAGAAACCGCGCTTCGTACCGGCGGGTCTTTCGTTTGTCGAGCACTTTGACGGCCACCATTTTGCCCGACATCGTGTCGCGGGCCCGCCACACTTTCGACATGCTGCCCTGGCCGACCCTGCCGATCAGATCGAACCGCCGCGTGAGATCCACTTTCGGGATCTTGCGTTTCTTCTTGAAAAGACGTTTGAGAAACTTCATGAGCCGCAGTAGTCGATGATCCGGGCGATTTCGCTCCGCAAATTGCGACGGACCACGATCCGGTCGACGAAGCCGTGTTCCAGCAGAAATTCGCTGGTCTGGAACCCCGCGGGCAACTTCTCCTTGACTGTGGCCTCGACGACGCGCGGTCCGGCAAATCCGACCAGTGCCTTCGGTTCGGCGAAGACGACGTCGCCCAACGAGGCAAAACTGGCTGCCACCCCCCCCATTGTGGGGTTCGTGAGTACGGAAACGAACAGTCCGCCGGCCTCGTGGTACCGCGCCAAAGCCGCCGAAACCTTGCCCATCTGCATCAGCGACAGGATGCCTTCGTGCATGCGGGCGCCCCCGCCGGAACCGCTGACGATGACCAAAGGCAGCTTCATCTCGGTGGCCCCTTCTACGGCGCGGGTCAGCTTCTCACCGACGACCGAACCCATGCTGCCCATGATGAACGCCGAATCGGTCAGGCCAAACACCAGCGGACGGCCGCGCATGTAACCGCGGCCGACGATGCATGCCTCGCGCAGCCCCGTTTTTTTTTGCTCATCGATGAGCCGCTGTTTGTAGGTCTTTCTGTCGGCGAACTCCAGCGGGTCACAGCTGCTCAGTTCGGAAAACCACTCCTCGAAACTTTCGGAATCCAGCAATTGCTCGATCCGTGCCGCTGCGGAGACGTAGAAGTGATATCCGCATTCGGGGCAGACCCCCAAGCCCTCATTGACCACCTTTCGAAAAACGGTCTCTTTGCAGCCGTCGCAACGTATCCAAAGCCCTTCCGGGACGCCCCGTTTCTGGCGATTCACGTGCGCTTTCCACAATTCCAAGTGGGATTTCCGGGCCGGATTCATCGCGACGTGTCTCCTCGTGCGGTGAGTTCGTTGCCGACATCGTCTTGCGAATTCTGTCGCTGCGCGGGCTGCTCTCGGCCGTTCACCGGCAGTGCGGCGTCGTTGGCTTGCAGAACCTCGACGAGTCGCGTCTCTGTGCCGCTCGAAATCGGTCCGGGAACCTCCGGTTTCGAGCCCTTTATCACGCAGCGAATCAGTGTTGCCAACGGCTCGCAGGCCACAACGGCGAACGAGTCTTTCCGCCTCAACGGTTTGCTCAATGCTTTGCGGACCCGCTGAACTGCGTCCGATACGGTTTCGCCTTCCGGCGGGCAAATCGTCTCCGGCGATTCCCGCCACTGCTTGTACACCTTGGGATACTTGCGGCGAATGTCGTCGATCTGCAACCCCTGCCACAACCCCTGATTCAGATTGCGCAAACCCTTCAACTCTTTGACCGAAACGTCCAGACCGGCGCCGATCGCTTCGGCCGTGCTGCGAGCCGGTTCCGACGGGGCCGCGTAGATGACTTCCGGCTTGGTATCGTGCAATTGGTCGATCAGCTCCGCGACCTGCTTCTGTCCGCGCGGTGAGAGCGGCAAATCGAGCGATCCCTGGATCCGGTTCTGCTCGTCAAAATCGGTCCAGCCAGGGCGAATTAAGATAACGTCTAGCATGGCAGGCTCAATTCTCCACTCTCAATTCTCCACTCTCCACTCTCCACTCTCCACGCGACTCTCTCGCAATGCCGGCGAGTTCCGCGATGGCCTCTGCGTAGTCGCGTGCTCCGAAGATCGCGCTGCCGGCGGCGAACACGTTGGCGCCGGCCCGGGCCGCGTCTCCGATCGTCGACGAGTCAATTCCACCGTCGATCGACAGCAACGTTCCCGGTTCAATCATTTCCCTCAGCCGGCGTAACTTGTCGATGGCAGAGGAGATGAATCGTTGTCCGCCGAACCCCGGTTCGACACTCATCACCAGTACCAGATCGCACTCGGGCAGGGCTGTACGAATCGCTTCGACCGGCGTTCCCGGATTCAAAGCCAGACCGGCGACGGCGTCGGAGTTGCGAATCCGACGCAGCAACCCGCACGGATCCGTGACAGCCTCGACATGAACGGTGAGGAGATCGCAACCGGCCTGCAAATACTCGTCAAGGTATCGATCCGGCTCTGAGATCATCAGGTGTGCGTCGAACGGCAGACCGGTCAGAAGACGCACGCGCTGGATGACCATCGGCCCGTACGACAGGTTGGGCACAAAATGACCATCCATAACGTCCAGATGCAGCAGCCGCGCCCCTGCCAATTCCAGCAACGCAACCTCACGATGCAGATTGCCGAAATCGCATTTCAGCATCGACGGCGCGATCAGCGGGCCAGCGTCGTTCAGTTGTTTCAGGACGGCCTGTCGGCTCATTGAAGTGCAAGATACTTATTGAGAATGGTCCCGATCATCAAGCTGAAAGATCCATTGTGGCTGGTCCCGCTCGGCGAGTCCAGCCGAATGTGGGATTCGGAACACAAAAGGGGGGCGCCCTTCGTCAGTTCTTCTTTCTGAGACGAATGCTTACAGTGTTGCAATCCGCGCGATCATGTCGGCCGTGCGGCATGAGTAGCCATACTCGTTGTCGTACCAGCCGAGCACTTTGATCATGTCGCCTCCCAAGCTGGTCGTCCAGCCGCCGTCGAAGATGCAACTGTGAGAGTTGCCGATGACGTCGCTGGAAACGATCGGGTCCTCCGTATATTCCAGAATGCCTTCGAGCGGCCCCTCGGAGGCTGTCTTCATCGCTGCATTGATGGCCTCGGCCGAAGCATCCTTGCTCAAGAGGGCCACTAGGTCGGTAATGCTGCCGGAGGGGACCGGCACGCGGAGTGAGATGCCGGTCAACTTGCCGTCCAATTCCGGGAGCACCTTCCCGACGGCTTTCGCGGCGCCTGTGGACGTGGGGATGGTATTGACGGCCGCCGCGCGGGCCCGATGCGGATCACGATGCAACTGATCGGACACGCGTTGGTCGTTAGTATAGGCGTGGATCGTGGTCATCAAGCCTTTTTCCAGTCCAAAGTTCTCGTGCAGCACCTTGACCATCGGTGCCAGACAGTTCGTCGTGCAACTCGCGTTGGAAACACATTGGTGCTCTCGCGTCAACTGGTCGTCGTTGACGCCGAGCACGACCATCAGGTCGGGCTGATCCTTGGCTGGTGCTGAAAGAATCACTTTGCGGGCGCCGGCAGCCAGGTGGCTGTCGTAGCCGGGTTTGCCGTCCGCCTCGCGTCGCGTGAAGAAGCCGGTCGACTCCAGCGCAACCTCGGCCTCCAATTCCTTCCAGGGAAGATTGCGCGGATCGCGCTCCGCGCAGACCTTAATCTTCTGGCCGTTGACGACCAGCACGTCTCCATCCACTGCGACCGTTCCGGGAAATCGCCCCTGAACGCTGTCGTATTTCAGCAGCATTGCCAACGCCTGGGGATCTCCAAGATCGTTTATGGCGACGACTTCGAACTCGTCTGGCCGGGCCGCCAGTACGCGAAACGTGATCCGACCGATGCGTCCAAATCCGTTGATTCCTACTCTGACAGGTGCCACACTCGACTCCCTTCATAAAAACTGACTCGTTCACGTGCTCTTTTCTCGAATAGCTTATTCGGTTAGGATCGCTTGTCAACGTGTGTTTTGCGGGGGCCTACCGTGCAAATCGGTTTCTACGAAGATCGGGCGGCGACGGACCTTGGCCCGATCGCCCAAATGCGCCCTGTCTTCGAGCTTGTTTGCGGCCGGTTCACTCTCCGGGAACGCGTCAATCGGCTTTGTCGTGTTTCCGCGTGGGGCGGGTTCCTACGAGACTCTCTCGCTGAAACTTACCAGGAAGAGCGTCCCGAAGCCCGTGTCAACGACTTCCGCTGGCTCGGTGAAGCCGCGACGCTACTGGTCAACGGCCGGTGGCTGCCGAGGAACGCTGTCCTGTCGAATCTCCGAGATGACGAAGTGGGGATGATCGGCGACACCATCGTCTCTCTGACCCTCGATCCACTGGAGGCTCCGCAATTGCAGAACGAAGCGTGGGACGACGCGCTCCAGCGGATTGCCCGGTCCCGCCGGCCTGTGCAGGCGGAGGGAAAGCTGATCCGCTACCCTTGGGACCTCGTTGAACACAACGCCGAGCAATTGATCGCCGACTTTCACCTGTGTGAGGCGCCCCGGCGGAAATCGACTTCGGACCGCAACGTGCGACTTCGGGCCGCAACGTGCGACTTCGGGCCGCAACGTGCGGCTTCGGGCCACAACGTCGCCGTGCTCGGACCGGCGTCGGACGTCGCCGTCGACCCTTCGGCCACCATCGATCCGTTTGTGGTGCTCGACGCGCGCAAAGGGCCGGTCTCGATCGACGCAGAAGCCGTCATCGGCTCCTTCACACAACTGCAGGGGCCTTGTCACGTCGGACAGGCGACGCAGTTGTTTCGGGCGCATGTCCGCGAAGCAACGACTATCGGCCCGGTTTGCCGCGTCGGCGGCGAGATCGAAGCGTCGATCCTGCATGGCTGCGTCAACAAGTACCACGACGGCTTCCTCGGCCACAGCTATGTTTGTCCGTGGGTCAATTTGGGCGCCCTGACCAGCAACAGCGATCTCAAGAGCGACTACTCCAGCGTGACGGTGCCGCTCTCCGGCGGCCTGATCGACACGGGCAGGACCAAGGTCGGCTGCTTCATTGGCGACCATTCCAAGACGGCGCTCGACAGCATGTTCAACACGGGTTCGTCGATCGGCGTGATGTGCATCGTCCTGCCCGCGGGAGAATTATTGCCCAAGCACATTCCGTCGTTTTCACGAGTCTGGCACGGCGAACTGATCGACGGATGGGACTTCGAGCGCAGTCTCGAATCCGCCGCCCTCGCCATGGGCCGCCGAGGGCGGCAGCTAACCCCTGCCGGGCAGCGGCTGCTTCGCTTCCTGTTTGAACAGACTCGACCGGAGCGCGAAGAAGCCATCGAGCGCTTCCGCGAGAAGACTGCGTCGCGGCAACGGGCTCTTGTCTCTGCAATCGCCAGCACGCACGTCGGATAGACCGGAAACAGCCCTGCCGGGTGCGTGCCTCCATGGCGGCACGGCACCCTTCGGGCTGTGGTTTCTCAAGTCCTGCGTCAAGTTTCGTCGATCCAGGAGAACTCATCTTTCGCGGGATCGAAGAAGGCTTCGATCGACTCGTCGATGACGTCATCCGCCACACCGGTGATGGTGTCGAACCCTTGACCGGATGACAGTGTGTCGACGGAGCCCTGACCGTCCAGATCGTCCATCCCCTGGCCGCCGACCAGGTAGTCTCCACCGGCCCCCCCGCGAAGCGTGTCGTCGCCGAACCCGGCAATTAAGGTGTCCACACCGGATCCACCGTTGAGCACGTCATCTCCGTCGTCGCCGGCGAGACCGTCGCCGTCGTCTCCGCCCAGCAGCGTATCGTCGCCGTCGCCGCCGTTAAGCGTGTCCAGGCCGCGGCCGCCTTTGATTATGTCGGCCCCGTCGCCGCCACGCAGCGAGTCATTGCCCGAGTTGCCGCTGACGGTGTCCGTGTCGGCGTCTCCGTCGAGTTCGTCCTGGCCTGAGCCGCCGAACAGTTGGTCTTTACCATTTCCGCCCGAGAGCGTGTCGTCACCGGCGTTGCCGTTCAAGAAATCCTCATGGTCGCCGCCGAGCAAGGAATCGTTACCCGCGCCGCCGAGCAGACGGTCGTCGTGGATGCCGCCGGAGAGCGTATCGTTCCCGTCGCCGCCGGAGAGCGAGTCGGCCCCGCCGGCGCCGAACAGAGTATCGGCCCCGCTGCCACCGTCGAGGGTGTCGTCGCCGGCATCGCCCAACAGGGTGTCGTCGCCGCCTTCGCCGAACAGGCTGTCGTCGCCGATGTCGCCGATGAGCGAGTCGTTGTCCGGACCGCCGAAGAGTTCATCGTTGCCGGACTCACCCAACAGAGTGTCGCTGCCGGCCTCGCCCCTGAGCACGTCACGTTTTTCTCTGCCGAGCAGAGAATCGTCGCCGTCGCCGCCGAAGAGCCGATCGACGCCGTCGCCGCCGATGAGCGTATCATTTCCTTTGCCGCCGAGCAGGCTGTCGGCTCCGAGGCCGCCGTCAAGCGGATCGTTGCCTCGGCCGCCGATCAGCGTGTCGTTGCCCCGCTCGCCGAAGCCGGCGACTCGGACCATTTCGTCGAATTGACCAGAAGCGTCGAGTAAGTCGTCTCCGCCGGCCAGCTCGACGACGATCTCCTGCAACCGAACCACGCCGGTCATGTCCCCGACGATGACGGTGTCGTCGCCCGCGTTGGTCTGGACTTCCAGTGTTTCCATGACCTGCGAGGCAAAGGTGATGCCGGTCGGATCGTTGGGATTGGTGACGGTCACACGGACCTGGGACCCCTCAGCTTCCAGCCGGACGGTGTCGTTGGCCGATCCGGTGACCATCACCATCCGATCGGCTCCGAAGCCGCCTTCGACGATCCCGTCGGAGCCGCCGGCGACGTCGAAGATGACGATGTCGTTGCCGTCGCCGCCGAAGAAGTCGTCTCGCCCCCCTTGCCCGTCCAGCGTGTCGTCGCCGAGACCACCTTTGAGCGTGTCGTTGCCGACTCCGCCGAAGATGCTGTCTTTGCCCGCTGCACCGTCGAGGAGGTCGTTTCCGGCATTCCCTCGGAGAATATCGTTACTGCTGCCCCCTTTCACCGTGTCGTCGCCGCTGCCGCCCTTGAGCGTTTCGCCCACGCCGTTGTCCACCGCGTTCGGGCCGGTCTTGAACCGGTAGATGAACAGCTCATAGTTCCCGAAGTCGGTCCGGTCGGAGACGTTGTCGTCTGAACCGAGGCTCATCACGTTGTACAGCGGGTTGCCCTGCGGTGTGAGGGTGAACGCCGGATCGCTGGCGATGCCGTTTGTTTGGCCGTCGATCAGGCTGACGGGATCCACGGTCGCGAAGACTGGCGCAAGGGTGGAATCCCACGATTGCCATGCGCCGAGGGACTGAGTAAACCCACTCTGCGGTGCCCGATCAAAACCGAATGCATCCGGTGGTGGATCGTTGCCGGCGCGGTTGAACGCATGCACCTGGTCCGACAAGAAGAATGTGTTGACGCCCGTCCCCAGGTAGATCTGCGCTCCGACCGACGTCCCGTCTTCTGTCACACCGTTGTTGTGCAGATGAGTGGCGCCGATGGCCCCGTACAGGTTGGAACTCCCCTGGTTCGTATTCGGCGTGAAGCTGGATGTCACGCTCCAAACCGGGACCGGCCAATTGTTGAATGTGGAGAACCCACCGGTGAAGTTAGACGAAGCGATCTCATGGACAACCTGGTTCCCGACTTCATCTTCGTCAAGAATCAGGACCTGAGGCCACAACGAATCGGTACTGTTTTCGTCACCGGTTGGAATCTGTCGCACCACGGCCAGACCGGCTGTCACATTGCGGACCAGTGGCACGCGGAAATCGACCGTCACGTTGTCGATGGCGACCTCTCCGAAGTCTGTCGTGCCGTCGACGTTCGAGTAGAAGAGCGCTCGGCTCTCTCCAAGGACCGTGGTGAATTCCTGCCCGTCGGGACCGGCGAAGAACTGTGTTCCAATCACGTTGCCGTCGATGGAAATCGTCACGTCCGTCCCGAAATTGGGGGCGGCGGAT
>CAZGYE010000124.1:0-14943 GCA_964530165.1 uncultured Planctomycetaceae bacterium
CGGCCAAGAACGACGAGATCATCTTCCCCGAGTTCACGCGGGCGCTGTGGGAATCGATGGGCAAGAAGCCCGAACTCGTCTGGCTTGATGCGGGCCACATCACCGCGGCCCGGTACATTTTCGGAGAGGTCGAACGGCTGGGGCGATTCTTTGAACCGGCACGCTCGGAACCGGCATCACCGGGACCTGCAGAACCAAAGGCAACCGGCAAGTAGCACTACATCGCAGAGTTCAACCTCTTAAAGCATCCGATGACCGCAGTGAAGAACCACGGATCACACGGATTTGCCCAGCACTGCTCGCAGCACGTGCCGCCAATACACGAAAACTCAGCGAGCTCGCTGCATAAAACTTGCGCACAATACAAAACTTTGAAGGCTTTGTAGTACGGGTCAATCAGAACAATTGAAGTGACTCTGTCCCTCCCACATATCAGTGACCATCCGTGGTTCGTCGGAATTTCTGTTCTTGATTGCGATTACGTTGCTTTTCGATACAGACCATGCGCTGTAGTATTGGCGGGTCCTCAAAACTGGAACGGCACGTGGCTGGATTCGCCGGAGATCAGTCTGCCCGACTGCGAGGTGCAAGAAAGATGAATCGCAGCGAATTCGTCAGGCTCTGGACTGTGCTGATCGCAGCATTCTTTCCGGCCGGTGCGGCGACCGCTGCGGATATGGTTGTGCTGCGCGGCACGGTCTCGCAGGTGTCGATCGCCACGGAGGGCGGCGGGATCGTCGAGTTCCGTTTTCTAAATGAGGAAACCAATCCACTCAACTGGGAAATCTCCGAAGAGCTCGAACCAAGGACGCAGGGCAAACCGTTTCTCAAGGGCCATTTTCTCTGTCTGGACCGCTGGGGAGCACCTTCCGAGGCGGAGAGCGACAACGGTGTTCCCTTTCACGGCGAAGCCCCGCGAGTTGTCTGGCAAGTCACCCGGCGCCCGGAAGGAAAAGCCGGCAAAGTTGTCGCCGAGATGGGCTGCGTCCTGCCGCTGGCGGGGATGAAGGTCAGACGGAAACTTCAGCTTGACCAGGCCGAGGCACTCTTGAGGGTCACCGAAGAGGTGACCAACACGAACAAGCTCGGACGGATCTACAACATGGTGCAGCACCCGACGATTGCACCGCCGTTCTTGGACGAGACGACTCTCGTCGATACGAACGCCCGCCACGGGTTTGCACAAGAGGGGTCGGTTCCGCCGTCCAAGAAGTCGGCTGCGGTTTGGCCGAAGATTGTGATCGACGGCCGGCCCGTCGACCTCAGGCAGCTCAAGAACGCCGCGGAACACGTCACCGGCAGCGACGTGACTTCGTTCGTATTTGACGAGGCCGACGAGTACGGCTGGGTGACTGCGTGCAATCCCGGAAAGGGGCTGCTGATCGGCTACCTCTGGAAGACGAAGCAGTACCCCTGGCTGAACATCTGGCGATACCGATTCGAGGGCCGCGTCGCCGCCCGCGGCCTCGAATTCGGAACAACCGGTTACCACAAACCATACCCGGTGCTGGTCGCGACTGGCCAGATCCTCAATCGCCGGCTTTACGAGTACATCGATGCGGGAGAAACCGTCGAGAAATCGTATGCGATGTTCTTGGCCAAGGTTCCGCAGGATTATCACGGCGTGGCTCGCCTCACGTACGAGAAGGGTCGTCTGATTCTCGCAGAACGCCGCGACAACAATCAGCGAACAGTCACGCTGGAAGTCGGTGAGTTGTTCGGCAACTGACGTCCACATTTCTAACCAGGGGGGAACAAACCATGAGCGACGACGCGAGCAGTAGCAGACGCGCAAAGACTTCACGGCGTCATTTTTTGAAGGCATCCACGGCGGCGGCTGTAGCTGGCGGTTTGGGCATTGCCCGCGGCGCCTATGCGGCCGGCAGCGACGAGATCAAAATCGCCTTGATCGGCTGTGGCGGGCGCGGCACCGGGGCCGCCGTTCAGGCGCTCAACGCAAAACCCAACGTCAAGTTGGTGGCGATGGCCGACGCCTTTGGCGATCGTTTGGAGTTCAGCTTGAAGTCCATCCTGACCCGGCCCATCAAAGACCGCGTCGACGTTCCTGCCGAGAGGCGGTTTACCGGGCTGGACGCCTACCAACAGGCGATCGACTGTGGCGTCGACATGGTGCTGCTCTGCACGCCGCCCGGTTTTCGGCCCATGCAGTTCGAGGCGGCCGTCAAGGCCGGCAAGCACGTCTTCATGGAGAAACCGGTCGCCGTCAACGCGCCGGGCGTTCGGAAAATCCTTGCCGTCAACGAAGAGGCAAAGAAGAAAGGTCTGCTTGTGGCCGTCGGTCACCATCTTCGCCACGAAGACAAGCACCGCGAGGTCGTCAAACGCATCCACGCCGGAGCCATCGGCAAACTCAAATATCTGCGCGCGTACTTCAATTCCAGCGGCGTGTGGATCCGGCCGCGGCGGCCCGATCAGACCGAAATGGAGTACCAAGTCCACAACTGGTACTACTTCACGTGGCTGTCCGGCGACCACATCGTCGAGCAGCACGTTCATGACCTTGACGTGTGCAACTGGATTCAGGGTTCCCATCCCATCGAAGCCCAAGGCGCGGGCGGCCGTCAGGTTCGCGTCGGGAAGGACGTCGGCGAGATCTTCGATCATCACTCGGTCGAATTCACCTATGCCGATGGCGTAAAGATGTTCAGCTATTGCCGGCAAATCCCCGGCTGCTGGAACAGCTTCTCGGAACACGCCCACGGTACGAAAGGCTCTGCCGGCATCGTGGGGCACGGCACCTCCGAGTTGCGGGTCGATGGAAAGGAACCGATGCGCTGGCGGCGAGACAAGGACGGACATCAGGTGGAGCACGACGATCTGTTTGCCGCCCTGCTGGCCGGCCAGTCCTATAACGAGGGCGACTACGGTGCCACGAGCACGATGACCGCTATCCTCGGCCGCATGGCCACGTATTCCGGCAAGATCGTCCATTGGGACGACGCGATCCACTCGGAACTGAACCTGATGCCCCAGCGACTCGCCTGGGACGCCGAAGCTCCCGTCCAGCCCGGCAACGACGGCCTCTACGCCTGCGCCACACCGGGTGTGACAAAGGCATTGTAGTCCAACGGAATGTTTCCTGGACGTTGAAACGCGTATCCCATTACCCACCAGTGACTTGGCGAGCGGGGAGCGTCAGCCCCCTGTTGAAGCCGCGGACACGAAGAATTGCAGATCAAAGCGCTGACGCCCCTCCCGCTCGCCTATTTTGATAGCAACTCTTGATGGATTGCTGATGGCGTTTTGTGCGACTCGCGTTGCTTCGAGCAGCATCCGGCGTTTTCGGAAAGTCGCTGTGCCGCCAGAGCCGATCTTACTCTGGGGTTCCGTGAGCATCCGAAAGGTCTTGCAGGCAAACGCGAAAATCGAGACCATGCGGCCCCTGAGAAGGAAAAAGGAAAAAGTGTAGGAGACACGTTGTTGAATCCATTGCAGTTGTTCCACTGGTTCAAAGCGTTCGGCCGACCCACGCAAGCTCGGCTCTCGCGGTGGCGCGCTCAGGCGCAGCGCATCTATGCGCAATCGGAGCAGCTCCAGTCGTTGACGGATGGCGAGCTGCATAGCCGCGGACTCGAGATCCGCTGGCGGGCGAAGACCGGCGTTCCGTTGCGCACGCTGATGCCGGAAGCATTCTCACTAGTCCGTGAAGCGTCGCGGCGGACGATCGGCCTGCAGCACTATCTTGTTCAGATCATGGGCGGCATTGCTTTGTTCGAAGGGCGGGTCTGCGAAATGCAGACCGGCGAGGGCAAAACGCTGACCGCGACGTTTCCGCTTTTTCTGCGGGCGCTGCCGGGGCTCGGCGCCCATATCGTGACCGTCAACGACTACCTGGCCCGACGCGACGCCGAAACCATGGGTCCGATTTACCGGGCGCTCGGTTTGACGGTCGGATGCATTCAAACGCCCATGGAAGCCGACGAGCGCCGAGAGGCCTATGCGAAGGACATCACTTACGGCACCGCAAAGGAATTCGGGTTTGATTTTCTTCGCGATCGGCTCCGCAAGGGGGTTTCCGCCTCGATCACGATGCGTCGGGAACGCAAAATTGGCAGCGGACCGAGCGAGAAACCCGCGCAGCGTGAACACTATTTCGCCCTGGTTGACGAAGGCGATAGCATCCTGATTGACGAAGCACGGACCCCGCTGATCATTGCGTTGACGCGGCCCAACGACCCGGCCACGGTCAATTTGTTTCGTTGGAGCCATCGGGCGACGTTTCAGCTCGAATCGAACGTCGATTTTATTTACGAGCCGGACCGCCGCAGCGCGTACCTGACCGACGCCGGTTGCCGCAAAGTGCTGTTGATGGCCAAGCCGTCGCTGCTCAGTTCGGTCGACACCGAGCGCATTTACACACAGGTGGAAAAGGCGTTGACCGCGCGACACGGATTCGAGAAGGACCGCGATTACGTGGTCGTCGACAAAGAGGTCTTCATTGTCGACGAGTCGACCGGCCGGATCTTGGAAGGCAGAAAATGGCAGGACGGGCTGCATCAGGCCGTCGAGGCCAAAGAGCTCGTCCCGATTGGCAGTGGGGCCGGACAAGCCGCCCGCATCACCGTGCAGCAGTTCTTCTGCCAGTATACTCACCTGGCCGGCATGACCGGCACGGCAGTGCAGGCCCGGCGGGAACTGAAGAAGACGTACAGCGGCATCAAGGTCGCGGTCATCCCGACCAATCGTCCGTGTGTCCGCACGGGCAAACCGCCTCGGTTCTTTGTGAACATGGAGGCCAAGCGGGCGGCAATCGCCGAGGAGATTGATGAAATCCACCGGGCGCGCCGTGCCGTGCTGATTGGAACCCCATCGGTCGAAGCCTCCGAGGCACTGGGGAAGCTGCTCACCCAGCGGAACGTTCCGCATCAAATCCTCAACGCCAAATACCACGAGGCGGAAGCTGAAATCGTCAAACATGCCGGCCAGCCCGGAAAGGTGACGATCGCCACGAACATGGCCGGCCGCGGAACCGACATCCTCCTCCACGACGACGTCCGAGACAACGGCGGACTACACGTCATCGCCACAGAGATGCACAGTTCAAAACGCATCGATCGGCAACTGATCGGACGGGCGGCCCGGCAAGGTGACCCCGGCAGCTATCAGTTTTTCTTGTCGCTGGACGACGAATTGCTGCGGTGCCTGAAGCCGGAAAAACTGGCGCGCATCCGGAAATCGGCGCGGCCCGACAGTCGCGGTGAGCTGTCGGCCTCTTGGAACGGGTTTTTCAAGAGGACGCAACGCTTTCTCGAACGGCTGCACCGCAAGCAGCGCAAGCAGTTGCTGCGTCAGGAAGAGCATCGGACCGAAACGTACGAGAAGATGGGGCTGGATCCCTACCTGGAACTGACCGAGTAGAGCGGTCAGCAGTTACAGCCAGAAGTGTTTCTGGAGGAACTCGATCACGTCGCCGAAGAGCACGTAACCCAGGCACCGTTTGCCACAGGTGATCTTGGCCCGGACCTCGGCTCCGATTCGGCGTTTGGGCAAATCAGCCTCGTTGATAGAGACCAGCACCGGAACGACGCTGCCGAGCTCCTGATTTTTTTGCGAACGTGTTCCAAGCTCATCCAATTCTCCGTAGTAGGTCGCCTCGGTTTTGGTTGCCAGAATGAACTCGACCGGCAGGTTCTTGTTGTTCAGCTTTTCCTGGGCGCGGATGATGTGTCCCATGCGGTGCTCTTCGACTTCCAGCTCCAGCCGCCAGTCGCCGGTGTCGTCCATGACTTCCAGCAGAATTTCCCCCTGACGGACGGGCCGGTTCTTCAGCAACTGCTTCACCTGAAACGTGGCCACGACGCCATCGATGGGGGCGCGCACGGTTAGGAGGTCCTTCCGTCGCTGGAGTATCTTGCGTTGTTCGGCGATTCCCTTGACCTCGATTCGCGTCTCGACGATTCGTCCTACCACCTGAATCAGATCTTCGCGGCTGCCCCCGTTATCGCGTTGGGCGATCAACGTCAGCAGCAATTTGTTCTTCTCGTTCAATTGGTTTTTCGTGGCAACCAGGTCCGCTTCCAACTGGTCGTTCCGCAGCCTGACGAGTGGCTGTCCCTGCTGAACGCGCTGCCCTCCCTCGACAAAGATGTCAACGGCTTCGCCGTTCCAAGTGGCGAAGACTTCCCGTTGAATGACCGGCATCAGCCGGCCTTTGGCCTCGACGCGATAATCCCAGGGGACAGACACCATCGCCGCGGCAAACGCCGAGACGGCGGCCAGCACTGCAAGGGTTTTCGCGAGCTTGCGTCCATGGAACCATTCGAGGCAGGCGCCGAAAAATTGCCACATCGGCAGCAGAAACAGCCGCTGATGCGTCTGGGCGTTGTGCAAGGCCGCCGCAACATGGTCGACCACCAGGTCGATCCGGTCGATCAGCCCGGGCTGCGGATGGCTTTCAGAAACCTGCTCGACCACCAGGCAGCCGATGGCTTTTCGCCGATCTTCGACCTTCTTACGCTCCTCCGCCTTCTCGTCGGATTCCACGAGCGGTTCCGATTCGAACAACGGAACGACGATCACCATTCGCGATCCACTTTCCTGGATGAAGTTTGCCAGCGGCTCTTCAATCTGTGGGGCGAGGTCTTGGACTTTGCCTGTGTAGGAGACCCGCTCACGCATCACCATGATCTTTTCGACCAACTTGACCATGGCCCGAATCAGGTTTGAGCGGGCATTGACCACGTCTTCGCCGCTGACGGCCTTGATGCTGACCTTCTTACCCCGTTTGACGGCGACGCTGACCCGATCGCAGCCGAGCAACAACCGCCCGTCGTTTACGGCCATGGAGGCCACTTCGGTGACGTCCAAACTGCGCTGCAGTTGCAGAACGTATTGCTCAAAATCATCCCAGAACTTGGACGAGTCGCCGGTGGACTTCCCGGCGCGCTGTTGTTCGAGGTACCGGGAGGCATATCCGGTCATTTGCTCGACGAACTGCAAGTAGCCGGGCCGGGCTTCTTTGGGTGCATCGGCGCGCTGGAAGATCTCGACGACGCCAACGGATTCCTTGTTCGCATGCAGGGCCGAGAGGATGATCAGATTCGGAGTTGGCAGTGGGACGCTGCTCTCGTCCGGAGCGTGAGTACAGGCTTGCCCGCCGGCCATCACGTCGGAGAGCAGTCGCTGGTTCAACGCGTGCGCCTGCGGGTTGTCCTTGAATCCAAGGTTGGCCAGACCAATCTCTGTCACCAGATTCAGTCTGCCGCCGCTCAGCGACCAAACGGCGCCGGCGCCGGCGCCTAAAGCGCGGACCAACAGATCGAGAAATTGTTGAAAGAACGTTTGTGGAGGAACGCTCGCATGCGAGAGCTCCTCGATTTCGCGCGCCAGTTGAAGCACGCGGTCACGAGTTTGCTGCGCGGTCGTGGGATTCGCCATTTGAGTCCGTCACCGAGGTCGAGGTGTGGGAGACTGTGCGGAATTAGACAGGTTTTCTGTCGATACTATCGTACTTTTTGTCGATATAGTCTTACAAACTTATCCTATGAAGAGCCAAAATTTGGAGAATTGGCGCCGTTGAAGCCGTTTCCAAGGGTGGCGCATCTTCCTAGATTGTTCGAACTGTGTCGACTGCAAGTTTCGGCACGATTTGGCGGAAACCTAGGGACACGGGACCTGTCTTGACCTAACTCGCGATGGGGGAATGGGTTGCAAGCGAATCCACTCTCCGGGAGGCCAATTCGGTCCTGGAATACTTGGGGATCCACCATTTGCCGACCTCCTCGAACACGGGATCGGTCTTTCCCTCGTTGTCGATTCCGAAGTACAGTAGCACCGTCTGAAGGATCCCTAGAATGAAACGCCTGTTTCTTGTTGCCACGATTGGGTTGGTTTTCGGTCTGTATGGGGCAGGGGCTGATCAGCTCATGTCGCAACAGGCGACCGCACAGCGTCGGGTTCGCAGCACCGCACCGATCCGACTGTTACATTGCCGAATTCACTTGAAGGACCATGCCACGCTGGCGAGTGAACGCATCGGGATTCTCGGTTCCGTCGATCTGGAGGAAGGCGACCTGGTCCAAAAGGGACAACAGGTGGCCCGGCTGAAGGACGAGGTGGCCAAAGCGGTCTTGGAGCGGACCGAAAAAGAGGCCTCCAACCGGGTAGAAATTCAGTACGCCCAGGCAAGTTTCAAAGTCGCCTACACAGAATACCAGAAGGCCCTCGAGGCGAATCTAGACGTGCCCAAATCCATTCCAGACATCGAAGTCCTACGCTTGCATCTGGCCGCCAGGCGGGCCGAGCTGCAAATCGAACAGGCCCAACACCGTTTCGCAGTGACCTTGCTCAATGCCAAAGAGGCCCGCGCTCAGTTGGACACCTATCGCGTCGAAGCGCCTTTCGACGGGGTTGTCACGCAGGTGTTCAAGTCGAAAGGCGAGGCGGTTCGACAAGGTGATCCCATTCTCGAGATCGTCAGCACGAAGCAAGTGCGTGTCGAAGGTCATGTCAGCGTCAACGAGGCGACCAACGTCAAACGGGGCACTTGCGTACAGGTTCGGCTCGATATCCCCAGCGGTGAGACGGACGTCAAACGCGAGACTTTCGAAGGCCAAATCGTCTTTGTGGACGTCACCACCCAGCCGATCACCGGGCAGGTTCGTGTGTTGGCAGAGGTGACCAACCGCGACAACATCCTCCGCGCGGGACTGACCGCCACCATGATCATCGATCCGAGCAGGAAACCACCTGTAAAGACCGCTGGGAGAAGGAAAAAGGGAAAAGCGTAAAGAGAAAAGTAAGAAAGTAAAAAGCTTGGAGTGGTCTGCGGGCCACAACCAAAAAGAAAACGATTAGGAAAACAGGAAGATAGGAAAAGAAGTCGAGGGGCAAAGGTACAGAGGGACGAAAGTGAAGAGTCGAGGCAGTTTGAACTTTTTGACGCTGTGCGTCTCCTGCACTTTTCCCTTTTTCCTTTGGCCTTTCTCCTTGAAATGAGTACCCACACCACCAACACCGCGTCCTCGATGCTTCCGTCGACCCAGCGGCCCATCCCGCTCGAGCGACGGGAGGACCTGAGGGTACAGGTGATTGAGTACCTGGGCGTGGGGTATCATGTCATCAAGGACCCGGTCGGCTTGCAATACCATCGCTTGCAGCCGGAACAATACTATGCACTGAGCCTTCTCAACGGCGAGCGCAATCTGGACGAAATCCGCGACGAACTTCAGAAGAAGTTTCCGACGCTGGGGCTGAACCTAGCCGACGTCCAGTATCTCATCACCGACCTGCACGAAAAAGGATTGGTGTTGAGCAATCGCCCCGGTCAGGGCGTCAGCCTCATCAAGCAGAAGAAGAAAAAGCGGAAGGAAGCGTTTCTGAAGCTATTCCGCAGCCTACTGTACCTGCGGTTGCCAGGCTGGGATCCCGAACCGACGCTCAAATGGCTGTATCCGCTGGTGCATTGGATGTTTCGCCCCTGGGCCGTCGCGGCGACGATTCTGGTGGTCGTCTCTTCCGGGGCGCTGCTGAGCATCCAGTTTCACGAGTTTCGGGAGAATTTGCCGGAGTTTCAGCAGTTCTTTGGCTGGCCCAATCTGATTTATCTGTGGGTCACGCTGTCGATCGCGAAGATCATCCATGAATTCGGCCACGGCCTGACGTGTAAACACTTCGGCAGCGAATGTCATGAAATGGGGCTATTGTTCTTGGTGTTCAGCCCCTGCTTGTACTGCGACGTGACCGATTCGTGGATGATGAAAAACAAATGGCACCGAATCATGATCGCCGCGGCGGGGATGTATGTCGAACTCCTGATCTCGGCGATTGCCCTGTTCACGTGGTGGAACACCTCGCCCGGTCTGTTGCACCACCTGTGCCTGAACATCTTTTTCGTCACGACGGTCACGACGATCATTTTCAACGCCAACCCGCTGTTGCGGTACGACGGTTACTACATGGCGACTGACTGGTTGGAGATTCCGAATCTCCGACCGAAGTCGGACAAGCTGCTGAGGGAAAGTTTTGCCTGGTATTGCTTGGGCATCGAATCGCGGCCCGATCCCTTCATGCCGGAGACCGGCAAGGCCTGGTTTGTGGCCTATGCGATTGCAGCCGGACTGTATCGCTGGGTGATTCTGCTCTCGATTACGATGTTCATGGCGACCGTGCTGAAACCGTACGGTCTGCAGGCCATTGGGATCACGATGTTGGTGGTCTCGATGAGCGGTATCTTTGTCAGTATGAGCATGAACATTTATAGAACCATTTCAGCGCCGAGGATCGAGCCGATGAGCGTTCCCAAAATCACGTTGACCCTGTCGATTGTCGTCGCGCTGATCGTGGTGGGTCTGACGATTCCCTTGCCGTGGCACATCGAGTCCGCCTTTCTGATCGAACCGGAGAACGTTCACCATGTTTACACCACCACGCCGGGGCAACTGGTGCACTTGAATGTCAAGCCGGGCGACCACGTCGTCAACGGTCAGGTGCTCGTCGAGTTGACGAACCACGAAAAAGAGGACCGCCAGCGGGCGTTGGAGGTGAAGGAGAAGGTCCAGGAGGTTGAAATAAAAATCTACCCGGCGATCAACGACATCGCCCAGGAACAGTTGGCGCTGGAAAAACTGCAGAGCATCCGTGAGCAGTTAAGAGACTACCGGCAGCAGATTGATCAACTGACCGTCCGCGCGCCGTGCGCCGGAGTCGTGGTTGCTCCGCCACGAGTTCCTGAACCGAAGCGGGACAGTTCGCACGCCCGGCTGAGCGCATGGTTCGGGACGCCACTTGATCCGAAAAACGTGGGTGGTTACTTCGAAGAGCGGACGCACCTATTGAGCATCGCCCCCAACAACCGGCTGCAGGCGATCGTCCTGATCGATCAGGCGGACCGCGACGACCTGATTGTCGGGCAGGAGCTCGAATTGAAATTCGATCACCTGCCCGATCGCACCTACAAAGGAACGATTGCCGACATCTCGAAGGAGGAACTGGAATACGCCCCGGCGCAGCTTTCTAACAAGTTGGGCGGCGAGTTGGCCACCGTCACCGACGCTCAAGGCCGAGAGCGTTTGCAAAGCATCGTCTATCAGGCGACCGTTCTGCTCGAACGCGATACCCGTCTGCTCAAGCCGGGCATGCGCGGACGAACCCGTTTTCTGGTCGATTACCGGTCCGCCTGGGATTGGCTCTGGCGATACATCCGCCGTACGTTCCACTTCCGACTCTGACAATCAGCGTAAATCGGCGTTGATTCATTCGTTGCTTGGCTGTATAACCGGTGCTGCGAATGCTGCGGTTCCCCGTAGCAGTCACCCTGACCCCGTACAGAAGGAGATGGATAGTGAGTATCATGGATGAAGGCGTCGAACTCGAAGAGCAGGCCGAGCAGGAAACATCGGAACCGACCGCTGAGACGCCACCGGCGGAACAGCCCGCCCAACAGGCGCTCAACGTCGACGACTCGAACGCGATGGCGGCGTACGCGAATTTCTGTCGAGTCTCCAGCACCCCGGAGGAGCTGATTCTCGACCTCGGGCTGAATCCGCATCCCTACGGGACGGGGGAAATCACCATCAAGGTCTCGCAGCGGATCATTATGAATCATTTCACGGCGAAGCGTTTGCTGAGTGCCTTGACCATGGCGTTGCAGCGGCACGAACAGGCCTTCGGCGTGTTGGAAACCGACGTTCGCAAACGCGTGCGGACAAACAACTGATTGCCGCACAATGGACGATGAATCAGAATCCAGACCGGAATCTGGTCCCGAGCCGGAAGACCCGCCGGGTGAAACCAGTCCGCAAACCCAGGAGGTGCGACACGCGCACGTCAGCGCGATCGTTCCCGAGCACGTGGCCCGCGGTGTGTTCAGCACCGGTGCGGTCGTGCTTCAGGGTGGACATGAGTTTATAATTGACTTCTTGCTGCGGATGACCTCGCCTCACCAAGTGGCAGCTCGCGTGGTGATGCCCCCATCGGTCGTTCCGCGATTGATCGCCGCCTTGCAGGAGAACCTGACGAACTATCAAAACCGCTTCGGAGTGTTGCCGCCCCCACCGCCACCGAAGCCTCGGGAGCAGCAACCCTCGGCCCAAGAGGTCTACGATCAACTCAAGCTCTCCGACGACGTGGTGTCGGGCCAATACGCGAATGCCGTTATGATTGGACATACCGGGCACGAGTTCTCGTTCGACTTCATCACCACGTTTTTCCCACGGTCGGCCGTCTCCTGCCGCGTCTATCTGTCGGCGCCGAACGTGCCTCGGTTTCTCGATGCGCTCACGCATGCATATGATCAGTTCCAACGCAGAATCGCCGAGAGGAATCCCGATCAGCAGTCTGCCCAGCAGTCCGATCAGGATTCGAGGTAATTTTGCCCCGTAGCCGGCTTGATCTTCCGGCTCTTGTTTGCTGAGATGGGGGGGTCTCGCTGCAAGACTGCGCCATTCTGTCGGGAAGGCCAACGGATGTCGGAACTTTTTCACGAGTGTGGGGTGGCCGCCGTCTATCATTTGCCGCACCAGGGGATTAGCCGCTTGGCCCCGAAACAGGGACCGGACCACTCCTCGCGGCTGATCACCCGGCTGTTGGTGGACATCCAGAACCGCGGTCAGCTCGCCGCGGGGATGACCAGCTACTCTGCGGACCGGAACCAGTTGATCGACACGCACAAGGACCTCGGCACCGTGAGCGAGGTGTTTCACCTCAGCCACGAGTATCGCCGCGAGCAGTTGATGCAAAAACTCGCCGGTCCGGCCGCCATCGGTCACGTGCGCTATGCCACCTGCGGGCAAGACGATCGCAGCTATGCCCAGCCGTTTGTGCGGCACCACATCAGGAAATCGAAGTGGTTCAGTTTCGCCTTCAACGGGCAATTGGCCAACTATCCGCAGTTGCGAGACGAGATTCTCTCGCAATCCGACTTTCACCTCGCCCGCGAAACCGATACCGAGATTCTGAGGCACCTGCTGTGCCAGGAACTGACCGAAGGCCATGAGACCGATTTGCTCGACGTTCTCTCAGGACTCAGCAATCGGTTGGACGGTGCGTACAACATCGTTTTTCTCAACGCGTTGGGCGACATGTTCGTGGCCCGCGATCCGCTGGGCATTCGCCCTCTGTGCTACGCCAAAGAGGGCCCGATGTTCGCCGCCGCCAGCGAAAGCGTCGCCTTGGCAAACCTCGGGTTCAAAGCGTCGGACGTCAAGAATCTCCCGCCCGGTTCCGCCATCATCATTCAGAACGGAGAATTTGAGTTGAAACAGTTCGCGGCCAATCCGCGCCGGGCCCACTGTTTCTTTGAGTGGATTTACTTTGCGAACGTTGCCAGCACGCTCGACGACAAAAGCGTCTATCTGACGCGCAAGCGGCTGGGTGAAGAGCTGGCCCGATTGGAGACGGTTCTGTTGGATCAGGACACGATCGTCGTCCCGGTGCCCGACACCGCCAAAGCGGCCGCCGACAGCATGGCCTATCAGCTCAACGTCCCGTCGCTGGAGGGTTTGATGCGGAACCGCTATGTGGGCCGCACGTTCATCGAGGGCGTCAACCGAGCCGACAAGGCCAGAATGAAGTACACGCCGTTGCCCGAAGTTCTGGCCGGGAAACGCGTGCTGTTGGTCGAAGACACGATTGTCCGCTCCACCACGATGAGGGCTCTGATCTCGCAACTGCGGGAACGGGGCCGCGCACAGGAGGTGCACGTGCGGGTTGCCTGTCCGCCGATCATCGCTCCGTGCTTCTATGGCATCGACATGTCGACCATCGGCGAGCTCTTCGCGCCGAAGTTCATGAACGGACCGGACTTGACCCCCGAAATCGAACAGCAGATGGCCGTGAACATTGGAGCCGACAGCCTGCGCTACCTACCCGTGGACACCATCGCCCGCTGCGTCAGACTGGAACGTCATTCTCTCTGCCAGGCGTGTATCGACACTGTGTACCCGACCTCGGCGGGCCGAGAGCTGTACCACATTGCTCTCTCGCACGCCCAAGACGTCCAAACCGGTCAAACCCGCCGAACCTACGACGCCCCAATGGAGACGACACGCTCCTGACATGCTTCGCGAACACGAAATCGAGATCCGCGTTCGTTACAGCGAGACCGACGCCATGGGGTTTCTGCATCACGGGAACTACTTGAACTACTTCGAGATGGGCCGGACCGAGTTATTCCGGGCGCAGGGCGGCAACTATCGCAAAATGGAAGAGCAGGGCCTGTTTTTCGTCGTGGCTCGAATCACCTGCAAGTTTCATTCGCCCGCACGTTACGACGACGTGCTCAGGCTGCGAACAACGATCTTGAAGTTAGGCCCGGCCAAATTGGAGCACGAGTACGAACTGTTCCGTGACGAACACCTGCTGGCCAGCGCACAAAGCGCACTGGCCTGTGTCGATCGTGAGGGAAAGATCCAGCGAATCCCCGACGTGCTCCCCGAGCTTGACAGGCAGTAGGCGTTCAAACACTCTCAGCGACTGCGGACGTCTGAAGGGCGTCGTCATGGTGCGGAACCGTTTCGGCCAAGCACTCCGCACCGAGCACTTTCTTCGCGAGCTGTCTGTAGGCGCCGGCGTCGGCAGATCTCGCTGCGGCCAACTCGCGGAGGATCGCGGGATCGATGAAGACCATGGCCGGTTGTTTGAGCCGCCTCGTTTCGGCGGCTTTCAACAGCAACGACCGATCCGCCCGGCTCAGCGTGTGCGCGCGACACAATTCCAAGAACAAAGACTTCGGATTGTTGCCGCTGGGCGCGTGCCGTTTCCGATACTTGTCCCAGTAAGTCAGGGCACCCCACAACACGGGGATCGCGACGAAAACTGCCACGAGAAACCAGTTTTCGCTCAACGAGCCCGACCGCCGCGAATACCGGGAGAATGATCTCCCAAGGTCGGTGTTGGCCAACAACCACCACTGAATCATGTTCGATCTCCGTAATACTTTAGCCGTTTGGAGCAAGTTCGTCTCCACAGTGTGTTTCGTGGTAA
>CAZGYE010000125.1:0-14885 GCA_964530165.1 uncultured Planctomycetaceae bacterium
CATGACCAAAGCCCCTTGATTGTCGGAACAGAGATGAGAAGACAACGCAACCCCCAAAAGGACGTCTCCGAGGAGTGCACAGTAATGAAGAGAACACGACAAGCGATGGTCCCGTGGCTTCTCGCAGCAGGGACCGGCATGCTCATCGCGGCGACAACCGTTTGGGGACCGGTTCTGGCGGCGTCGGGAGATGAACTCGTCGCTGAACTGAAGCAGGTCCCCTACCGAATCGTCTACGAGACGTATCACGACGGCAACTGGGAGCTGTTCATGGCTGGTGCCGACGGTTCCCACCCAGTCAATCTCACGCAGACGCCCGACGTGGATGAACTGTATCCCCATGTCTCGCCTGACGGGACGAAGGTTTGTTTCATCGTAGACGAGGGCGTGGGCGCGGCGAAGGTCCGCAGCGTCTACACCATGAACCTGGATGGAACCGGCCGCACGCTGGTCGCGAGGAACGCCTGCTGGCCCTGCTGGAAGTCCGACGGAACGGCCATCGCGTATCTGCGCAGCGAATCCGACGAGTTCACGTACCGGGATTATGCCACCAAGGGACTCGTGATCTATGACCTGAAGACCGGAAAGCACCGGGAACACCCCAATCAGGGACTTCATCACCTCTACAACATCTGCTGGTCACCCGACGGCAATTGGTTCCTGGCGACGGTCCACGCGGGAATGGGCTACCGGCACGCGATCCTGGCCATCCAAGCCAATGGCACGAAGGTCTATGACCTGAAACTTGGCGGGTGCCGACCCGACATCAGCCCCGACGGGAAGCACGTCGCCTGGGGGAGCAGCGATTGGACCATGGCCCTCGCCGATCTGGACCTGACGGGGCCCCAGCCCAAAGCCACCAACCGGCGCAACGTGGTGACGAGTCCAAAGCCCATGATGATTTATCACATGGACTGGTCTCCCGACTCGAAATACATTGCATTCAGCCGCGGCCCCGGCACCAAGCGCTTGGGCCAACACCCTGCGATTATCGGGATCAAGGCCGCGGGCTGGAATCTCTGCGTGGCAGACGCGGCGGCAACGAACCGATGGACGACCATCACCACCGACGGCAAATGCAACAAGGAACCCGACTGGGCGCCGGTTCTGGCGGCGTCGGCTGATGAACTCGTCGACGAGCTGAAGCAAGTCCCCTACCGAATCGTCTACGAAACCTACCGCGACGACAACTGGGAGCTGTTCATGGTTGGTGCGGACGGCTCCCACCCGGTCAATCTCACGCAGACATCCGACGTGGATGAGTTGTATCCTCACGTCTCTCCCGACGGCAGCAGGATTTGCTTCGTCGCCGACGAAGGTGAGGGGACGGGCAAGGTTCGCAACGTCTACACCATGAACCTCAACGGAACCGGCCGCACGTTGGTGGCGCGCAACGCCCGGCAGCCGTTCTGGAACCCCGATGGAACCGTCATCGCGTACATGAAAGGAGCGTCGGAGAAGTTTACCTATTCGTCGATCGCCACGAAGGGGCTCTTCTTCTACGATCTGGCGACTGGCAAGCACACCCAGCACCCGAACAACGAGCTTTCTCACCTTTTCGGCGCCTGCTGGTCGCCTTGCGGCAAATGGATCGTGACCACGGTGCACGGAGGAATGGGATATCGCCATGCCATCCTGGCGATCGAAGCCGACGGCCGGAAGGTGTTCAACCTGGGCATTCCCGGGTGCCGGCCCGAGGTCAGTCCCGATGGGAAACGGATCGCCTGGACGCCCTCGGACTGGGCGTTGCGTGTCGCCGATCTTGATCTCACCGGTCCCGAACCAAAAGTGACCGGCGGCCGCGACGTCGTTACCAGCTCCAAACCGACCAAGGTCTACCACATCGACTGGCCGCCGGACGGGAAATTCGTTGTATTTACCCGCGGCCCCGCAACGAAGCGCCTGGGCCGGGCCCCCGAAGGAGTTGGCGTCCGCGCCGAGGGTTGGAACATCTGCGTGGCCGACGTGACGCAAACCAACCGCTGGGTGGCCATCACCACCGACGGCCACTGCAACAAAGAGCCCGACTGGGCGCCATTAAAAGGCGCGAAGGCGACAGATTCCCGATCCAAATGACAGTGTGCACTTTTGCGACACATGACAGCAAAATGCCTATCCCGTTACCTACCGACGAGTAGGCGAGCGGGGAGCGTCAGCCCCCTGGTCTCCAGTTGTTCGTCTCCGCGGCTTCATCACGGGGCTGACGCCCCCCGCTCGCCGTCACGGGCGACGTTGTTCGAGCACTCCGCAAGTGGCCGCTACGTCGCGACCCCGTCGAAACTGTGTTTGCTCCTGCTGGCAATCTTTGTTGCCGCTTCGTGCAGAAGGGTCGAGGGGCCTGCGACCGGCCCTGATGATCCGGCCACCGTTTCCGGGAAACCAAAGGTGATTACCACGCCCGGCGGCTTCGAGATGGTGTTGATTCCCGCCGGCAGGTTCCGGATGGGAAGCACGAGCGGGGAGGACGACGAGGCGCCGGTCCACGAGGTGTGGATCGACGCCTTCCTGATGGACCGCTACGAAATCACGCAGAAACAATGGGCCCGATTGGCCGGCCAGAGCGAGTGGCTCGCCGGTGACCCATCTCATTTCAAAGGCCCGAAACGTCCCGTGGAAATGATAAGCTGGGACCTGGCCGCACTGTACTGCAACGTGCGGTCTCGCGACGAGGGTCTCCAGCCCTGTTACGACGAAGAGACGGGCGCGTGCGATTTCGAGGCCAACGGATATCGATTGCCCACGGAAGCAGAATGGGAATACGCCTGCCGGGCGGGGTCTGAGAGCGAGTACCATTTCGGCCCCGACCCTCGGCTGTTGAAGCAGTATGCCTGGTACGCCGAGAACTCGTCGAAGAAGACGCAACCTGTAGGCGGCAAGAAGCCCAACGCCTGGGGCCTGTTCGACATGCACGGAAACGTAGCCGAATGGTCCGGCGACGTCTACGATAAGAACACCTACCAGACTTCTCCGGCAAGAAACCCTCGCGGGCCGCACGACGGAGAACAGCGCGTACTCCGCGGCGGGGCCTGGAACTGCAGCGGCGAGGCGTGCCGGTCGGCCCGCCGCGTGGGCGAAGATCCCGGTTGTTCCGATGCCTGTTTCGCCCGTGACGCCATCGGGTTTCGTTGCGTGCGTGCGGCGCCTGCCGGCATTGCAGGAAAAGCAGAGCGAAAGGCCGGGAAGAGTCACACCCAAGACGATGAGGTGGAGGGAAACAAAACGGAGGCGAACACCGAAACCGATATCGAGAAGAAAATGGAAGACGACACGCAGAACGTCACACCGGACGACCCGCCCCGTGGTACGAACCCGCCCCGTGGTACGGGGTTCGTCTACGACGACATCTATCTCCGGCACCAGACCGGCGAGGGCCATCCGGAAAGGCCCGAACGTCTGACGGCCATCACCGAGAGGCTGGAGAAGACGGGCCTGCTTCGGCAACTGGTCGCGCTGAAGCCGACGGCTGCTGCGACTAAGTGGATCAAAACGGTCCACGCACCGGAGTACATCGAGCGGGTCAAGACGAGCTGTGAACACGGCATCGGCTACGTGGATTCACCAGATGCGCCTGTCTCGAAAGAGTCCTACGAAGTGGCCCTGGTGGCCGTCGGGGGAGTGCTGGCGGCGGTCGACGCCGTGATGGGGGGCAAGGTGCGTAACGCTTTTTGCGCCGTTCGTCCGCCCGGTCATCATGCCCTGAAAGACCGGGCGATGGGCTTCTGCCTGTTCAACAATGTGGCCATCGCCGCACGCTACGTTCAGAAGAAGCACGGGTTGTCGAAGGTCTTGATCGTTGATTGGGACGTGCACCACGGCAACGGTACGCAAGCGATCTTCTACGACGATCCGAGCGTCCTGTATTTCAGTGTGCATCAGTACCCTTTCTATCCCGGCACCGGCAGCGAAGAGGAAAAAGGGACGGGAAAAGGGGTGGGGTTCACGATTAACGCGCCTCTGCCCGCCGGCTCCGGCGACCGCGAGTACAAGCAGGTGTTCGAAGAGGTTCTCAAGCGGGCGGCTCTTCAATTCCGGCCCGATTTTGTGCTCATCTCGGCCGGGTTCGACGCCCACGAGCACGACCTGCTGGGCGGGATGAAAGTCACCTCGAAGGGATTCGCCGCATTGACCCGCCTCGTCAAACAGATCGCCGACAAATGCTGCCACGGTCGAATCGTTTCGGTGCTGGAGGGAGGATACGGCCTCGAGGGGCTGGCCGAGTCCACGGAAGAACACCTTCGCGTCCTGTTTGAATAGACCGCGCGTTATGCTGTTTCACACCTGGACGTTCGCGCTGTTCCTGTTGATCTTCTATCCTGTCTATCTCGGCCTGAAGAGAACCCGGCTGAAGCTTCCCTGGTTACTGTTGGCCTCGTACATATTCTACGGGTGGTGGAATCCGCTTTACTTGATTTTGATCGTCTGGTCGACGTCGGTCGATTTTCTGGCCGTGGTGGGAATGGCCCGGAGCCGGTGGAAGAGGCCGTGGCTCGGTCTGAGCGTCGTCAACAACCTCGGCCTCTTGGGCTTTTTCAAGTACGGCGGGTTCGTGGCCGAGAACCTGAACTCGCTTCTGATCTGGCTCAAGCTGCCCTACGAAGTGCCCACTCCCGGGTTTCTTCTGCCGGTGGGCATCTCGTTTTATGTGTTTCAGTCGATGAGCTACACCATCGACTACTACCGGGGGAACGTCGAGCGGGAGCCAAACTTCATCCGCTATGCTGCGTTTGTCGCGCTGTTTCCCCAGCTCGTGGCCGGGCCGATCGAGAGGGCCAAAAACCTGCTGCCCCAGTTGCACGGCACACCGGAGGTCTCCAGGCGGGACGTAGCCGACGGGCTTTCCTTGTTCGTCGTGGGGTTGTTCAAGAAAGTGGCCCTGGCCGACTATCTGGCCCTCTATGTCGACCCGATTTACGCCGCGCCGGGCCAGTATGAAGCGCCGGCCTTGCTGTTGGCGACCTTCGCCTTCGGCTGGCAGATCTACTTCGATTTCAGTGGGTATACCGACATGGCGCGCGGCGTGGGACGGATGATGGGTATCCGGCTGATGCTCAACTTCAACAACCCCTATCACGCCACCGGGCTGGCCGACTTTTGGAGCCGATGGCACATCAGTCTCTCCACCTGGTTCAGAGACTACGTCTACATCCCGCTGGGTGGAAACCGCCGCGGCGTCGCCAACACCTACCGGAACATGTGTCTGACGATGGTCATCTCGGGACTCTGGCACGGCGCGGCATGGACCTTCGTCGTTTGGGGAGCGCTGCATGCACTGGGCTACTCGCTCACCCGGGAACTCGAGTCAACCCCATTTTACAAGGATCGGATCCCGACGTTCGTGAAACGACTGCTGACGTTTCTGTTTGTGACATTCACCTGGATCTTCTTCCGGGCTGAGAGTTTCTCCCATGCGTGGCTGATTGTGATGAGGATCGTTGACTTCCACTGGGTCGATCCCGCGTGCCCGCTGCTCGCCCTCGCCTTGATCCTGGCCGTTTGGATTTATCAGTTCATCTATGAGTCGCAAGTCCGATGGATTCTCCAGCCGGCGCCGGTGCGGGTCGGATTCGTCGTGGCGATGCTGCTTTACGTTTCGGTATTTGCCGCGGCGAGCAATCAGCCGTTTATCTATTTCCAGTTCTGAGGGCGGCAAGCAGTTTGAGGACGGCAAACCGCAGACAACCATGCAGAAACCGACCACGCCAGAAAAAGAGGCTGCACGTTCTTCCGAGCGGACCGAGGTCGCCTTCGGCTCGAACGAAGTGCGGCTCTCGCCCGGTGGGTGGATTGTCGCTCTTCTCGTTACCTCGGCGATCACGTGGCTCGTTCCCGTCGTCTGGGAGCGAATTGAAGGCTTCGAGGCGGGGCGCGACTACCGCGTTCCCTATCGCCTGAGCAACGACTACTGGATGACCGCCCGCTATTTCCGCCAGGCCGCCGGGCAACAGAAGACGCTGGTGATCGGCGACTCGGTCGTCTGGGGGCACTACGTGGAAACAAGCGAGACGCTGTCGCACTCTCTCAACGAGCTGGCCGGCGCCGACCGCTTCGCCAACCTGGGCGTCGACGGGATCCACCCGGTCGCCTTGGCGGGACTCATCCAGCACTATGGCCGCGAGATCGTGGGCAGGGATGTCATCCTGCACTGCAATCTGCTCTGGATGAGCTCCAAACGGCACGATTTGCAGATCACGAAAGAGTTTGTGTTCAACCATCCCGCGCTGGCGCCCCAGTTCTTTCCTTGGATTCCCTGCTACAGGGAATCGCTCTCAGGCAGGATTGGGATCGTCGTGGGGCGAAAGGTGCCGTTGTTTGGCTGGGCCGATCACCTGCGAATTGTCTACTTCGAGAACACCGATCTTCCCCGGTGGACGATCGAGCATCCTTACGCCAATCCCGCCGCACAGATCACCGGGGAGCTTCCTTCTCCGGACGAACCCCCGTCGCCCAAGCCGGTCGCCCGGCCCTGGACTGTCACCGGCATCCCCAAGTTCGACGCCGCTTGGGTCGAGCTGAAAACGTCGTTTCAGTGGAGCTGTTTTAAGCAGACGATCGAGATTCTTCGGCGGCGGGGCAACCGCGTGTTCGTTCTTGTCGGTCCGTTCAACGAGCACATGCTCACCGAAGAGAGCCTGAAGACCTATAAGAGCAGGAAACGCGACGTGGAAGCCTGGCTTCGCGAGAACGGAATCCCCTCTGCCGCGCCTCCGGCCCTCGAGAGCGACTTCTACGCCGACGCAAGCCATCCGCTCGGCGAAGGATACTCGATGCTCGCAAAACAGTTGTTCGACGAGGAATCGTTCGTGAGGTTCCAAGGGACTCAATGACATCCTGAGAGATCGAAAGGACTAAAATCATGAAATCGAACGTGTTGACCTGCGCAACTTTTGTTGTTCTGCTCACCCAGGTCGCCTCGGTTTGCGTAGGACAGAACAGCAGGAAGCCGGCCCCGACGCACAAGAATGTCGTTTACGGCCCGCACGAACGGAATGTGCTGGATTTTTGGCAAGCGAAGTCGAAAGGGCCGGCGCCGTTGGTCGTCTATATCCACGGCGGCGGCTTTCGCGCGGGCAGCAAGGAGGGCATCCATGCGCCGACATTGCGAGAATTGCTGGGTGCGGGCGTTTCCGTCGCGGCGGTCAACTACCGTTTGATCGCGCAGGCGCCGCTTCCCGCCGCGCACCACGACTGCCGTCGAGCCTTGCAGTTTCTCCGCGCGAAGGCGACAGAATGGAACGTCGACAAGACTCGCCTGGGCGCATTCGGCGGATCCGCCGGGGCACAGCTCTGCATGTACCTTGCGTTCCACGACGAAATGGCCAAGCCGGACGCCTCCGACCTGATCGAACGGGAATCGACGCGGTTGACGTGCGTGGCAACACAAGGCGGCCAGACGACCATGAACGTGGACTGGTGGAAGACACACATCCCCGGCTACAAGTCGCCGCACCGCAATTTCTTCGAGACCTTTGGCGTCAAAACAAAAGAGGAATACCTCAAGAAGGTCATCGACATCTCGGCGCTGTCGCTCATCTCGAAGGATGACCCGCCCATTTTCATGGGCTACCGCATGGCTCCCGACGCACCCGTTCCCACCAATCCCCGGCAAGCCCGCGGCTGGAGAATCCATCACGTGGTGTTCGGTCTGGAGCTGAAGAAGAAGATGGACGCGCTGGGCATCGAAGCCGATTTGAAATACCCGGGATCACGGGCGACCTATCGGTCCACTGCACACTTCTTGATCCAGAAGCTCTGCAGAAGCAATACGGCCGACGGAGCACCATCGTGAATTTTCCACCGTCATTCAGTTCCGACAATCAGGGGGCTGACGCTCGCCGCAGTGACTCGCTTTGCGATTTCGACTGCGGCGACTCCGCGGTTGTTTCAGGTGCTCTGTCCGGAGGGGGCGCCAGCGACTCGAGCGCCGGTGGTTCCGCAGTTTCGAGCGTTGCCGGCTCTTTCGAGTCTCGTTTGGTCTCGGGCCTTGCCGGGCGTCGCTTTGTCTTGAAGTTGTTGGCCAGCTCGATTCGCAATGTCTTCTTCAACTCTCGCCGCTGGAGCGGTTCGAGACCCGCAATCAACAGCACGTCGTCGACGACCCAGCGGTCATGCTCTTTGACGAGCTCAACGTGCGCACCGGAACGCTCATCCCCCAGCTTGACGGTCGTCTTGTCGGTTCCGAGTTTGACGGACGTCAGCGGAGCTCGCAGGTGGTTCAAGACCGTGACGCCGAGGTGCGGGACCTCTTCGGTCTGTTTCCAGACGAGCCGGTTCAAATCGGACGACGAATTCCGCTCGAGCACAGCGATCTGCGACAAACGGATTCCCGACGCGAAATTCCGAATGGGAATCATCAACTCCAGTGTGGTCTTCAATGAGCGGGGACGTTTGGTCGCCGGAAGCAGCACGTCGTCGACGCGGAGTTTGCCGTTCCAATTGCGCAACACGTAGGTCAGCGTCAGCGGGCCTTCGGTGACGGTCATCCTGGTCACCGCGCCACGGTATTCGACGGCGGAGACGTTCGGTGCGGCATTCCCCAGCCCGAAGAGCGAAAGCTCGTCGAGCGACGTTTCGTCGAGCCGTTGCCACACCCGCTGGTTGAAATCGGGCGTGGCCAGTCGCCGCAACATCGGCAGGTTCCGTCCGCTGAGTGCTTCGGCAAAGAGCTGCATCATGGCATGCGCAGTGAACAACGCCGAGAGCCGTTTTTCCTGCTTGCCCTTCTGTTCGTTTTCGTAGATGGTGACCTCTTCGACAAGATACCGCGGCGGTGCGTCAGGATGAGACTCCTCTTCGTGGCGCTTGAGGCTGATATTGACCAGGCATTGTTCCCCGGGGATCACAAACGTGGCATGCCCTCCCTGATTTTTCACGCGGTAATCGTCCCCGGGGCCCTCGGCAGCGGGCAAGCGGACCGAGGAGAGGTCCGCCGGCATAAGGATTTCCTGAAACTTCTCGGTGCACAGACGAGACAGCGCCCCTTTGTCGTGGGCGTTGTACGCTTTCAGGAAGGCGATGGCCGCGGTCATGATGAGCGCCGTTTTGCTCACGGACGGAATCTGTTCGGTGCTCCCTTTCGATTCGACGGCTACGTCATCCACCTTCCAGGCGCCGGCTTGCAGCTTGAAGGAAATGACCAGTTCGCCGGTCGTTCTCGGCAGACGGACGATTGCCTCGCCCTGATCCATCTGAGCTTCCGGGCGAAGCTTGGACTCTTTCGATCGTTCGCCGGCCACCTGTTTGGTCAACTGCGCCAGATAGATCGGCGGCAATTCTCCCAGCCGCTGGCCGAACTCGGGTGTGGTGACCCTGAGCACATCGGCCCGCCCACCCTGCTTCCAGGCGGTGAGAAACTCGCGGACGGTCAACAGCAGGTCCATTTGCTCGGTCACGGACTTGACCGCCGTGACCCCTTTGTGCTTTTGCTTCATATAGATGTCATCGACGACCCACTTCTTGGATGGGGCGTCTTGCATCAATTTGTAAAGAAGCCTCCGTTTTGACTCGCCCACCTTCACCGTGACCCGCTTTTCGTGATTGGAGACGTCCTCGACCTTCACAATCGACGTCTTGCCTTCGGGAAGCTTGAGGATTTTGAAATCGTCCAAGGATTCGGTCAGCCGCAGCGTCTTCCGCTCGAACTTGTCGGACACACGTGATTTCAAGCCGTCGAGGTCGCCCCGGTCGAGTGATGTGGAAAACTGCTCGATGACTCGCGATTCGATGAAATGTGCGCAGCCCGGATCCACGCACAGCAGCACGGCGCAGACGGAGAACGAGAATGTGATCCGAGACATCATCACCTTTCCTGACCGAACACAGCCACGGAAAAGGGGACAGGTCCAATTTGTGCGAAGCACCCTTCGGGCCGTTCCGGCAAATTGGACCTGTCCCCTTTTCCGTGGCAAGGAGAAATGATTGGGAAATCGGTTCTTACGTGTGCGAAAAGGAGAGTGGACGGGACACGTCTTCTCCCACATTTCGTCAAGTGGGTCAAGCCGGAAAAATTGCTCTTGGTGAAACCGGGCCGATCGGTATAATCTCCGCCCTCTACACTTCTCGATTCCATCCATTTCCAACCAGAACCCATCGGGCGGCAAGCCACCTGCCGGTGTGAGGTGCGCACGCGGTTCGATGCTGTCCGGACGATCTTCTCGTCTCGACTTGAGCAGAGCCGGTCATGCGGTGCTGTTTTCCGAACTCAGGAGCGGTTTGCCTCGGGATGGCGTTGTTGTTTACGGCGACCTCGGCTGCTGAGGAGCCAGGCGGCAACGTAGCCCGGCCGATCCGCCTGCGCATGGAATGGGGCGGCGGCAGTCCCCAGTTGTGGAGCGGACTACTGGAAGTCAGCCAGGGACGTTTCGAACGTCCGGTTTCGCTCGGCGTGGAAGCCGACGAACCCGGGACCATCTGGATCGACGACCAGGCCCTCTGGATTCAACGCAGGACTGCGCGCGTGTACGACGGATTCGACGTCACCGTCGTCGCGCCGGCCGAGGCGAGACTCAACATGACGTTGCAGTCCGCCGGTCCGCCACCGGCGGTAAGCGGGCGGCCGCCGGCCCGTGCGCGGCTCGATGTCAGCATTGCCGAGCTGTACACAGCCGAAAAAACCATTCCGGTTGGTGAAGACGGCGCACGATTGGTGGTGCGGCGTCGACCGGGTGATGCGCTCGCCGTTCACGTCGATCGCCCGCACCTCATCTACAAGCCGGGAGAGCACTTCGTCGCCACCGTCCGGTTGAACCTGTTCCCCTCGGAAAGCGGAAAGCGGAAACCGAAAGCGGGAAGCTCCAATGACCAAGCCCCAATGACCAACATCAGACCGAGGTCTACAACCCGCATTCCGCATTCCGCACTCCGCATTCCCAATTCCACACTTTCAACTCTCCAGTGGCAGTTGACCGGCGCCCGTTCAAAAACGGTCCTCGATCGGGGCGTACAGACAATTCCACCCGACGCAGATTCCGCCGAACCGGGCCGTGTACCGCTCGACATCGCGTTGCCGGAAGACGAGGGGGCCTACGACATTCGACTGAGACTTTCCGGAGACGTCTTGTCGGAACAAAACGCCGCGGTGCAGGTCTTGGTGCTCTCCGGCGAGTCGCAACTTCAGTCGGCCGGCGGAAAAGGCGGCGGTCCCCAACAGCGAGTGGACGTATTTCAGCCTGACAAAGCCGGCCTCTTTCGCCGAATTGTGAAACGAGACCGCATCAAACGGTTGAACGAGGCCTTCGGCAAGCTGCTCGGTCTCTTCCCGTCGGGGGATGCGTCGGGCGAGTCGTCCGGGCCCGATTCCCAAGGCGGTCCGCCAGCGGCGGTTGACGGTCCGCCAGCGGCGGTTGACGGTCCGCCAGCGGCGGTTGACTGGGCCGCGTTCCGGCTCAAGATCCGACAACCGGGACGACCGCACCGGTTGGTCGTCTCGGCACCGGCCGGCGTGTCACAAAGTCTGGGAGTCAGCCTGCTGGAAGCAAACGCCGCCGGGCAACTCATGCCGGTCGGACTCGATTCGGGCGTTTACATCGATGCACGAGACCCGTTCGCGCCCGCCACCGGCGGTAAGCGGTCCGCCACTGGCGGTAAGCGGTCCGCCACTGGCGGTAAGCGGTCCGCCACTGGCGGTTCGGACGGTGCCGGGGAACTCGTTCGTCACCAGATAATCTTCTGGCCGAAAGCCCGCTCGCCCGTTTTGCTTTTGCACAACCTCCACGCGGGCAAACCGTTTGAGGTCACAAATGTCGAAGTGTTTGAACTGGAATCGCTGAAAACGAAAAGCCGGGCGCCGAAAGCGGAATCTTCGGGTCTGCAATTGCGGCTGGTCGGTCCGTACATGCACAAGCCGCTGCTGCCGGAAAATTTCGGCGCCCCGGAAGCGTACGACGCTCCCAGCCGTCGCAGTCTGGACGACTGGGTGACGTTTCACACGGCCGCGAGGCGGCTGGCTGAATACCTGCGTTATGCCGGTTTCAACAGTTTCCTGCTCGCTGTGCTGGCCGACGGAAGCACCATCTATCCCAGCCGGCTGCTACAGCCGACCCCGCGCTATGATACAGGCGTCTACTTTTCCACGGGCCAGGATATAATTCGCAAGGACGTGCTGGAGTTGTTGTATCGAGTGTTCGATCGCGAGGGATTGGTCCTCATTCCGGAACTGCAATTTTCGACCCCGTTGCCGGCGTTGGAGCAAATTCTTGCCCGCGACGGCGACGGCGCGCGGGGGCTGGAACTGATCGGTCGCGACGGCCGGAGCTGGCGCGAGACACGGGGTTCCGCGCGAGGATTGGCGCCTCATTACAATCCACTCGACCCGCGGGTCCAGAAAGCCGTTCTCGACGTCGTGGGAGAGTTGGTCGAGCGGTATCGTTCGCATCCGTCATTTCAAGGCGTGGCGGTTGAGCTGAGCAGCGTGGGATACCTGCAATTTCCCGGCCTCAACTGGGGCTACGACGACGAGACGATTGCTCGCTTCCGACGGGCGACCGGCATGCAAGTCCCCGGCGATCGGGGTCCCGATCGATATCGGCGGCGGCATGAATTTCTGACCGGAAAGGGACGTGGAACCTGGGTGCGCTGGCGCTGCGAGGAATTGGCCCGGTTTCACCAGCGGCTGGCTCAAGTGGTGACGGAGGCACATCCGACGGCCCAGTTCATACTTTCTGGGAATCGTGTTCTGCGGGGCAGCAATCCGGACGACGATTTGTACCAGGCGCTCAAATCGGGGGACCGCCTGGAAGCACTTTTGGCGCCGAAGGGTCTCGACTTCAGTCTGAACGCCAAGTCCGAACGAATGATGCTCCTGCGACCCAGCTTGTGGGGCTTTCCCGATCGCCCGTTGGCCGACGCGCTGAACGAGACTGTCAACGCCAGCCGCAGCCTCGACGCCGCCTTCCGGGCGCCCGCGCGGGGCAGCCTGTTCTACCACGCCCCTTGCGAGTGCCGAATTGCCGAGTTCGATTCCCTTTCACCCTGGCAGCCGGCCTACACCTGGTTGGCGGCACACGCATCACCGGCCGGGGCGGCGAACCGCAAACGCTATGCGCACGCGTTGGCGGCGGGTGACGCCCAGATGATTTTCGACGGTGGTTGGATGATCCCTTTCGGCTCCGAAGAGCACACGCGCAGGATTCGCGACGTCATCGAGGCGCTGCCCGCCGTCTCGTTTCACCGCAAGGAAACCGAGCGGCAACCAGCCGTCGTTCGAACCGCGCGGCACGGGGGAAAGACGTTCCTATACGTGGTGAACGACTTCCCGGACGTCATCGACGTGAGACTCCATTTGTCGTGTTCCGCCCAGACGCGTCTGGTCCATCTGGGACGCCCTCGGGAGTGGAAGCTCCGTCGAGAGGAGACTGGTGGCAGCGCGATCCGCGTCCACCTGGAACCGTACGACGTTTGGGCGTGCGAGCTCTCCGACGCCAACACGCGAGTTCACGACGTGGATGTTTTTCCGGCGGATCGGGCGCTGAAGTTTCTCGCGGGGCGAATCCGCCAATTTGAGCGACAGATCTCGGAGGTCCATCAGTCCGCACAGGCGAAAAAAACGTTCTTGAAGAATCCCGGATTCGAGCGGACGCCGGAGCAGCGAGAAGAATTGCCCGGCTGGAAGGTGCCTACCGAAAACTCGGTCTTTTGGTCTCTGGACCGTCGGAACCCGCGTTCGGGCGACAAGTCGCTGATGCTGGCGTCCAATCGGTCCGCCACCGGCGGTAAGCGGTCCGTCACTGGCGGTAAGCGGTCCGCCACTGGCGGTAAGCGGTCCGCCGTGGCCGTCCTCTCGTCACCGCTGCCGGCCACTGACGGACGCTTTCTGACGATGAGCGTTTGGCTCCGCAGCAACCGGAACGCGGCCGACATCCGCTTGGCATTCGAAGCGACCCACGACGGCCGGAAATACGTCGAGTCTCAAAGCGTCAAAGTCGACACGCGCTGGCGGCGTTACGAGTTTCAGGTGAAGGACATTCCAGATCAGGCACTGGAAGACGCCCAGGTCACTGTCGAGATGCGAGATTCCGGCAAGGTTTGGATCGACGACGTCGACATCCAAATGTACCGGTTGACGCCGGACGATCTGAACCAGTTGACAAAAGTTTATTCCGCCGTCACGTTGGCCTGGGACGAGAAGCGATATGGCGATTGCCGGATGCTGCTGGAGAGCTACTGGGGACAGTTGCTGTTCGACGAAGAGGCCGCAAGCCCGCACGAGAGGACCGGCAAGACGCGAATGGGACGGCGGCTGCCGAGATTGTTTCGACGTTGAGCAAACCTTTTTTTGTTGGTTGCTGAACTCGCAAGAATTCAGCCTGAGTGATGGAGCAACGGAATTCTGGCGAATCCGGCTATTGCGTCCTGTTTCACTTGGGGGCGGGGGATTGGAAAACATGATGTTACCAGAAACCTCCCGCTGGAACCTGGTGGGGAGCCAGTCCCACTCGATAGAGCCTGGCCAGCAGTCGACAGCGAGTCTTGCGTGGGCGTCGGTGACGGCGTCGGCGAAACGTCGACAGCGACGGTGTCGAACCATGCTATGGAGCCCCGAAATCTCGGTCGCAGGAGCCCTCGTATTTCGCTGCAGCGGGGGCCGCGGCGATGCGTCGAATTGGCCTGGCGCAATCGGTCCTGCCGGGGTCGCTGGAACAGGGGGGCATCGATCGGGGTTCCCCAGGAACAGGAGAGGCCTGCCGTCCTCTTCTCTTACGTTGAGTCAATCGAAACTACGGCAGGCGGGAGCCTGCCCTAGTGCGCCTGTGAGTGTATTTGGTCTGAGAGGTGCAAGTCCTCTTCAGGCAGACGCTCGCCGGCCTGTAACTGAAGTTTTGCAAAATCAGGAAATCGCCTTGTGTCCTATTCGCGTTGTCTTGCCGGGAAGGTCAGCCATTCCCAAAGAG
>CAZGYE010000126.1:0-14660 GCA_964530165.1 uncultured Planctomycetaceae bacterium
CCACCCATCACAAATCGTTTGCACGTTTCCACATAGGCTTCGTTAAACGGTATTGCGGCTAGTCGACAGGACCGGGCCGGACGATGACCGGAGCACTCTTGACTTTGGGACGGATGGAGAGCCAGTCGACGCCCTGGAAGGTCGGGTCTGGGATTTCCCGCACTTCTTCGTCGCCGCGGTAGGGGCACATGGCGTCGACCCAGGCGATGAGCCGTCTGAGGCTCACCGGGTCGACCCGCACGTCGTAGTGTTTTCCGTTGGAGGCGAGGTCAATCAGCCTGCTCTTGTAGGAGAGGGCGGTCATCGGTTGGGGCGTCTGATAGGCTTTCGGGTCCCTTCGGTCGTACGCTTCGACCATCAGCATATTGGCGATACCCCATCCGGGCACCGGGTTTTTGGGTTTCTGATACGGCTTGGCCCAAGTCGGCTTGCCGGTCAGGGTCACGTAAGGCTCGTCGAACATGAGGAAGCCCGGCCGGGCGGTCAAGTCGAGGTCCTTCGTTGCCTCGCCGTCGCCCTGATGACACTTGCCACAGTATTTGTCCAACACGGGCTGGACGTATCTCGCATAGCTCACCGTGCAGTCATCCCAGGGAGGTGGCGTGATTTCTCGCGGCTCTTTGCTCAAGGCGATCGATTTCCTCTTCGATTGTTCGGGGGCTCTGCTGTGCCGTTTATGGCAGCCCAGGCATCCTCTCCGTTCGCCGGGCATAACGCCGGTAAAACTGCGCATCGTTTGCAGGGCGCGGTAGTTGCCGTCGAGAAGCTGGAAATGCACCGCTTCGCCCGCCGGTACGTGAAAAGACACCGAGCCGTCGGCTTCGATGGGTACGGTTCCAAGAACGCGCTTGACGCCCTCGGACTGCACAATCGACACCACTGGACCGGTCGAGATGTACGGCCTTTTGTACCAGTACGTGTACGTTTTTGGGTCCACACTAAGGACGCGCAAGTATTTGGCTTTTCCTTTCAGCTCTTGGGGAGCGCCCTGGTACACGTTGTTGCTGTAAATCACGCCGGGTTTCGGGTTGAGGCGGTCTTTGCGGTCGGGCCAAGCGACTCGGTCGGCAATGACGGGAGGCTTCTTGCGGGGTTTCAACGGCAAGGCGTGGAAAATGTTGTTTCCGGTTTCGTAGATAAGCTCCCGGTTGCCGTCGATGTCCATCAAGTAGAGCACGAACTTGCCGCCGCGGTTTGCCGACACGAGGAAGTCCTGCTCGCTGAGCGGGTACGGCGAGTAGTACGCCGCGTATTCGCCGCTGGTGTGGTAGTTGGGCGACTCAACCGGGTCGACGGGGCCGTTGCCCGACTCGGGCCAGGTCACGTCGGCGGTCACTTTTGTCAATCCGTTGGGGAAGTTGGAGCCGCGGCCAGGATCGATGATGCCGACGGAACCGCTGAACCAGTTGTGATGGGCACTGCCCGTGAACATCACGCGCCGACTGCCGGGAATGCTTCTGGCGTCCTTGAGCAGATCGGGCCAGACGCTCTGATTGCCCCAATACGTGTTCACCTGCGTGCCGTCCGGGTTGACTGTCCAGAGTGCCTGTGCCCGCCAGAGGGGTTTGTCGGTGTATTCCCATCTGGTGTAGATGACACAGCCATCGTTCATAACGGAGGGGAGATAGTCAGGGTCGACGTTGCGTGAAATCAGATAAACGTTCTTGCCGTCTCTATCGCAGCGGGCCAGCACGAAAGCGTTGGTGGGCGGCATGCAGCGGACGTAGCTGTGGCTTCGCGTGGTGGAGAAGATGATGTGCTTCTCGTCGGGCAGGTAGATCGGGTCCAGGTCGTCGAAAGGGCCGTCGGTGAGCTGCACAAGCCCGGTTCCGTCGATGTGGATTTCGTAGAGGTGGAACGATTTCTCATTGTGCGGCTTGAAGCAGAACAGGACTTTCTTGGCGTCGTAGGAGAGGTCGGGACGCCAGAACGAACCGTGTAGCGGCGCCTGCGGCATGAGCTGAGTGAGCTTACCGGCCGGTGACAGCCCTTCAAGAGTGAGCAAACGGCCGCCAGGCACGGCCATGTATCCCAGCCGGTGGCGGGTTTGGTGGGGCCATTCCTTTCCCTGCGGGAAGGGCATGGCGACAAACAGGACCTTGTCGAAATCAACGACGGGGTTAGAGAACATCAGGGTCCGTTTGACTTCCCGGACCTTGAAATACAGCGGGCGATCGGGCACAGAAATAGCCGCCGCCTGCTTCTCCAGTCCGTCCAGTTCGGCAAGCTCGTTGGTAAAGTCGACTTTGCCGGCGTGGTTGGACTGGATTCTGGCGGCCAATTCGCGGGCCCAGCGGATTTCATTCTTGATTCTTTCCGGCGTGGGGTCCCCGCCGGCCTGATGCAGCCAGTCACGCTCGAGCGATTCGCGGGCCTCGGCGGCGGTCAGGTTTCGCGTCTTGGGCGTTTCCGGCGTGATATAGGGTGCGACGGCCTCGGAGACGGACGGACGGAACTGAATTCTTCGCCCAGCTTCGAGCATCACCTCGATCCATTCCGGGGAGAATTTGGCCCGTGCGCCCAGCGCCTTGAGCCTTTCATATTTCTGCCGGATGCGTTCGGCCTCGCTCCACTTCTTGACATCTTCCGGAGTTTGCTTGGCCAATTGGTGTGCGGTCAGAGGCTTGTACTCAAGCAGCAATTCGACGAGCCGTCCCGCCTGTTTGACATGAAAATCGTTGTCCTTGGCCAGCAGGTAGTCCAGGGGGCTTGTGCCGGTCAAGCTGACGAATCTCTCATAGTCGTCGGTGAAGCCAGCCTTCAATTTGGCATGGACAAATCCGGCCAAATCGCGGTCGATGCGGATGCCTTTCTGGTGAAGGTTTCTGCGGGAATTGGCCAGCGTTTCGGCGAACGTTTTTCCCGGCACGTAGAAAGCGTTGACTTGTTTCTCAAGCTCTTGGGAGATTCTGGCAATCGACTCCAGGCCGCTTTGATACAGGGAAGCGATTTGTTCGGGCGTCAGGGCGTCTTTGTAGATTCTGAGGTCGTCCAGGGTCCCTTGGAAGTATTCGCCTCTTCCGCTGCTGGAGCCGATGAAACCGGGGACGCCCGAGGACGTGGTCATCTTGCCCCGGCGCTCGAGCGAGCCGATCTGCTTGCCGTCGAGATAGACGCGCATCGTCTGGCCGTCGAACGTGGCCGCACAATGATGCCACCACCCATCAAGAATCTGTCCCGGATTGATCCGGGCGTCGCACTCGACGTAGCCGCCCACATTCAGTCCCAGCGAGAGGATCGAGCCGTTGTTCTGGTACGAGAACAACAAACGATCGGGACACTCCTGGCGGAAGATTTCGCGGTATCCACTCAACTCGGTCGGTCTCGTCCAGGCGGAGAAGCTGATCTTGGACATGCCCTTCGTGTACGGGCCGATGTTGACCGCCAGACTGTGTTTGCCGAGCAAGTCCAGCGCGTTGCCGTGCACGCCTCGCGTTCTGGGGAGGCTGCCCTCGGCCTTGACGCCGAGAGACTCATTCCCGGAAACCTCGTCGATGACTGCCGTCGGACCGGGTTCGTTGAACGTCCAGTGCGCCACCAACGGCCCGTTGATGACCGGCTCATCGGCAAGCGACGCAATCGGGGCTGAGAAGAGCAAAACCAGCAAGAAGCCCCCTGCCGGCCCGGCTTGTGTGCGTGCCATTGAACAATCCCCTTCATTGAACCCTTGGACTGACCCGATTCGGTTTCCCTGAGAGAGTCAGTTTACCAACTCCTACGAGAATAATCCAAATCCTCATCCGTACCTTTTCGTATAATCCGTGGTTGGATCGAACGAAACGTCAACGATTTCGCTTCAGCAGCAGCCAGATTTCGTCCATGCGCAGAAGTTTGGCGGCGGCGAGATACGTGACGACCGAAGCAGCAAACGGAACAAACACCCGCAGCAAACGGACCACAAGCCGATCCTCTGCTGCGATTTGGTTCAGCGTCATGTAACAAACCAGCGACATGACGCCCGTGGCCACGGCCGCCCGGCAAGCGGCTCGTGACAATTGCGTCCAGTCCAGCGGGCCGATCCGCCGCTGAATGAACCAGACGGTGGCGGCAACCTGCAGCATGGCACAAACAGCGGTACCGAGCGCCAGGCCCGGCCCGGCGAGAAACCAGATGAGTGTCAGGTTCAGAACGAGATTCAACAGCACCGTCACGAGACCGAACCGTAGCGGCGTCTGTTGATCGCCGACGGCGTAATAGCCGCGGTTGACGATCAGCAATCCGCAGTACGCCCAGACGGCGGTGCCGTAGGCCGAGATCATCGCGGCGGTCTGCCACGCGTCCTCAGCGTCGAAGGCACCGTGTTCCAACAGCAGGGACGTCAGCGGTCTTGCCAGCAGCACCAGCCCCAGACTTGCTGGCAAACCGACACAGACGACCAGCCGCAAACCGAGCATCAGGTCGTCGCGCAGCCGATCAAGCCGACCGTCAGCAGCGTGCCGCGACAACTGGGGGAACAACACAGTCCCCAACGCAATCCCGAAAACTCCCAGCGGGAACTGGTACATCCGCTGGCCAAAATACAATGCCGAGGCCGTGCCAACTTGCAGTGGGTAGTGGGGTGAACCGGGCAAAGACATCGCTGCGAGACCGGATTCCGGTTGCGAGAAGCCCCAAGCGATCAGGCTGTCGGAAATGGTATTCAGCTGCGTGATCGACAATCCCACAAGGACCGGCAGCATGACCCGGACAATCTCGGCAACCTTCTCGCGGGCGGCTCGCCACGCGCTGTCGTAGCGAAAGCCGAGTCGGTGCAGTGTCGGCAGCGGCGCCGTGATCTGCACGAATCCCGCAACCAGAATGCAGACCGCAACGGCGTAGACTTGGGCCGTGGGCGACTCAAACCGCGGCGCCACCCACCAGATGGCTCCGATCCAAAAGACGTTCAGCAGAACCGGCAACAGCGCGGGCCAGGTGAAATGGCCCAGTGCGTGCAAGATCGCGCCGACTTGGGCGGCCAGGCAGATCAGAATCAAATAGGGCAGCATGACGGCGGTCAGCCCGATGAGCAGATCGGCTTCCGCACTGCTCTGCCAGACGAGCGAGAGGCACCACAACGACAATTCGCCCAGCAGCACCAGTCCGCACAGTGCGACGGCGAGCAGACCGAGAACGGCGCTGGCCAGTTGCCACGCAGCTTGCCTCCCCGATTGCTTCCGCTCGCGAACGAAGATGGGCAGAAACGCTGCCGTCAGCGCCCCTTCGCCGAACAGCCGGCGTGCGAGATTCGGGATGCGAAACGCGACCGAAAATGCATCCATGACCATCCCGCCGCCGAACAGCGCCGCCATGCCCACGTCGCGGATCAGGCCCAGGATTCGGCTCAGCAGCGTCAACAGGCTGACCGTGCGCAGACCGGAGAAGAGTGGAGAGTGGAGCGTTGAGCGTTGAGAGATCGGCACTTTCGCGACCGCTTCGCTCGCAGCTTTCGGTTGTCGGCTTTGGGCTGTCGGCTTTGGACTCTCAACTTTCAACTCTCAACTCTCAACTGAGAAGCGGGTTCGAGTCGAGCACTCGCGGTACGCCCTTTTGCGCCGAAGGATACCCATCGGGACCGATCACGGCAATCCCAATTGGAAGAGTTGAGGGTTGTCGGCTTTCCGCTCTCAACTCTCAATTTTTCTGGACTTGCTATTCGTATTTCGGGACACTCGGCTCCGGGACCTCTTCGAGCAGGCGCGCGATGATGTCTTCGGTGGCGAAGCCTTCGGCCTGGGCCTGGAAGTTGGTGGAGATGCGGTGACGCAGCACGGGGACAGCCACTTTGCGGATGTCTTCCAGCGAGACGCTCGGTCTGCCGTCCATGGCGGCGACCGCCTTGCCGCCGGCAATCAGGTATTGGCCGGCCCGGGGACCTGCGCCCCAATCGATCATCTCCTGGACGAACTTCGGGGCCGATCCGTCAGACGGCCGCGTCGCCCGCACCAGCCGGGCCACATAGTTGACCGTCAGCGGAGCGATCTCAATCTGGTTGATCTGCCGCTGCAGATACAGAATCGATTTCGACGAGAGCACTTTCCGCGTCTCCGGCTTCTCGCCGAGCGTCGTGGTTGTCAGGATTTCCTCCTCTTCATCCAGGTTCGGATAATCCACTTCCACGTTGAACATAAAGCGGTCCAGTTGCGCCTCGGGCAGCGGGTAGGTGCCCTCCTGCTCGATGGGGTTCTGCGTGGCAATGACGAAGAACGGCTCGGGCAGCTTGTAGGTGGTCTGACCGACGGTGACCTCGCGTTCCTGCATGGCCTGCAGCAAGGCCGCCTGAGTTTTCGGCGGGGTCCGATTGATCTCATCGGCCAGCAGAATGTTCGTAAAGACCGGCCCTTTCACGAACCGGAATTCACGACGCCCGCCCTCGGAGTCGTCCAGCACGTTCGTGCCGGTGATGTCCGAGGGCATCAGGTCCGGTGTGAACTGAATCCGCTTGAAGGCGGAATCGAGGATCTGCGCGATCGTGCTCACCACCAAGGTCTTCGCCAGCCCCGGCACCCCGACCAGCAGGCAATGCCCCCCCGTGAAAATCACGGACAGAATCTGGTCGATGACCGCGTCCTGCCCGATGATCACCTTGTGGAGCTCTTCGACCATCACGTCGTGATGGCGTTTAAACTTCTCCAGGAATTCGTCGAAGTCGCGTTTCTCGGCGGCCAAAGCTGTTGGTCTACTTTCTGTTGTCTCGGGTCGAGTGACTCTCCTAGGTGGACTTCATTCTAGGTGTCGGCCGATGCGGGATCAACTTTGCACGCGTCTGGCTTCCCGTTAACCGATGTCGGAGTCGTCCAACTGGGCGCGAATCTGCGATCGTTTGCGGAGGATCTCCCAGTGCTGCCCAATGACTGTCGCAGCTTCTTGGGCGGTGGTCTCGAACTGTTCGGTTTGTACTTTCGCCCGCACAAAATCGCCCGTCTTTTGAGCCGCGTTTTCCCCGGAGAGCTCCCGCGAAAGGTCCGATTCCACAACCCGGTCGATTCCGGCGAGCTGCAGCCTCATCGGTCCGACCTGCAGGATATCGTGGGGCCTCATCAGCGTCTCTTGCTCAATTGCCTCGCCGTTGATGAACGTGCCGGTCTTGCTCTCGAGGTCGCGAACCATCAGTCCTTCCGGTGTGGTGCGAAGCAGGCAATGCCTGCGGCTGATGTCCGGTGAGGTGCCGCGAATGTGGCTGGTGGGGCTGCGGCCGATCACCACGAGCTTGTCGGGGAGCAACAGCTTCTTCCCCCGATGTTTTCCGCTGCGGATGATCAAGACGCGTCCGGAGCTTGCCAACGCTGCACGGGAAAGCGGGGCGCCGACGATCGAGAGCGGGCCTTGTTGCTGTTTGTGACACTTCGGGCAGGTCCTGGAGTCCTGCATGGCCTCAGGGAGTAACCGATAGAATGTCCCGCAGTGCCGACATTTGATCGTGACAAATTTGAGCGGCTCGGCCGAGCGAACGGGCTCTGACTCATCGTCCGGGCCGCGCGGGACGAAGAATTTGGCCCGCTGGCTTCCCGCCCATTCGGGCACATCGATACGCTCGTTGCAGTCGGGGCAAGTCATCGCTTTGCCCCGGTCCTTCAGGAGCATGGCCAGTCGTCTCCCGCAATGGCAGGTGAAACGAATGCTCCCGACTTCCCTCAGCCGAGTCTTGTGCGTCCGCTCCCAAACCGCGTTGTTGATGTCCTGAATCAGTTCCACCAGCGTCTCTTCATCGAACGGTTTGGTGAGGTAGCCGTCGAATCCCACGCGCGCCGCCAGGTTGCGGGAAGAATTCAGGTCGATTTCCGTCAGCGCCATCACCGGGGTCGCCTTGTTCAGTTTCTTCAATCGTTCACAAATCTCGAAACCACTCTCTCCCGGCAAGAGGAGTTCGAGAATGACGAAGTCCGGCTTCTGCAACGAAAAACTCGCGTGCGCTTGACCTCCGTCCTTGGCGACGACGGTCTTGTATCCCTGCTTCTCCATCAGTGTCTTAATGTGCTCGGCGCTTTCAGGCTCGTCGACGATCAGCACGCGGTCAATGAACGCGTCGCCGTGACGTTTTTCGATCCCGTTGACTTTGTCTCGCGACATACTTCCGGCCTCGAAGGCGAACCTTCACCCCAGACCCGTAAGGGCTTCCCATAATTATACCATCGACATTCCTCGGTATCGAATTTCATGTTCTTCGCGTTCTAGCGTACGGTGGCGTAAGTCGTTTAATTTTCGAGTGTTGAAGAATGGATTTTCTGAGAGCGTGTTTGAAAGGCTTCATTCTCAGTCCCGGAGGGACGGTAAATGGTAGCCCAGGGCGTGAGCTCTGGGGGCCGGGATCGAGTCCATTCTGCCCGAGCCCCAGCGGGGCGATAGGCCGCTGGTGCGACGAACAGCCCAACGGGTTCTATCGCCACCATTGGACACCGGAGTGATGCCTTCACAATCTCAGGGGCCACGAATTGGCCCGCATCGTCGGCGAGAACAGGATGAACCGAGTTTCACTGCGCAACCGGTACGAGCCGTATTGTGCGAATGTCGATTAACGGACCGGCGATCCGACCGTCGGAGCGGAACGTCAGGCGGTTCTCGCCGGCCTCGAGGTGAACGCGGCCGAACTGAGTCTCGACATAACGGTTCCAGCGGCCGGTGCTGGCAACGGTTCCGCGCACCTTTTGGCCGGCGACTTCCAGGAGAAACGGCTTGTCGGCCTCGCCGCTGTAGCAGGCGTAGTTGAAGGAGACGTTGAAGTCGCCGGCGGCTGCAACCTCGAACGACCAGGCGGCGTAAGCGTCGCCGCTGCTCCACTGGCCAAGGTTCTTGTACTGCGGCTCGAATTGAATGTCCGGTCCGTAGATTTCCGCTTTCGCGGCCGTGAGATCCAGTGAGCCGTCGGCGCCCGGCATGACCCGCTCGGGCTTATTGCCGGGGAACTGCTTCGGGGCGGGGCCGGTCTGGTCGATGAAGGCGAACAGGTCGGCCATCTGCTGCAGGCTGAGCTTCTCTTTCAGGCCGTCGGGCATGCTGGAGATGTTGTTGCCGATCAATTCGTCGACATCTTTGCGGAGCAGTGTGTGGAGCTTGCCCTCAGCGTCGGCGAGAGTGATGCTGTTGCTGGTTTCTTCGGTCAGCATGCCGGCAAGAACGAGGCCGTCGGTGGTGACGGCGGAATACTGCAGAAAGCGGTCTTCGACGGCCCGGTTGGGATCAAGCACGGCGACCAACAGCGCCTGGGGAGACTTGTCGACCAAGGCCCGCAGGTCGGGCCCGATGTGCTTGCCCACGCCCTCCAACTTGTGGCACTTGGAGCAGGTGGCCTCTTCGAAGACCTTCTTGCCGCGCGCCGGGTCGCCCGACATGTGGAGCACCGGCTTGTATTGCTTCAGTGCCGCCTGGATCTGCTTGCTGGTGGTGAGCTGTCCGAACAGTTTCTCGGCGCGGCGGCGGATCGGGTCGGAGGGATAACGCAGCAACGCGTTACGTCGCGTGGTTCCCAGTCCGGCGGCGACTTCCGGCCGAGTCTCGACGGCGTCCAACAGGGTGCTGATCCATTCGGGCCGACTTAGCAGCACGTCCAGCACGGCGCTGCGGAGCTTGGGGCCCTGCTGAATCCACCGCTTGAGCAGCAACTGAGGCACCTGCTCCCGGCGGAGTCGGCCCATGCTGGCCACAGCAGCCAATTGTAGGTCGACCGGGTTTTGGGGAACGAGCAGTTCGGCAAGCGTTTTGAGGTCATCGTCTTGACCCTCCAAACCGCGTCCGAGAATCTTCATCGCGACCATGCGGTCGGACAGTGCGGCGTCCGGATCGGCGACCACGTGGCGGGCGGCTTGAAACAGCCGCGTCGACTGCGAGAGCACTTCTTTCAATTCCGGTCCGGCCTGCTTGTGAAGCTTCCCAAGCGACGTCCTCTGCCGGGCCAAACCGTCCAGGGCGCGGGCCATCAGCGCGTACTGCCAGTTGGCGTGTCCGCCGGGCGGTTCGGCGGTGATCGCCCGCAGAATGACGGCAAGCGTCTTCTGATCGTCCAATGCCGCGGCCAGGAGCAGCAGTTTGCTGACGAGGTCGGCCCGACTTTGGGCCAAGCTCGGCTTGGGCAAAACCTCGCCGATGATCTCTTCGAGATGCCGTGTTGCGGAGCTGAGCACGGCAGCGGTCATGTACGGGTCGTTGGCTGACCGGGCGGCCAACCGTCCCAAGACTCGGGCTGCCCGCGGTTCGTCCCATTCGCCCAGACTGTAGGCCAACTGCATGCGGACCTGGGCGTCGGGGTCGTCGGCCAGTTTCAGCAACGCCTCCCCGATGCCGGGATGGTTGCCCAAAAAAGATTCACTCAGACGGACGGCGTGTCGCCGCACTCCGGGATGCCGGTCGGCCAGCGCGGGCAAAACGACCTCGGCACGCAGAGCGCCAAGCCCATCGAGCGTACACAGAGCGTGCAGTCTTGCCAGGGCCCGATGGCTTGTGGCGGCCATCTTCTCCAGCGGCCCGATCGCCGACTTGTCGGCACGCCACAGCAGCATCCGCTGGGCCATGTCCCGCTGCCAGCCGTTCGGACTGTCCAACGCGGCCACCAGAGCGGCCGTGTCGAGAGTGTCCAAGCGCGGGATGGGGCGGAGTTTGCTCCCGATGGGATAAACGCGGTAGATGCGTCCCTTGTCATGCCCGGCGCGCAGATCAAGCTTCTTGATCAGCCGGACGTCGATCCACTCAGGATGTTCAATGACGAAACGGTACATGTCCGAGAACCAGAGCGCCCCGTCGGGACCGGTCTCGACCGTGTTGGGACGGGACCAGGGGTCGGCCGAGGCGAGAAATTCGGTCCGCTGTTCTTCCGGGGCGCGCCGGCCGCGAAAGGTGACTCCGTTGGGCGTGACGATCATGCGGTGCACGCAGTTGTAGACCGAATCGCTGACGAACAGGTTGCCGGCAAAATTGGGTCCCAACAGCTCGTCGCGGTAGATCGTCACCCCGCAGACGGCGGTCCATCGGACCGGTTCGCCTTCCGGTGGAGTCGGTTGTTCGAAGAAACAGTGGGTGATCACGCGGCCGCCCGGGTATGCGTTTCTGTCTTCACCAAGGTAGACCTTGCCTGCCGGCGGGGCGACGTGCGGATTGCGGCGGATATAGCGATCGGCCAAGACGTAGTGCCAGCCTGGATTCGGGTTGTTGCATCCGAACCAGTTCCCCCAGTCGTCGCGGTTGCGGCTGAACTGGGTCCGTCCCGACTGCACGTCCATCCGTCCGTCGTCGGGCCGGACGCGCAGATCCAGACCGTTGATGTTCATGACCTGGCCGGTCTTGACCGAGCGGATTTTTCCGTTGCTGTCGCCATTGGCCAGATGCACCCAGTTGTCCAAACCCCAGCGGGGGTGGTTGAATCGGTGTTGCTGGTTGCCCTCGATGAATCCCGTGAACAGCGGCTTTCGCACGTCGGCTTTCCCATCGCCGTCGGTGTCCTCGGCGTAGAACATCTCCGGCGCAGCGGTGACCAGCACTCCTTTTCGCCACGGCATCACACCGGAAGGAAAACCGACCGGTTCCAGAAAGACCGTGGAGCGGTCGTAGCGGCCGTCACCGTCGGTGTCTTCCAGGAAGCGGATGCGGCCACCGATTTTCCCTTTGTCGTCCAGGCCCAGGGGGTAGTCGGCCATTTCAGCAACCCAGAGTTTGCCGTCGGGACCCCAAGCGAAATCGACCGGGTCCATCACCAGCGGCTCGGCCGCCACCAGCTCGACCTTCATGCCGGCGTGAACCTGGATGGCCTTCATGGAGGCCTCCGGCGAACGGGGCGGCGGGTGGATGTCGCTGACCAGCAGCCCCGTGAAAGAGCGGCCGTCGACCTGGTTGGGCTTCGTCTTGCCGGTCTCTTCGTTCTGGACCCACATGTGCCGGTAGTTGAACCACGCCCCGTTGTTGGTTCCGTCGGCGCGGACGATCATGGGGATTTCGTCTTTGTCACCGCGACGTCCGGCGCGGATCTTGCGAGACCAGCCCTGATCGATGGAGATGAATTGGTGCAGCGAATAGCGCTCGGCGTTGGAGAACAGGACGTCAGCCCGGCCGTCTTCGTCGACGTCGACGAACCGCAACCCGGCGTCCCGGCCGAGTTCGTCGACGATCATCGTTCCTGCGGGCAGACGGATCGGCAATGGCCGCCACGCGCGACGTTCTGCAGACCAGGCGAACACGGCGTTTTGTTTCGGGTTGCCGACGACAAGCTCCGAGAGACCGTCGCCGTCGAGGTCGCGGAGCCGCACTCCGCGGTCTCGCCTGCCCAGACTGGTCTCGACAGGACCGTCCAGATCGAGGCCGGCCAGCCCGTGAGAGACTTCCGTCCAACCGCTGCCGTCAAAGTGCCACAAACCGGCGGCCGTCTCGTTGTGGACCAGGATGCTGGCAAAGCCGTTCTTTTGCAGCACGCCGAAGCGGACACCGGTTTCGTGGCGGTTGCCCCGGTCGTCGACGCGGACGATCTCGACGGGAAACGTGTTCGTCTGCCACCGGCCCGTCTGTGGAGACCAGACGCGGGTCTGACGCACCTGCTCGTTGCCGATAACGACGTCGAGGTAACCATCCGCGTTCAGATCGATCAGGCGGACGCCATTGTCCTGCCCATTGGCGGCACGCAGCGGTTGTCCGCCCAGCAGGTTCTTGTCGAGCCGATCTTGAACGTCGCGGAAGCTGAGGAACTTGACCTTCCCGGGGTGTTTGGCCTCGGCGTGGTCGATCATCTCGATGACCTGATCGTTGCGGATCCAGCCGTGCGTATGGAAGCACAATGAAAAAATGCCCCGCTTGATGACCGCCGCGTCGACGGCGGCCTTCAGGTCGGCAACCGTCGTGGGGCTGCACTTGCCGTTAAGATGTTGGGCGTCCCAATCGCTGGGCATCAAGCAGGCAATCTCCCAGCAGAGCCGACCGATCACGTAGGGATACGGATAATCCTCGATGAGATTGACCATCCCATGATCGGTGGGGACGTACTTACGGAACCGTTCCCGGCCCGGCTGGTCGAACGCCAAGCGACGAGGCAATGCCGGGTCGTTGGCGCTGAAGATGTGGAACACCGACGAGTCCATCGTCTGGAAGTTTCCCTTTTCGGTGGTCCGGTTGAAGATCTCCGCGAAGAACCGGGGGCTGACGGAGTTCATGGAATCGCAGCACGGCATGCGGTAGGAGACGGGCCGGGCGTTGGGGATGTCTCGCAGCAGGTCGACGCACTTGTCGTACGTCGCCTTCGCCTTGGCCAAATCGCCGCCCTGAAGGCAGGGGCACGGATGGGTGAACGTGTGGACTTCTACGGTAACCCCTTCCCGGAGCCAACTCTGCAGTTGCGGATCGGTGGGGACGATTGTGTTGGCCATTAAACTCAGGCCGGCTTGCTTGTCGATCTGCTTGAGCCGTCGCAGGATGGGCCGGATGTATTTCTCGTGGTGGGCGGGGTCGCGCAGGTCATCGTTGGCCAAGACGATCACCGCCTCGACGCCCTCCTCGCCGACCCACTGTGGCGTGACGAGTTTCGGCGTCTCCAGCCCGGCGTAGTACGGGTCACAGAATTCGTCGAGAGAGACGAGTCGATTACCAACATCGCCGCCGGCGACAACCATCGACAACGACAGAGCCATTGTGCACGCGGTCATGGAGTCATTCCTTCTGTATTGCTGACGTGTAGCTTCTTGTGTTCCGGACAACTAACAAACCACGATTGTGCCAAGTCTTGCAACCGTAAGCAATTCTCAGCCGGCATGTGCGGATGCCAGGGCAGCCCTTTCCCACCATGCAAGCAGGCGATACCCTTTGAATAGTTCGGATTATTCATAGGCTGTCCTTGTGGTACCCAAACCGACAACTTGTTGTCGCAATCCACTGGTTGCATGGCACACCCATCATGACCATTTCTTCAGAAGAGTGGCGGAACAAACCGTCGGGCTGCTGGCGGGTTATGGCGCCGGTGCTCGGAGTGCTTGTTGTGGTTGGAGCAGTCCTGGTTCTGTGGCGTCTGGCGCAGCCCGCCCGAGAAGCCTCGCGGCGCTCAAGTTGTAAAGGCCAACTGAAGATCTTTGGGCTCGCCTTGCACAACTACCACGACGTGTACCGGTCGTTTCCGCCGGCGTATATCGCCGACAAGAACGGCCGGCCGATGCACAGTTGGCGGGTTCTGCCGTTGCCGTTTCTCGCAGAGCCGGCGCTCTACGAGCGATACCGCTTTAATGAAGCGTGGAACAGCCCGCACAATCGCACGCTGGCCGACGGCCTCCCCATCGGGATGTCGGGAATCGTGCCCATGTATCACTGCGCCAGCGATCGCAATTCCGACCCGCTGCACACCAGCTTCGTGGTGGTCGTGGGCCCGGATACCATCTACCCAGGCTCAGCCACACGGCGAATCAAGGATATCACCGACGGGTCCTCGAACACCGTCGTTGTGGCAGAGATGGCGGAGTCGGGAATCCACTGGATGGAGCCGCGCGACCTGGATTTCAACGCGATGAGTTTCCGCGTCAACGATCCGAGAGGAAAATGCATCCGCAGCAAACACACGGGCGTTGCCCACGTGTTGTTGGCCGATGGCTCGGTGCGGGCCATCTCCGAAGACATCGACCCACAGGTGCTCAAGGGCATGCTCACGATCGCCGGCGGCGAGCTTGTACCACCATTCTAGCCCAAGTTGATCAGTTGCTGCCGCGAAACCCCTTGTTCTGCCGGGCGGG
>CAZGYE010000127.1:0-2104 GCA_964530165.1 uncultured Planctomycetaceae bacterium
AACGGCTGCCTGAGGGCGACCGTCCCTTGGCCGCCAGCGGATTTCGCGACACCACCCGCATCGCCGCCGGCGATCCGGACCTGTGGACCGGCATTTTGCTCGCCAACGCCGAGGAGATCATCGGCCACCTCGACGCCTTCACCGGCGAGCTGTCGGAATTCCGCGATTGCATCGCCAAGGGCGACGCCGGGGCCTTGAAAAAATTACTCGAAGTTGCCAAAACGAACCGCGACGCTCTTGAGTAACTCGGATCATGATGCTGTGGGAAGTTGAAATTCGACCGGCATCGAGCCAAACGGATCGCGACGCGGCCCGCGTCCTGGCGGAAAGTCATGCCTTGGGGACCCGCACGCTGCACGACGTCACATCCGCGCGGTCGTTTCTCATTCAGACCTCAGCCGACGAGCGGGACATCGAGCGGGTTGCCGTCGACTTGCTGGCCGACACGGTCGTGGAGACGTTCGAAGTCAGAGAACTGAACCGATCGAACGAACAGGAGGCATCGGCGGGCGACGGCCGGCCTCTGCTCAACGTCCTCTTCAAACCGGGGGTGACCGACAACGTGGCCATGAGCACGCAGTCGGCGCTCGGCGATTTCGGCCTGGTCGTCTCTGCCGTCGCAACCTGCCGAAAGTACTCGTTCAACGCCGATGCCTCCGAAACCGACCTCGATCGCGTTGCGTCTTATGTCTTGGCCAACGACGCCATCGAACAGGTCGTCCGCGGGCCGCTGCGGATCGAGAGTATTTCGCTCGGCAGTTCTTACGAGTTCCAACTCGTGACGATCCCCATCCGCGAAATGAACGACGAGCAATTGGCCGAGTTGAGCCGGACGGGGCAACTGTATCTGAACCTGGCCGAGATGCAGACAATTCGCGGGCGCTTCATCGAGTTGGATCGGGACCCGACCGACGTCGAGCTGGAAACGCTGGCGCAGACCTGGAGCGAGCACTGTTCTCACAAGACGCTGGCCGGCCGGATTCGGTATCGCGACGGCGAGCGGCAGCGGTACTTCGAGAACATGCTGAGGGAGACGATCTTCGCAGCCACCGTCGAGATCCGCGAACGGCTGGGTGACGACGACTGGTGCGTCAGCGTGTTCGAGGACAACGCCGGCATTGTGACGTTCGACGAAAAGCAGTGCGTCTGCTTCAAGGTCGAGACGCACAATCACCCGTCGGCCTTGGAACCGTACGGCGGTGCGAACACGGGCATCGGCGGTGTGATCCGCGATCCGCTGGGAACCGGGCTGGGCGCCCGCCCCATCTGCAACACCAACGTCTTCTGCTTCGCGCCGCCGGAAACTGCGCACGCCGAACTGCCGCCCGGCACGTTGCACCCCAAGGTCGTGGCGAAAGGCGTCGTCGCCGGTGTGCGCGACTACGGCAACCGCATGGGCATTCCGACCGTCAACGGGGCCATCTACTTCGACCGGCGGTATCTGGGCAACCCGCTGGTCTACTGCGGCAACGTGGCGATGATCCCGGTCGACAAATGCGAGAAGAAACTGAAACCGGGTGATCTGATTGTCGCCGTCGGGGGACGCACCGGCCGCGACGGAATTCACGGCGCCACGTTCTCCTCGGCTGAGCTGACGCAGATGAGCGAATCGGTCTCCGGCGGCGCGGTGCAGATCGGAAACGCCATCACCGAGAAAATGGTGGTCGACGTCATCCTCGAGGCCCGCGACCGCGACCTGTACTCGGCCATCACCGATTGCGGAGCGGGCGGCTTCAGCAGCGCCGTCGGAGAGATGGGCGAAAAGATGGGGGCTGAAGTCTGGTTGGAGCGGGCGCCGCTGAAGTACTCCGGTTTGTCGTACACCGAAATCTGGATCTCCGAGGCCCAAGAACGAATGGTCTTGGCCGTCCCGCCGGGCAACTGGCAGGAATTCCGCCGCCTTTGTGAAGCAGAGGGAGTCGAGGCGACGGTCATCGGCGAGTTCCAGCAGACGGGCCGTTTGCTGCTGAAGTACCACGATCACCAGGTGGCCGACTTGTCGATGTCGTTTCTGCACGACGGCCAGCCGCCGATCGTCCGCGACGCCGTCTACACTCCGCCGGAATCCCACGGGTTGCCACCCGTGGGCTTTCAGTCGCAACCC
>CAZGYE010000127.1:2204-14558 GCA_964530165.1 uncultured Planctomycetaceae bacterium
AAAGCCCACGGGTTACAACCCAAAGCCCACGGGTTACAACCCAAAGCCCACGGGTTACAACCCAAAGCCCACGGGTCGCAGCCCGTGGGACCTCGGGACCACTATGACGACGACCTCAAAAAGATCCTCGGCTCGCTGAACGTCGCCAGCAAGGAGTGGGTCATCCGGCAATACGATCACGAGGTACAGGGGGGCAGCGTCATCAAGCCGTTGGTCGGCGTCGAGGACGACGGTCCGTCCGACGCGGCGGTCATTCGGCCCGATCTCACGTCCGACCGCGGACTGGTCATTGCCTGCGGCATGAATCCGCACTACGGCGATCTGGACCCCTACTGGATGGCCGCCTCAGCCATCGACGAGGCGGTCCGCAACTGTATTGCCGTCGGTGCCGATCCCAGTCGGATTGCCATCCTGGACAACTTCTGCTGGGGCAACACCGATCGGCCGGAAATACTCGGCAGCCTGGTCCGAGCCGCCTTGGCTTGCCACGACGTCGCCGTCACCTATGGAACGCCGTTTATCAGCGGTAAGGACAGTCTGAACAACGAGTTCTCGTTCACCGATTCCCAGGGCAACAAACAAAACGTCACCATCCCACCGTCGCTGCTGATCAGCGCCATGGGCCAAATGGACGACGTTACTCGGGCCGTCAGCATGGATCTGAAAGAACCGAACAATCTGTTGTTCCTGGTGGGAACGACGCGGAACGAACTGGGTGGCAGCCACTTCGCGCTGGTCGACGAACTGGCCGGCGGAGACGTTCCGCAGGTGGACTTGGAACGAGCGCCGGCGATCTTTCGGGCCGTTCACCGGGCGATCGACGAGCGGCTCATCCGTAGTTGCCACGACCTCAGTGAAGGCGGGCTGGCCGTCGCCGCAGCGGAGATGGCATTCGCCGGCGGCCTGGGAATCGAACTTGACTTGCAACCTCTGGCCGAGTCGACTGGAATCCATGACGACGCGGTGCTGCTGTTTTCGGAGAGTAACACGCGGTTCCTCGTCGAAGTTCCAGAGGATAAGCTGGACACACTGAAGACCGTTTTCGCTGGGCGACCACTGCTGCAGCTCGGCAGGGTGACAGACCGTGATCTCGTCGAGATTCGCGGCACTGAGGGAACGCCCGTGGTCAATTCCCGCTGGTCGACGCTCAAAGAAGCCTGGAAGCAACCGCTGGCCTGGGAGTAACCAGTCGTCACAAATTCTCTTTCTTCTCAGTTGCCTGCTCCAGTTGCCGTACGAACTCGGTATGAGCGGGACTTGCCAGCCCCTCCTGCAACATTTGCAGCACTTTCGCCAAATCGCCCCCGATGAGTGCCGACGGATCGAGCCACAATCCCGCGAAGACTTGGCTTTGATAGAGCTTGGAGCCCGCGGGCGGCAGTGGTTCGTAGCGTCCGTCGCGCAAGACGAACCAGTCGATAGCCCGGTCCCAGACCCGCCACACCACGTATTCGCAGACACCGTTACGGCGGTAGGCGTTGAGCTTGTCGTGCAGGTCGTAGCTGGCGCTGCTGGCGGCGACCTCTGCGACCAGCTCCGGTGCGCCTTCGACGTAGCCGTCGGCCAGACGGGATTGCCCGCCGCATTCGGAGACGATCCGCAGAAAGGCGTCCGGCTGCGGTTCGTTGTCCACATCCAGCCGCAACGTGCCGTTGTCGCCGCCCTGTACTCCCGAAGTCTGTGCTTCGTAGGTGCCAAGCCAGGTGATGAGTTTGAAATGGGGCGCACCGTGGTCGTCGGTAGAAACTGGTGACGGCATGTAGACGACTCCTTCAATGAGCTCCGCCTTGTTGACGTGCGGCATCGCTTCGTAGCGCCGTTCGAACTCGGCGCGCGTCAGCCGGTCGCCGGCGTGCAACTCCGGCACGTGCTCGGCCGTGTTTGCCTCCGGTGCTATTTGAGTTGGAGTCGTCATTGGAATTCACCCTCATCAATCGCGCTGCGTTCATTGTGACATATCTTCAGACCGGCGGCTAGATGAAACCGACGGAATCACAATGCCCGTTCGAACGAATGGTCCCAGATCTCGGTTCCTTCGCCTTTGTAGCGGACCTGGCTGAAGTGATGGCTGACGCGGCCCAGCAGTTGTTCCGGCCGGTCGAAATACGACTCGAGCAACGACTCGAGCGGCGGTTCGAGCGGCTGCTCTTCGTCCCGCGGCTGGTAGTGCGAAAGCACGAGGATATGATACAACCCGGCCCCAGGCAGAGCGATTTCGAAATTCCCTTCTTCATCAACGACCGCCAGCCCGCCGCCCAATGCCTGCAGGCTGGCAGCCGCCAGCCGGGAATCGGCGGGTGAATCTCCGGCGCGAAATCCGACGATCGACAATTTGGCTTCCCCTTCTCGCTTCTGCGGGAACACGATGACGCGGGCGCCCCGGTCCGGGCGGCTGTCGCCGGATCCGTTCTTGAAACTAATCCGCCCCGTCACTGCCGGCAGCCGGGCTGAGTTCGAGAAATTGGCCAATGGAGTGTTGCCGTTCTCGCTGTTGGCCTGCCGGCGGCCGTCGGATTGGAGTGCGGGCAGCGATTTCCCGGAATTGCCGGCGCGACCAGCTAGATACCCCAGTCCAAACATGACCACCCCGATGCAGCCGATCGTCAGCAGAACTGTCGTCGAAAAGACGGACCGCCAACGTCGCAGTCCCGCCGAGTCCCGAGCTGGCCTGGCGTGAACTTCGCCGGGAGACAAAGCCGCCAAGCCGGCCAGTTCCCCCTCGACAGACGCTGTTGTAAAAGCCAACCCGACCGCTGCGTTTTGTGGTTGCGCGGCGTCGCCGGCGGCTGTGCCGGGAGGCGGCGGGGGCAGTTCCGGTTTTGCGACCGGCTCGGCCGGCAGCGGCGGCTCGATGGGGACCGGTTCCGGCAACGGGGTCGGCTCGATCACGTCGGCCGCCTGCGGGGCCTTGTCTGGTTCGAGAGGCGGCTCGGCGTCGTCCGCTGGCTCCTGACCGATCATCGCCAACTCGTCCAGCGCCTGGGCCAGTTCCGAGTCTTCCAGGTCCAGCTCCGGTTCCGGGAGCGGATCGACGCGGCCGTCCAACTGCGGCACGCGCACCATGCGGCCGCAGGTGGGGCAATCAACCAGCTTCCCCGCCATCGAACGGGAGATCCCCAGGAATTGCCTGCACTGGCGGCAGCGGAATTTGATCGGCATCTTTTCAGACTCCGGACCGCAGGCTTCGGGCTTCAGGTTCAGAAGAGCGTAGGTCAGGCTCCCGCCTGCCGCCCACTGGTGCTGCGTTTGGGCAGTGGGTCAGTTTCGATTCAAGGGTGGCTGTGGTGGAGCGAATGCGACCCCACAGACCGTCGATTCTGGGGGCTCGCCTACGGCTCGACCCCAGCCACCCATTATGTTAAGCCAAACTGACCCACTGCCTGCGTTTGCCAACCGTAGCCCTGCCGTCAGGCGGGAGCCTGACCTACTCGGCTGAAATCCGGAGCCTGAAGTCGGGTGGATTACTCCTCGCCTTCTTTGTCCCCCTGAGTCGAAGCGACCTGCGCGAGCGCCAACAGCACGACGAGCGCGACGAAATCTAAGGCGAAACAGACCAACGCGACCAGCACCATCCCCTGCAGAGTGGCTGCCCCGGCGTTGTCGCCCAACGCTGCCAGTGCCGCCCAAACCGCAGCGGATACAAGAAGAACGAACAGCAAGAACGCACCGATCCTCAGTGAACCGATAATACATGCACGCCAATTCATGATCTCTGCGGCCTTTCCATCTTGTGCGAACCGCCCGGTACGCGGGCCACGACGCTGTGCGCCGGCTGAGAACGGCCGGCGTCAACCACCCATCAATCTCACACTCGGCTGCGAGATTGTCAATAGCGTCGTACCCGCTTTCGGGGTCTTTCCTTCCCGTTGTCCGGCGAAAGCTGGTAGACTTGACAGGAGCATTATTCGGAAACCAGGAAAGCGGGACAATTCAGATGAATGGTGAAGAGTTCCTGAAGCACGAAATCAACCGTCGGCAGTTTCTCGGATCGAGCGCCAAGAATGCGGCCGGTGTTGCGGCCGGCATGGTGGGCTTGGCCGGGGCGGTTGCCAAAACAGCTCCGAATGACCGCGTGTCGCTGGGGGTGATTGGCATTCGTGGGCAGGGAAAGTTTCTTGCCTCGAGCATGGCCGGTTTCGCGGACGTCGACGTGGCAGCCATTTGTGACGTCGACGAATCCCTGTTGCCGATCGCATCCAGAGCGGTCGAAACAGCACAAGGAGCGGCGCCACGTTGGGCCACGGATTTCCGCCGTCTGCTCGACGACGAATCGATCGATGCCGTCGTCATTGCCGCCCCCGATCACTGGCACGCTTTGATGACCGTCCTGGCCTGCCAGGCCGGCAAGGACGTGTACGTCGAGAAGCCGGTCTCGCACAACATCATCGAGGGCGAGCGAATGCTGGCCGCCGCCCGCAAGCACCTTCGTGTGGTGCAGGCCGGCATTCAACAGCGCAGCGGCTCGCATTTTCAGTCGGCCGTCCAGTTCGTCCGCAGCGGCAAGCTGGGAAAGGTCACTCTCGCCAAGGCATGGACCATTCACCGCCGCAAGCCGATCGGTTTCAAAAAAGACAAACCGACACCCGAGGACGTCGACTACGACATGTGGCTGGGGCCGGCGCCCCAGCGACCCTTCAACGCCAACCGTTTCCACGGGAACTGGCACTGGTTCTGGGATTATGGCACCGGCGAGATGGGCAACTGGGGCGTCCACATGCTCGACATCGCTCGTTGGGGACTCGACGTCACTCTGCCCATGCGTATCTCGGCCACTGGCGGCAAGTACACCCTCCGCGACGATCGGGAAACCCCCGACACCCACTTGGTGAATTACACCTATCCCGGCAAGACAATCACCTGGGAACACCGTCTGTGGAACACGCACGGCATGGAGGGCCGCAGCGCTGCAGCGGCGTTTTACGGAGAAAAGGGGACATTGGTCGTCGATCGCGGCGGCTGGAAGGTCTACGACCAGAAGGACTCCTTCACCTCCGGTTCCAGCGAACAGGCCGCAACGCATCACCGCAACTTCATCGACTGCATCAAGTCGCGTGAGCGGCCGACCGCCGACATCGAGATTGGTCATCTCACCACGGTGCTCTGTCACCTGGGGAACATTGCGTATCGCCTGGGACGCGAAGTCCAGTTCGATCCAGATAAGATGAGCTTCCCGGGCGACAGCGAAGCCGACTCGCTCTTGGGCCGCGACTACCGCAAAAAGTGGAAACTGCCGGAAGCCTGATGCATTGACGGTTGATGATTCCGGCCGATTTGTGGCGATCGGCCCGGCCGATTTGTGGCGATCGGCATTGACTCGAAACCGTTGGATAGCGATCATTCCCGCGATTTTTTGTGCGCGGCGGCCCGGTGACGCCCAATCGCACCTCACGGATGACCAGAGCGAGACGGTTCTGGCGAGCCATCGCCGCTCAGACGCAACGGATTGCCAGCCGATATGTCGTACCACCTGATCGACGTCGTTCAGCAGCTTAGAGAACCACGCATCCTGGTCCTGGGCGACCTGATTCTCGATCGATACGTCTGGGGAGACGCCGAGCGGATCAGCCAGGAGGCGCCGGTCATTCTGTTGCGCGAGCAGCGGCAGGAGCTGCGGCTCGGCGGGGCCGCCAACGTGGCCAACATGCTTCGCGGCCTGGATGCCCAAGTCACGATGGCCGGCGTCGTCGGCTCGGACGGCGACGGCCAGCGGGTCCGAAAGGAGCTGGAAGCGGTCGGAGTCGACTGCACGGCTCTCATCGCCGATTCCACGCGGCCCACGACGGTCAAAGAGCGCTTTATCGGCCGGACCCAGCACCGGCATCCGCACCAGATACTGCGAGTCGACCGGGAAGTCCGCACGCCGCTGGATCCCTCCACGGCCAATCAGCTCGTGGAGACCGTCTTGGCAAAGCTGAGGGAGCATCAGGCGGTTCTCATTTCCGATTACGCCAAGGGGGTCTGTACGCCGGATGTGCTGTCGCGCGTGATTCGAGCGGCCCGGGACGCGGAGATTCCGGTGATCGTCGATCCCGCCTCCTCTGGCGACTACAAGCACTACAGCGGCGCGACGGCAGTCACTCCCAACCGCCTGGAAACGAAACGGGCGACCGGTCGAGACATCGTCACCCCGGACGACGCCTTCGCCGCCGGCGCGGAATTGTGCCGGCGGTTCCAGCTCGCGCAGGCCTTCGTGACGCTCGACAGCGACGGCATCGCGCTGGTGACGGCCGACGGCACGTCCGAGCTGCTGCCGACACGTCGCCGCGAGGTGTACGACATCACCGGCGCCGGCGACATGGTGTTGGCCATGATCGGAATCGGTGCCGCGGCCGGTGTTGCGCCGGTCGACGTGGCGCGTCTGGCCAACGTTGCCGGCGGACTGGAGGTCGAGCAAATCGGCGTGGTCACGATCACCCGGGAAGAGATTCTTTCGGACCTGGTCGCCGGAGGTCGCTCCACGCATGAGAAGGTTTGCTCTCTTGAGGAACTGTCACGACATGTCGCCGCACGCCGCACGCTGCGACAAAAGGTTGTCTTCACAAATGGTTGTTTCGACCTGTTGCACGCAGGACACGTGCAGTACCTGGAGCAGGCGGCGGCACTTGGAGACTGCTTGATTGTTGCCGTCAACAGCGATGATGGTGTGCGTCGGCATAAAGGAAGTGATCGGCCCGTAATCGGCGAGCGTTACCGTGCCAGTATGCTCGCCGCACTGGAATGCGTCGATCACGTAATCGTATTCTACGAAGAGACTCCACACGCGGTTTTGCGCAAATTACGACCTGACGTCCTGGTTAAGGGGGGCACAACAGGAAAAGTGGTTGGACGAGAAGTTGTCGAGGCCTACGGTGGGGATGTGAAGGTCTTGAGCGCGCTGCGCAATTTCTCAACCACAGACATTGTAAACGCAATTCGACGCCAAACTGATGCAGCGTAGTTGCAGATGGTGATGGCCCAGTTTCTCGGAGAAGGAGCATGATGTCATGATGAGCGATCAGGGTATCTCTAAAGAAGAGCAAGGCGTGATTACAACACTGGCTGGAAGCGTAACACATCTTCGGGACATCAAGCAAATGGAAATGAAGTGGCTTGATCGCTACTCTGTTTTGATCGTTCCCGCGATTGCGGCCATAATCTATTGGACCGCTGCCAATCCGACCAATTCCTCCGCCAGACCAAGCCGTCTAATCCTGATTACTGTCGGAGCCTTCATATACATGGGGTTAACGATGGGGATACAGTGGATCCTCTGCAATGAGCGGAACAGCTACTATCGAGTGTTTCGCACAGTCATTCGCGCCCAGTATCATTTAGGGCTTTTCAGAAACAACTTCATGGCGGACTGGATGGCCAATGCTGCTTATCCTAAAGGGTTCGGGCCTATTACCGATGAGGATGGTACACAGCCTGAAAAAACTTTCTCCTACAGGAACTTCTACACGTTTGGTCTTTACTGCGCGTATTTGGTCGTGGCCGCCATTGCCTTCTTTTTAGAACCGAGAGTTGATCTTCGTTGGCGCCTGGTTGCGGCAATCGTTGCGGCTCTTCTCGCCGTTACCGACCTCCTCTTCTTGAAACTGAAGATCTATCCCCTGGACCGTGAGCGATTGCGCCAAGGTGTCCTGGACGAAAAAGGTCTCCTGGGCACCGATCCAGCGTGGTATCCAAACGGGACCGGAAGCGGCAAAACGTGAGTCGGTTGATTGCAGTGACTCAGCCGCCACTGGCTCGCAAGAAGAAAGGCTTCATCGAAATCGTTAACCCGACAACGCGAAAAAAAATAGCCGTCTTCCTGCCGAACTGGGTCGGCGATGCAGTGATGGCGACGCCGGCACTGCGGGCGGTTCGCCGCACGTTTGCCGAGGCGGAGATCGTGGCCGTTCTCAGACCCTACGTGGCCGACGTGCTAGCCGGCCTCGACTTAGTCGACCGGCAGCTTTTGCACAATCCACGCGGCGGCGACCGGCACAGCCGCGGCTGGCGGTTCGCGAGGCGTTTGCGGCGGGAACGTTTCGACGTGGTGCTGCTATTGCCCAATTCTCTGCGCAGCGGTTGGCTGGCCTGGTGCTCCGGTGCGAGGAGGCGTGTCGGTATGGATCGTGACGGACGCGGCCCTCTGCTGACCGATCGCATTCCCCCCCGGCCCAAGACCGAGCCGCATCCGGTCATCGACGAATACCTGCGATTGGCGGAACATCTCGGTTGCAGCGTGCTCTCTCGCCAGATGGAACTGGCCACCCTTGGGGAAGATGAACGGCGACTCAACCAGTTTTGGGAGCAGCAGAAGCCACCTCGGTTGCGGCAAGCCGGCTTCGTCTGTTTGAACCCCGGGGGTGCATTCGGTTCGGCGAAACACTGGCCGGTCGATTCGTTTGCCGTCCTGGCCCGCCGAATCGCCGGCGAGCTTGGCAAGACTGTGCTGGTCTTGTGTGGCCCGGCAGAGCGGAGGGAAGCCCGCGACATTGTCCGGCGGGCTGCACGTCCAAACGTGGTCTCACTGGCCGACATGCCGCCGGGCATCGGCCTGACCAAGGCCGCCGTCAAGCACGCCGAACTGTTGGTGACGACCGACTCGGGACCACGGCATTTCGCGCCGCCGTTCGGCGTGCCAGTGGTGACGCTATTTGGACCGACGCACATCGCCTGGAGTGAGACGTTCTATTCGAAGTCGCTGCATCTCAAGCGCGACGTGGACTGCGGACCATGTCAACAGCGGACGTGTCCCCTCGGCCACCATCGATGTATGCGGGACCTCAGCGTCGAGGATGTTTACGAAGCTGTTCTCACCCTGCTGGGGAGTCGGCAGTGCGGAGTGCGGAGCGCCTAATGGTCAATCCACAGTGCAAAACGCGGGACACCCGGTGCAACGTGCCCAGTGCGCAAGAAGGACCGCGTTTATTTCAAACTCCCAATTCCGAACTCCGAACTGCAAACGTCGTCTGTCGCAGATCGTTCACCAAGCTGATGTGCTACGACTCTCGTTTGCCTCCCGAGCTGGCCGAGCGGTTGTGGACTGACGCCGAGGGGCTGGTCGCCGCCGGGACGATGCTCAAGGCGGGCGAGCGCACAACGGTTGTGCGGCTCGATGCGGGTCGAGACTCCTGGGTGCTCAAGCGATTCAACCTTCGCGGAGCATTCCACACCGCGCTGCATGCGCTGCTGAGATCACGGGCCCGCAACAACTGGCTGTATGGCCGCCGTCTCTGTCGGTCAGGAATTGCCACGCCCCGGCCGATGGCGTTCTTGGAGTATCGGTTCGGCCCTCTGGGCGCCCGTTCGTTTGTCCTCACGGAATTTGTTCCCGGCACGCTGCTGCGTGATCTCCTGCTGTGCGGAGATCCGGCAGAGCGGATGCGTGTCTCGACATGCGCCGGATTTGCGGGTCTGTGGCGCCGTTTGGGCGAGCTGCGCCTCACTCATGGCGACACCAAGTCGAGCAACTATGTGGTCACCGATGACGGCCGCCTTTGGCTGGTTGATCTCGATGGAATGCGCTTCCATCGGTTTGAGGGGACGTTCCGGTTGGCCCGCCGCCGAGATTGGAGGCGGTTCATAAAAAATTGGAGAGAGGCGCCCCGCCTCGCCGATGCATTTCGTGATGCCGTCGAGTCGGACGAATCGACAGACCCAAAGCGTGCGCCGGCGACACTGGAAATCGCAGTCCCGTTTCGCCGATTGTTGCAGGCGACCGGACTGGACACCCTCGAAGCAGTCATGAATACGACCGAGGGCCACCTGCTGCGCCGGTTGCCGAGTCGCGAGAACTGGCGGCTAAACTTGATGGACGAAGCCGGGGTTGTTCGGGGAGCCTTCTTGAAGAAGCACCGAAGCCGCAGCCTGTGGACCTGGATGCGAGCGCGTCTCGGACGGGGCCCGGGACAATCGGCGGGCGCCGTGGAGGCGCACAACATGCACGAACTCCGCCGGCAGGGAATCCCCAATATGACGCTGATCGCCTTCGGTGAACAACTCCACCCGGATGGCCGACTATTCTCTTTCCTGTTGACCGAAGAGCTGGCCGGATTCAGCCCGCTGGACAGCTTTCTGCCAGAGAGGTTTCCCGCGCGAACCGATGCACACTTTGCGGCGCTTCGCCGGCTGGTGCTGCACGTGGCAGACCTGACCCGGCGATTTCACCGGCTGGGCTACAACCACCGTGATCTCTACGCGTGTCACTACTTCATCCGCGAGACCGCTCCCGGGCGGTTCGACGTGAATCTGATCGACTTGCAGCGCGTCCAGCGCCGCCGCTGGAATCGTCGCCGGTGGATCGTCAAAGATCTTGCCCAACTGGGTTATTCCATGCCTCGGCGGAAGATCGGCTGCCGTTGGCGGATGACCTTTTTCAAGCAGTATCTGGGAGTGCGGAAGCTGCGGCCCAGAGACAAACGCTTGCTCCGCAGCATTCTGCGGAAACAACGACGGATGGAGCACAAACTGGGGCCATGCCCATGAGAATCGGGTTGGTACTTCATCACTTTGATCCGAGGTGGGGCGGAGCCGAAGAATGGAACGGGCAATTCGTCGCCCGGCTGTTGGCCGACGGCCATGAGGTGCACGTCATCGCTGCCGGTTTCGGCCCGGCTCAGCAATCGGCCGGGTTCGTGCCGCACCCAATTCCCGCCTGCCGAACGCCGCTGGCCTGCGCACAAGCCGCCGAGAACGTTTTGCGGCAGCTTCCGCTGGACGTCATCCATGATATGGGCGTCGGGTGGTACTGCGACGTTTTTCAGCCACACGGCGGATCGCGGCGGGCGTCGTTCGAGCAGAATCTGCTGTTGTTGCCCCCCTTCTGGCGACCCTGGAAACGAATCGCGGCGAGGTTCCTGCCGCGATACCGCCAATTCGACGCGTTGTCGGCCCGTCAATACCGGGCCGACGGCCGAATCGTCTTGGCTCTCTCGGAAATGGTGCAGCGAGACTTGCGCAGGTTTCACGACGTGGCGGATGAACAGATGCGGCTGATCTATAACGGCGTCGACACGCGGCGGTTTTCTCCAGAGAACCGCTGGACGTATCGCGACACGGTTCGGCGGCGGCTTGGGCTGGGCGAAGAGGTCTTGTTTCTCATCGTGGCGCACAACCTGCGTTTGAAGGGACTGCCGACTCTGCTGGAAGCGATCGGCCTGCTTCAATCGGCCCGTCATGCCGGCCGCCTGGCTGTGGTCGGGGGGAAACGGATCGAACCGTTTCGGCGCATGGCGAGACGGCTGGGAGTGAGCCGGCAGGTTCACTTCCTCGGTGCAGTGGAGGACACTATTCCGTACTACGCCGCCGCAGACGTCTACGTACACCCGACTTTCTATGATCCGTGCAGCCTGGTCGTCCTGGAGGCGCTGGCCAGCGGTCTGCCGGTCATTACCACGCCCTTCAACGGCGCCGGCGAATTGATGACGCCGGGTGAACACGGATATCTCTTGGACGATCCCGCCGACGCGGTCACGCTCTCCCGGCAGATGTCACATCTGCTCGACAACGACCGCCGGCGACGGATGAGCTTGGAAGCGCGAAAATTGGCCCTGCGGCACTCGTTCGAGGAGAATGTCAACCGGGTGCTGGCCGTCTACCGCGAAGTGGCCGAGGCAAATGACCACGGTGCACGACCAGCGTCATTTGCCGCGTGAACATCCAGAAACGATTGGCCGGGTCGAATGGCGGGAAGCTCGCGAATGATGAAACGTATCGCGTCCTCGTTTTTTTGGATTAGTTTTCTCTTGTTGCTCTCCGGAGTTCTTTCCGCCGCCGAGAAGTCCAAACCAGACGGAACAACGGCAAACGTCTCGGCTGCCACCAGGGACCGCCACGGGTTCTTGGTCCACCGCGTCGACTGCGACCTTCAGGCGGGCCAAACAGAAATCAAGGTCTTGTTGCCGGAGCGGTTGACAGCAGGAAAGAGATATCCGGTGCTCTATGTTCTGCCGGTTGAGGCCGGCGACGGCGACCATTTCGGCAACGGGCTGCTGGAAGTCAAGAAGCAGGGCCTGCACAACGAGCATGGTATGGTGTGCGTGTCTCCCACGTTCTCGCACCTGCCGTGGTACGCCGATCATCCGACGGACCCACGGATTCGGCAGGAGAGTTACTTCCTGAAGGTCGTGATCCCCGCGGTCGAGCAGCGTTATCCGGTTCGCCGCGATTCCGCCGGCCGTTGGCTGGTCGGATTCAGCAAGTCGGGCTGGGGAGCCTTCAGTTTGTTGCTGCGGCACCCGGACGTGTTCGGCCGGGCCGCCGCATGGGACGCCCCGTTGGCGATGGAGACTCCCAACCGATATGGTATGAAAGCGATCGTCGGCACGCAGAAGAACTTCGAGAGCTACCGGATTCTCTCGCTGCTCGAAGACCGAGCCGAGCAAC
>CAZGYE010000128.1:0-14558 GCA_964530165.1 uncultured Planctomycetaceae bacterium
GGTCGCGGCGGCAAACCACTCGGTGATCGTGGAAATCGCTGAATGACGGATCGATCATCCTGCTGTCGGTCATCGGCGATGTGAACGACTTCGCCCACGAGGGCAAGCTGGCCGCCTACTTCGGGATCGTGCCGCGAATCAGCAACTCCAATGAAACCGAGCATTCCGGACGCATTACCAAGCGGGGCACAAAACTGGGCCGCACTACCCTGGTGCAATGCGCATTGGTCGCCATGCGGTACAGTCCGTACTTGGCTCGGTTCTATCGAAAGATCCAGCTGCGTCGCGGTACAGGCAAGGCAATCATCGCCCTGGCGAAAAAGTTCCTGGGTGTCATCTATCGGACGCTGAAATACAACTGGGTGTTTGAAGACTTTCCCCGCTTCCAATTGGCGGAGGTCTCTTCATGACGGCTCTGGGACTCACCACCAGGGAAGGGTTTGTCTTCCCTTCTGTCGCTCGCCCGTCGCCAGCAGCAGGTGAGCGACGGGCGGCTCCGCCAGGGAAGACAAACCAACCCGCAACTTAAAGGACGACTTCAACTTACCGTCGAGAAATCACAATTACCGGAGTAGACACAATTCATAGGAGGAGGAGTTTCTGGATGTAGTGCGCTGGCCTCCGGAGCCAGAGGTTGGAGGTTCGAATCCTCCCGGGGATACTTTCAGAAACCCCTGCCCTACAAAATGAAGAGTCGAGAGTTGAGAGTTGAGAATCTTGACCATTGGCTTTCTGGCTCTCAACTCCCGACTCTCCACTCTCAACTGTCGGGAAGGTTAGGGGTTTTCTGTTACGGCTTCCCGCTCAAGCCGACGAGCAGATGTTCGAGCTGCAGTCGATATGGCAGACGACTGCTGCCCTTTAGGTTGCTGTCGGCCGTCAGTAGCCGCTGGTGCAACTGTTCGGCCCGCGGTCGACCGATGCGGCGCAGGTAAGCAACGGATTCCGAGACATCTCGCGGAAAAACGCCCGCCTGCTCCAGCGCGGCGCGGAGCGGGGCGCCTTGTCTGGCCAGTTCCGTCGCCCGCGCGTACTTGCGGAACACGAAGTTGATGCCGCCCAAAATTCTCTGCGGCGCTTCGCCGGCAGCGAGCAGTTTGTCGAGACAGGCAATCGCCAACCCGATATTGCCGTCGCGCAGGGCGTCAGTCATCGCCCACGTCGTTTCCGCTCTCCAGCCGCCGACCAAGGTGTGGACGTCCTGGACATCGATGCGCGGCCGATCGCCGACGTAGGCCGACAGCTTCGCCAACTCCTGGTCGAGCAGACCGAGCTCGTTTCCCGCCAGCTCGACCATTAACTGGGCCGCGTCGCGGCTGAGCTGCTTCCCGTGCTTCGAGGGGGACTCCTCGGCCAGCCAGCGGACCAACTCGCCGGTCCTCAGTTCGGCACACTCGAGCGGCAAGCCGATCTTAGCGACTACTTTCGCCAGGCGTGTATTCTTCGGCCACTTTTTGACGTCCAGCACCAGGACGGACTTTCTGGCTGGCTTTCCCAGGTATTTTTCAAGCCCTGTACGATTCTTTGAGACAAACTCGTCGGCGTCTTCCACCACCACCAGCCGCCGATCACCCCACATCGAAACGGTCAGCAGTTCGTCGCAAACGCTTTTCAGCTCGGCGTCTTTACCGTCAAATCGCGTCATGCCGACGCCGTCGTCATCCGGCCCGAGCACTCTCTCGCTCAACGCTTGGATCGCCGCCTGCTTCAGATACCGCACGCTGCCGGCCAGCACGACGACCGGACCGGTCTCATGGGTGGCGGGAGCCTTCAAATACGCAGTGGCATGCATCGATATTGACCGGAAAGAAAACAACGCTAGACTCTCAACTCTCGACTCTCGACTCTTCATTACAACAATCCGCCCGACGAAAAGCGAGCGACCTGATGACCCGCAAAACACTCGAGAAGCTCACCATCTGTCCGGGAGAGACGCATCCGATTTCGCGGTCGGTGCACTTAGCGCGGTTGGCGTCTTTCTACCCGAGATGCCGCGACTGCCCACTGCGCAGCGAGACGGGCCAACTGCCCAGCAACACCGTCAAACGCCTGCAGAGCACCGAACGGCGGGTCGAGCGGAAGTCGCTGTTTACGGCTGAAGGGGTGCGGGGCGTCTACTTGAACGAGCTCACCCGGGCCCGAGCCGGTCACATGGCAGCAGTTCTGGCCAGCCTGTTGTGGGAGGAATCGCCGCTGGGCGGCGGCAGCGATGCCGGCCGGCGCGGACACGTGCGCACTCGGCCTGCGGTCGTCGTGGGCCATGACGAGCGGCCTTCGTCGCCCGACGTCGTAACAGGAGTCGTCACGTCGCTGAGGCGGATGGGATGTCAAGTGATCGACGTCGGCTTGGTGACCAGGCCCTGTTTCTGGTTTGCCGTCGACCACCTGCAGGCATCCGCCGGCATCCACGTAACCGGGGCCGGATGCGAGCCGTCGTGGACCGGTCTCGACTTCGTCGGCCGTTCCGGTCTGCCGCTGTCGAAGGGACTCGCGAGCACGGGGACAGAAACGCACAGATCACTGGGATTTGCGAAATCCCAGGGATCTGAGATCGATCTCGACCGTCTGGAAGACCGGCTGGCTCAACCCTACAGCCGACCCACGCGTCGGGCCGGACAAAAACGCACCTTTGGGGCGTCGATTCCGTATGAAGCCGGGTTGTGGAAACACTTTCACGCCCTGCGGCCCTTGAGGGTCTGCTTCGGCAGCTCGAGCCGTCTGGTCAGGCGGACCCTGGAGCGCATTTTCGAAAAGCTGCCGTGCCAGTTAATCCCGGTCGAAATCCCCCACCGCGCCCGCAACCTCTCCGACCCCGACGACCCCGACGTCGCGCGCCTTAGTGCTGCCGTCTGCCGGTCACACGCGCATCTCGGCGTGCTGATCGACGACGGCGGAGACGATTGTAGTTTTTTCGATGAAGAAGGCACATGCATCACCGCCGGCGACATCACCCGGTTGATTGCCGAACTTCTACTTGCTGAACATCCCGAAGGCGCCATCGTCCTCGAGACATCGGCCGGCGGCCCTCTGCGGTCGGTCATCGAAGCAGGGGGCGGAAAATGCGTTGACGGCGGCTGCACGCTTTCCACGATGTCGCAAACCATGCGAATGCCCGGGGCGGTCTTCGGAGGCGGCAACTCGGGACGGTACTGGTTCCGCGAATCGCTGGCGACCTGCGACGCGGTGCTCGCCGTCGCAAAAGTGCTCGAAGCGCTCAGCCGCAGCGATACACGGTTTTCCGAAGCAATCGGTCCCCACCGCGGCAGCGATGTCGTCGCAATCAACGGGTTCGACGGCACAGCCAGCGACGACAAGTCGTCGGTTTGGGTTTCTAGGAATAATCCGGGGTAGCCGAATTCGCCAGAATTCGGGGCGGAACGCGGCAAAGCCCGAAGTCTGGCGACTTCGGCACCGACAACTGACCGGCCCTTTCCGATGGCCGCCGGCAAGGAAGAGATTTCAGGGCTGCGGACTTTCCCGACGGTTTATGGGAGCGGTTGCGGGACGCGCGGTCGATTCGCGTGTACAATCTGTCGGAAGGAACCGTGACCCGCATGGCGTTCGACGACGCAAGACCCGTGCTGAGCGCGATGAATTTCAGCGGACCGATTTTGTTGATGGGTTCTCCGCGCCCCGCAAGCGGGGCGGCTAAATGATCCGATGCAGCCCGATCAGTATTTTGTGAAACGAACCACTTAGGAAGACGATTCATGCAACATGACACCGCTTTTCAGATGTCCGCCTCGAACATTCGCTTTGGGCAAGGAATCACCCGCGAGGTGGGAATGGACCTGATCGACCTGGGGGCGAAGCGCACGCTGGTGGTGATCGATCCGGCCTTGGTCTCCTTGCCGGTGGGTGAGACCGTGTTCTCCGCACTGAGGGACGCCGGCGTCGAGTTTGACGTGTTCGACCGCGTCCGGGTTGAACCGACCGATTCCAGTTTTCAAGAAGCCATCCGGTTCGCGACCGAGGGACGGTTCGACTCGTTTGTGGCCGTCGGGGGCGGCAGCACCATGGACACCGCCAAGTCGGCCAACTTGTATTCCACCTTTCCGGCCGACTTCTTCGACTACGTGAACGCACCGATCGGCAAGGGGCTGGCGGTACCAGGCCCGCTGAAACCGCTGATTGCCGTTCCCACCACGGCCGGCACCGGCAGCGAGACCACCGGCGTGGCCATCTTCGATTTTGTCGAGAAACAGGCGAAGACCGGCATCGCGCACCGGTATCTCAAGCCGACGCTGGGCATCGTCGATCCCGACAACACCCGTACGCTGCCTCGGGCGGTAGCGGCTTCGACCGGATTGGACGTTCTCAGCCACGCATTGGAGTCGTACACGGCGATGCCATTTGACCAACGGCCGAAACCGGCCCGTCCGTTAGAGCGTCCGGCTTACCAGGGGGCCAACCCCATCAGCGACATCTGGGCGCTGCGGGCGCTGGAACTGATGGCCGAGTTCCTACCCCGAGCCGTCGCCGACACCACCGACGACGAAGCTCGCGGTCAAATGCTGTTGGCGGCGGCGATGGCCGGCATCGGGTTCGGCAACGCCGGCGTGCATCTGCCGCACGGCATGTCGTACCCCGTGGCCGGCATGGTGCGCGACTTTGTGCCAGAAGGATACAAGGTCAATCATCCGATGGTGCCGCACGGCATGTCGGTCATCCTGAACACACCGGCGGTGGTCCGTTTCACCGCTTCGACATGTCCCGAGCGTCACCTGCGCGCCGCCGTGGCGCTGGGAGCCGACAGCGCCCACGGGGATCCACAAAAGGCCGGCGACATTCTGGCCGAGCGGGTCACCCATTTCATGCGCGAGCTGAAAATGCCCAACGGCCTGGCGGCGGTCGGCTATACCCAGGACGACATTCCCGCGCTGGTCGAAGGCACCCTGCCGCAGCACCGTGTCACCAAGCTTTCCCCGCGACCGGCCGGCGAAGAAGAGTTGACGCAGCTCTTCCGCGATGCGATGACCATTTGGTGAGTTGAGAGTCGAGAGTCGAGGGTTGAGGGTTGAGAGCCAAGAGCAAACTAACCCGGACTCATTCATAGGCTGTCGTCGTGGCACCCAAACCGACAATTTGTTGTCGGAATCCACTGGTTTCACGGCACACCGAGCGACGACAAGTCGTCGGTTTGGGTTTCTATGGACAGTCCGGGCTAAGCAAGTCTTTCGGGACGAACCAAACGCCTTCTTCTTTTTCTCTCAACCCTCGACTCTTAACCCTCAACCCTTACCGCAGCTTCGTTCCGGGCGGATGCCTCAGCGGAGTGGGGTCGGCCGGTGGCAGATCGAGTTTTTTCGCCACGCGCTCTTCCACGAAAACGGCGGCGGCGGCATCGGCAAAGACCATCCGCCATCCGGGCGTGACGGACATCCCTCGGATCGCTTGCCGGGACGTTCGGCTGTCCAGAATCACGACTGGCAGGTTCCCGTCTTGGTCTCGCATGTTGGGGATCTGTTCCCAACGCCGATCGCCTCTGCCCATTTGATCCTTGATCCCCAAGAAAAGTTGGAAGGTCTCCCGGCTGCAGACTTCCAGCCGGCCGTCCATCAGGACCCGCCGCTCGGGCGCGTTGTGGAAAATATAGACGGCCGCCTGACCAATGTGGGCGACAAAGGCCCGCTTGGGGAAACCCGGCCGGCCGGCAAACTGGGCCGCAGCGTGCGCGTACCAGGCTTCGGCTTCGCCCAGTCCGAGCTGCCTCTCCGTACCGGCCCACCGGCCCCACTGACCGGTCAAGTGCGTCAGGGCCAGGACGACGACCAGGACGATCGTTTCCAGATTCAGCCGCACGCAGGTGCGGGAGTCCGCCGTCGCAGGCGTGCCGATCCAGCGTTTCTCATCCTTGGCCTTGGCGCCGGACACACCTCGTCCGCGAAGATGTAATGCATCGCCGCAGTTTGCGCAGAGCACGATGCCCGAGACAACCGCAAAGATGCTTGTGTTCCGCGAGGCCTTCCACGCCAGGTGCGAGAACGCGGCAAACAGTAAGAGTCGAAAGACGCTGATCCGCCGCTGACAGGCCAACCAGACGAAGCTGGCCGCTGTTATCACCCACAAGCCAAACTCCGCCGCCAAGTAGAGGTTCCGCAGGCCAAACTTCTTGTAGAACAGCAGCGGTGGGCGGAACTCACCGATCAACGTTGAGTAGAATTCCTGGTCAACCGAGAACTTGCGGTACAGCGCCAGCGGAAACAACGCCCCGTCCTCGAAGTACGGATTGACCAGACAGGCCAGCAACACCAGGACTCCGGCACGAAACAGAATGATGTTCCGGGGGGAAGCGTCGTCCGGCTCGAGACCCCAGCGTTCCTCGGCGAATTGCCGCGAGAGCCGGTCGGCGCCGTACGCCGCAGCGACGACCAGGCCCAGTACGAACAATCCGTGGCAGTTCACCCACACGACCTGCAACACCGGCAGCCACCAGATGAGGCCGGGCTTTCGATCCAACCGTCCGATCAGCCAGATCCAACCGGCCAGAAAGATCAGCGAGAGCATTTCCGGACGAACCAGTGCGCGGCCGGAAATACAAATGACGGGCAAGATCCAGCAGGTCGCCTTCAACCACGCCGGCAAATGTCTGCCTGAAGCCGTCCAGCCAACGGCGACAGCGACCGCCGTCAGAAACGCCTTGGCCAGCACCAACAAATCGACGCCGCCGATCGCGTACAGGGCCGTCACCAGCAACTGAAACCCCCAGTGCAGATCAACCCAGGGCGTGCCCGGCTCGGTGAAGGTAAACCAGTCGGCCCACGGCAGTTTGCCGCCTTCGAGGATCATCTGCCCGGTCTTCAGGTGCCACCAAATGTCGGTGTTTCTCATGGGCGTCGCGGTGAGCAGAAACGTCCACAAGAGCACCGCCGCCAAGAGCCAGAACTCCCAAGCCGGGCGACGGCCGGTTGCCGGTGGGGGCACCGACGGCTCAGTTGGCTGCCGGTCGCGGCCGGTCCGTTTCTGGCGACGTGTTCTTCTGGCCATCAGCTCTCACTTGCGGGCAAACTGTTTTCAGAACAGCGATCGATTCACCTCGCACTCTGGTGGGAAAGGATAGACCCGCAACCACCGAGACATGCTAACATCGCCGGACAAGAATTTCTCCCGGTGTTTCGCGTGGAAAAGATTCCTCTTGGCGTGAAACCCTTTGCGGACTACACTTCCGCCTCTCCATTTCCCAAGTTCACTTTCAAGAACGTTTTCGGTCCATGGTACGCGTAGGCAATTTTGTAGTCGTCGCGGTCTTGGCGGCGGCGACGTTCAGCACGGCGACCGGCTGCAGAACAATTCTCCACGAATTGCAGCCGCATAGGCTCTGGCGTCTCAACCGCGGATCGGCGCCGCCACAAAACGACGCGATGTTCTCGGTGTCTGATCGGATTCCCGGCGGGGAAGACGTCACGGACTCTGCTCGGACCGACGCGGGCCGGCAGCATTGACGAGTTCGTCGGCGCCCTGCCGGCGCAGCTCATCGGCGACTCGGCGGCCGAGCAACGCAGGGTCATCCGCCGGTCCGGTTGCCGAGCTCGACAGCCGCTCTCGGCCGTCGGGACTCAGGACGACTGCTTCCAGCGTCAGTTCCTCTTCGTTGGGATGCGTCATGACCCCCAGCGGTGCGTGACAACCGGCCCGCAATTCGGCCAACACGCTGCGTTCGGCAGTGACGGCCCGGAACGTGGGGGGATGGATCAGTTTTTCGAGGATCGACCGGGTCTCCTCATCATCGGCCCGGCACTCGATGCCCAGCGCCCCCTGGGAGACGGCGGGAAACATCAACGGCGGCTGTAAGCTCAGCGTCGTTCGGCCGGAGAGCAATTCGAGCCGGCACAATCCCGCTTCCGCCAGCACGAGCGCGTCGTACCGCCTGAGATCGAGTTTGTGCAGACGCGTCTCCACATTGCCGCGCACTTCGCACAATTGGAGATCGGCACGCCGGTGCAGTAACTGCGCCTGCCGTCGCGGACTGCTGGTTCCCACGCGCGCCCCATCCGGCAATGACTCCAGTCCCCCGGCGAGTTCCGTCCCGGCTGGGCAGACGAGCAGGTCGAACATCGAGCCGCGCTCGGGAACGGCCGCCAGCGTGAGTCCCTCGACTGGCTCGGTGGGCAAATCTTTCAGGCTGTGGACGGCCAGGTCGGCCCGTCCGTCGAGCACGGCCCGTTGCACCTCGCGGGTGAAGACGCCCAGGCCCCCGAACTCCGACAACGCACGGACCCGGTCGCGGTCGCCGGTCGTGCTCACCTCGACGAGCTCCACCTTCCTCGCGACAGCAGCCCGGTCGAGCAATTTGGCGACGTGGTTCACCTGCCACCGTGCCAGCCGGCTGGCCCGGGTCGCGATCCGGAGGGGGTTTCCGCTCACTGCGAGTCCTCGGTCTTTTGCCGGCCGGTCTCAGCCGGCGGAGTTTGCTCGTCTGTTGGGCCGCTGGTGGAAACCGCACCACGGCGGGCCGTGATGGAAGGCGATTTATCGCGCCGAACGCCGGAGACCTCCGCGCCGGCCAGCCGCCTCGCCAGTTCCTGCTGCAGAAGTTCGGGAGTGACCTGCTGCTGAGGAGGCACCAACACGCCACACGACAAACAATACTGAAACGCCTGCTCGACGGTGATATTCAAATCGAGGACTTCACTTCTGGGCACATTAATGGTGAAGCCGGTCATCGGCATCGGCGAGGTGGGCATCAGCACGCTGACCAGCGGCTCACCGGCGGCCGCGGTGATCTCCAGCAGGCTGTCGCTGGTCACAAACCCCAGCGACCACAGCCCCCGCCGTGGATACTCGACCGCAACGACCCGATTGTATTCGAGAGTTCGCTCGGTGAAGAAGAAATCGGTGACTTGCTTCACCGAAGAGTAGACGTTGCTGATGATCGGAACTTTGCTAAGAAACAGCGTTTCGATTTTGTGAACCGCCCAAGCTCCCAAGCGAACGGTGACAATTCGACCCAAGAAGTAGACGAGTACAATCAGGATGCTGACCGCACCGGCGGTAAACCAAAACTGGCCCTGAAAACGCCGACGAACGGCGAACTCCATGTAGACGCCAGTGACCGTGCTCGGCAGATCGGCAGACCGCTCGTCTGTGGTCACGACATAGTAAGCCACATGCTTGTAATCGCTGTAAGGGACGGCACCGTCTCTGAACGGAACGTAAGCTTCGGTCTCGTCGACCCAACTGGCGGGAATCTGTCCTGCAGCCGATACCGACTTGTCAGTCTCTGGAGACGCCAAACGCTGCTCAAGTTGTTTCTTGAGAGCCGGTGTAATGAGATAATTTCGCCCGCAAAATTTCAGCGGCGGCAGCTTCTCCCATTCCACTAACTTGTCGATGGGCTGCGATTGTTCAATGACGTGAGCGATAGTCCATTGAACGCCCAGGCTGGTTGGCTTGATCATGTACCTGTAGATGCCCTGAGCGACCCAAATGAGAATCACCAGTGTGAGAATCGGCGGAAGGCTGATCGCCAGTCCTTTGAGGAAGAACTGGGTGGCCGGCGATTTTTTCTTGCTCGCTTCGGAGCTCGGCGCATCGGCAGACATCGTGCGTCAGCCTCATTCTGGGTTGACAGAACTGACTTTCCCCGTGCCGAGGTAGAGGTGCCACGACCGGCTACTTTCCGGCCGTCTGGACCTCAAATGATCGACCCAGGCCGCGGGCCAAGACCGCCACAACAATCCGCCGGGCGCCGGCGGATCGCAGCACCTTCGACGCCTCATTGGCAGTTGTCCCGGTGGTCAGGACGTCGTCGACCAGCAGAACCGCCGCACCGGAAAGGACCGCTGGTCCCCGTGCCCGAAACACGCCGCGCAGATTCGCGCGCCGCTTGGCGGGAGTCAAATTCGTCTGGGCCGGGGTCCTGCGAACCTTGGCAAGTATATGGGGGCCAAAATCAACTTGCAAGCGGCGCGCCAGCACTTCGGCAAGCGTCTGTGACGTGTTGTGATCTCGCTGAACCCGCTGCGTCCAATGCTGCGGAATGGAGACCACCCAATCGAAGTCCGCCTGCTGAAACCTTTTGCGCTGGTCTTGCCACAGCAGACCGGCCAACGCCGCCGCCAGCGGTTGACCGCCGAGTTCTTTCGATCGCCGTGTCGCCGATCTCAGCACGCCCTCGTAAACGCCCAACCGCAGCACCGTCTCAAACACGAAGCGGTCTCGTCGGCAATGCGCACACCCACCCGTCGTGTTCAGATGCGGCCCGACCGGTGCACCGCAGCGAAGACACCAATCATCGATCTCCGGAAGCAGATCCTTACAGCACGGGTCACACAACTGCGGACCCGCACCGGGAGATTCGCGAATGTCAGCTCCCTCGCGGCCGCACAGCGGGCAGAGACGCGGATAAACGAAGTCCAAACCGGCTCGCCAAAAGGTCCGCATAGGGTGGGACCGAATCACAACAGCGTCTCCACCAATCGAGTCCAGTAGCTTGCGCCGATGGGCAGAATCTCATCGTTGAAATCGTACCGGGGGTTGTGCACGCCTGCGCTGTCGGCCCCGTTGCCAATCCAAACATAACAGCCGGGACGCTCTTTGAGCATGAAGGCGAAATCTTCCGAACCCATGCAGGGGGCGGGGTTGCAGACGACGTTCTCCGGGCCGACCATGGCGCCGGCGACTTCCGCCGACCACTGGCTTTCCTGTTCGGTGTTGATTGTGGCGGGATATCGCCGCTCGTAACGCAACTCCCATGTCGCTCCCAGCGCGTCACACACGCCGCTGACGATTTGCTGCATCTTCGCTTCGACCATGTCCTGCACGGATTCGTGGAAGGTGCGCACCGTACCCCGCAGTGTAGCCGAAGAGGGAATGACGTTCCAGGTGTCGCCGGCATGGATTTGCGTCACCGTGACGACAACTTGTTCCGCCGGGTCCGTGTTTCGACTGGCAATCGTTTGCAGGGCCGTGACGACGTGGGAAGCGACGACGATCGGATCGATCCCCTGGTGCGGCATGGCGCCGTGAGCGCCCGTGCCGCAGATCGTGATTTCAAAGACGTCGAAGGCCGCCATCAGCGGCCCGGGTGCAACGGCAAATTCCCCCGCCGGCATACCGGGCCAGTTGTGCATTCCGAACACGGCGTCGACGGGAAATTCGTCGAAGAGACCTTCTTCGACCATTACGCGGCCGCCCCCTTCGTTCTCCTCAGCCGGTTGGAAGATGAAGTGGGCCGTTCCAGAAAAATTCCGTGTCCCGGCCAGATACTTCACGGCGCCGAGCAGCATGGCGGTGTGACCGTCGTGTCCGCAGGCGTGCATCTTGCCGGGATACTGCGACTTGTGGGAGAAATCGTTTTGCTCCTCGATGTCGAGGGCGTCGATGTCGGCCCGCAAGCCGATCGCCGAGAGTTTTCCACTCGCCGTCTTTGCGCCTTCCAGCGTGCCGACTACGCCGGTTTGGGCCAAGCCGCGGCGAACCTTGAGTCCGAATTCCTGCAATTGAGCGGCAATGAAATCGGAGGCGTAGGTCTCCTCGAACGCCGTCTGTGGATGCGCGTGCAGAGCACGCCGCCAAACGGTCAACTCATCATGAAGTTCGGCAATTTGCGGGATAATCGGCATCGGTTGCTGCTCCTGAGTTCGGATGATTCGTGCAAATTGTACCCCGATGTTAGAATGGAACCAACTATAACGGCAAAAGGAGATGAGCGGATGATAAGAATGGTCTTCTCCATCGGTTTCGGTGTGCTGCTCTTCGGCGGCTGCATGCGAACGGTTCCCGCGCCCGTCAAGAAGGCCCCGCCGAAGCAGGCCAAGAAGCAACCGAAAAGCATCATGGGCCAGACGACGCAGGATGTCGGCAAATACGATCCGGCTGCGGGGCTGGAGGTGAGTGATTCGAAGGTCGAGATCACCAACCCGATTACCGGTCCGCTGGAAGCTTACGGGCCGATGACCGAGCAAATCGCGAAACTGAGCATCGACAGACAGCTTCAGTTTTTCGAGATCCAGAACAATCGGTATCCAACTTACGAGGAGTTCATGTCGCAGATCATCAAGAACAAGAAGGCCCCTGTCCGCTTGCCGGTGCTGCCCGGTAAGATGAAATATCAATATGACGAGAAGAACCACAAACTGGTCGTGGTCAAGCCGCCGGCAGAAGAGAAGCCGGCGGAAAAGAAATCGCCGGAGAAGAAGCCGGATTGATTCCGGCCTGCCACGGGTGCTGTTCCGGGGCGGCAACCTCCGCCGCCGACAAGAGTTTCGTTGACTTCTGAGGGGCAAAACAGTATCAAGGTAGTAGCGGGTCAGGTCGTTCGTTCATTTCGGTTGAGCGAAATCGCTGAATTTCAACGCAGCAGAAAACGCTCAAGGAGCTCTTTCGATGCGCTTCCATACGCTGCCAACCCGCTGGTCTGTCGTGCCCTTCTCAGTCGTCGTGATCGGCTTGTGCACCTCGCTGTTTGCATGGCAGCATGATGCTGCCGAGAAGCGGGACGCCGGCGAAGAGGATTTGACGGAGAAGGTCGAAGTCAAGTTGCCGCCAATGCTGCGCGGATCGGGGAGAAACATCTACCATGTCGAGGCGAAGGTTGCCAACACGTCCAAGGAGACCATCCTGGGACCACTCCTGCTGGTAATTCAGGGCACGGGCCTTGACGGGCTGCGGGTCAAGAATGCCGACGGCAAACTGGATCAGGGGACGCCCTTTTTCGAGATCGTTCCGGACGGCAAAGAGCTGGCCCCTGAGAAAGAGGCGAAACCGCGAAAGGTCCTCTTCACCTCGGCAAAACGTTTGAGTCTGCGGGACCGTCGCCGGTTCAAGCTGGACTTCCGTGTCATCCGCCGGGCCGCAGAACATCATCGCCGGAGATCGGGCGCGAAAACAGAGAAGGTGAAACGGCCCAGCGCCGAGGCCCTTCGACGCGTGATGCAAATCCAGGACCGATGGACCGATCGCCTGCTGCAAAAGAAAGGCGTCGTCGGAACAGCGACCGGAGTCGATGCAAAAGGCCGACCCGTGGTTATGGTGTTTGCCGAACAAGCAAGGATTGCCGGGATCCCCAAGACGGTCGACGGCGTGCTGGTCAAGGTTCAGGTGACTGGAAGGCTGTTCGCCCGGCAAAAATTCTTCGCCGGACCGGCCACCGAACCTCCGCGCAGCGATTCGGAACCCCTTCCGGGAGTCGTTAGTCCCACCGACCGTCTCAACCGGCCCGTGCCGATCGGCGTTTCGACCGGTAACAGCGGCCGGTGTTCGTCGGGCACCATCGCCTGCCGGGTGCGGGGTTCCGACGGGAAACGCTACGCCTTGAGTAACAATCACGTGTATGCGCTGCAGAACAACGCCAACATCGGCGATGACATTCTGCAGCCGGGACGCGCGGACACCGGCTGTCAGATCGGTCCGTCCGACATCATCGCCGATCTGTCTGCTTTCGTGGAGATCGACCTCAACGGCGGAGTGAACCGGGTCGACGCGGCAATTGCGGAAATCCGCGAGGATGCGCTGGGGAACGCGACCCCGGAGGACGGATACGGCACGCCGAGCTCGCAGACCGTCTCGCCGACGATCCTGCAGCGGGTTCAGAAGTACGGCCGGACGACGGCGCTGACCGAGGGCTTTGTGATCGGCGTCAATGCGACGGTTAACGTCCGGTATTCCGCCGGCATTGCGCGGTTTGTCGATCAGCTGGTGGTCATGGGAACGCGGTCCGGTTTTATCAAGTCGGGAGATTCCGGTTCGCTGTTGGTCACCAAGGACGGCAATCACCCGGTTGGTCTGCTGTTTGCCGGCAGCCTGGGCGGGCGGTTCGGAATCGCCAATTCCATCGACGATGTCCTGCGGGAATTGAATGTAACGATCGATGGTGAAGGCAGCGGAGAGTTCTCCAAGAGCACACCGACCAGTGGATGACGATTCCAGGCCCTGTGACTTCCGATTGTTGACTTTCAATTCCCGCCGCCTTACTCTGTTGGCTCGCGATGCCGCAGCGTAGTGTTCATCGCCTGAGAGACCACATCCGTGACGTGAAAGGACCTTCGCCATGGCACGCCCCGTAACGTTGTTCACCGGCCAGTGGGCCGATCTGAAGTTGGAGGAACTCTGTAAGAAGGCGCACGACTTCGGCTACGACGGGCTGGAGCTGGCCTGTTGGGGGGACCACTTCGCGGTCGACAAGGCACTCTCCGACGATACCTATTGCGCCCGCAAACGCGATCTGCTGGAAAAACACGACCTGCAGTTGTTCGCCATCTCGAACCACCTGGTCGGACAGGCCGTGCTGGACAACATCGACGCCCGGCATCAGACGATTCTGCCCGAATACGTTTGGGGCGACGGTGATCCGGCCGGCGTCAACGAGCGGGCTATTAGGGAGATGAAGAACACGGCCCGGGCCGCTCAGAAGCTGGAAGTCGGCGTCGTCAACGGGTTTACCGGTTCGAGCATTTGGCATCTGGTTTACGACTTCCCGCCGACGCCGCGGAAAATGATCGACGCCGGCTTCCAACTGTTGGCTGAGCGCTGGAATCCGATTCTCGACGTGTTCCAAGAATGTGGCGTCAAGTTCGCGCTGGAAGTGCACCCGACCGAGATCGCCTTCGACATCTACT
>CAZGYE010000129.1:0-14506 GCA_964530165.1 uncultured Planctomycetaceae bacterium
ACATCTTGACTCTACCTGATGGAATCCAATCCGTGGCGGTTTGACAATTCGTTTCGTCAGGGCGAGCCCTGACCTACCCCTCTGACCTATAGTAACTGCGTGTTGGTTATAATGCTTTGTTGTCGGTCACGGAGGGAAAGTGGCATTCTCCGTGACTCCGTGTTTGGATGAACCGAATCGAAGCATCAGCGTGTCTGTTCCTGTTGTTCGATCCATGGCGAAACTTTCCTTTTCAGGCGGCACGCTTGTGTTGGAAGGGATGTCTCGCCAGCACATCTCGCGTGTCTTCGGCGACGTGCCCTGGAGCTGGGACCGGCGCGTGAGCGCCTGGCGGTGCGACGCCGTGTTCTATGAGGCCCTTCGAGAGCAGATCGCTCGCGGCCAGGTTGAAGTCGAAGACAGTGTCGTCGACTGGCATCCGGTGCGCTGGCCGGAGGTGCGGATTCACAAACTCCGTCGGGAGCAGCAGGCGGCAGTGACGGCCTGGAAGAAGACTTGCCGGGCGTCGATCGTCATGCCGACCGGGACCGGCAAGACCGAGGTTGCGCTGTCGGTGATGGCCGAGATGGCCGTGGGTACGCTGGTCGTCGCGCCGGTGCGGGACCTGATGTATCAATGGCACCGGCGAATCGCCGAGAGTCTCGGTTACGACGCGGGCATCATCGGCGACAACGTGTTTCGCGTCGCGCCCGTTTCGGTCACCACTTACGAGAGTGCCTGCATCCACATGGATCGGCTGGGCAACCGGTTCGGTTTGATCGTCTTCGACGAGTGCCATCACTTGCCGGGCCCGGTCCGCAGCGACGCGGCCCGGATGTGTGCCTCGCCGATGCGGATGGGATTGACCGCCACACTGGAGCGTGCCGACGGCCGCCACGCGGAACTGGATTGGTTGATCGGCCCGGTCGCTTACGAGCTGCCGATTTCGGCAGTCAAGGGTCAAACGCTGGCCGATTACGAGGTGATCCGGATTCCCATCCATCTCTCCGACGACGAGCAAGCTCGCTACGACCAGCTCTCCGAAGAGGTGCGGGGATACATGCTCGAACGACGCCGGCAGGAACCCGACTTTCGCTGGGAGGACCTCTGCGCAGAAACCGGACGGACGCCCGAAGCGCGACGCGCACTCGCGGCGTACTTCGCGAAGAAGTCCATCGAGGATCGGGCCGAGGAGAAACTCCGCGTGCTGGAGGACCTGTTCCGTTTACACGCCGGAGAGCCGTGCCTGGTGTTTACCGGATCGAACGCCATGGCCCGCGACGTCTCGCGGCGGTTCCTGGTTCCCTGTTTGCTGAATCATTGCCGCAAGAAGGAGCGGCTGGAAATCCTGCAGGGCCTGGAGGCCGGCGTCTATCCCGCCCTGGCGGCCAACCAGGTGCTCGACGAAGGCATTGATCTTCCGGAAGTCAAGGTGGCCGTCGTGATTGGTGGCATGGGTTCCAGCCGGCAGGCGAAACAGCGTCTCGGACGCATCCTCCGCAAGTCGGGAAACGCGCGAGCCGTGCTGTACGAAATCGTCACCGCGGGAACAAACGAGGAACGCCGCTCCCGGCGACGGAGAAAAAGCGATGCTTACCAAAGAACTCGCCATCGCCGATTATGACTTCACGACGGGGCGGATACTGCCCGACCGGCTCAGCCGGCAGTTGCATCGGCAGTACCGGGCGTACGCTGAGCGCATGTTGGACGTCTATCGCTCCGGCGTCGGCCGGACGCGGCGGGAGTTGCATCGCTCGATCCGGGCGGTGTTCGCCGAGGAGCCGGACTGCTCCAGACGGCGAATCGACGCTTTCGCGAAGCTGTTGGACGACGCGGCCGTCTACCACCGTGATCCGCGCGGCCGAGCTGCCGCGCTGAGGCAATCCGTGTTCCGCATGGCGGCGGCAATGCACCCGCTGGTCCGCCAGGCGAACCGGCTCTTCGAGCACGAGGAAGCCAAAGTCAAAGCCGACGTCGCCGCGAGATTGGGGCGTCCCTGGAACGAGATCGACCGGGATCTGTTTGCCGACGTGATGGAGTTTCACCGGCTGGCCCGCTTCGACGGCTATTCCGAGGGAGAAGCCCTGTTGGCCCGCTACAACGTCGCCCAGGTCCAGGCGGCCTTGTTTCGGGCCGTCTCCATGACCGTCTGGGCCCAGGAAGATTTCAAGACGATCCTGCGTTACGCCAAGCTGGCCGGGCTGATGCACGGCATTGTGCGAACCGGCCAGGGGAGCTACCGAATTCGTTTCGATGGGCCGGCCTCGCTGCTGCGTGAGACCCGCCGTTACGGCGCGGCCATGGCCCGGTTCCTGCCGGCCTTGATCGCCTGCCGCAACTGGAGAATGCACGCGGTCATTCGGGCCGGTCGGCGGGGCTTCAGTGCCGGGCTGGACCTCTCATCGGACGACGGCCTTCACAGCCACCTGCCGGCGCCCGAAGTGTTCGATTCGCACGTGGAAGCAGCGTTCGCCCAAAAGTGGGGAACGGAAAAACGCGCGGGCTGGCGCTTGGACCGCGAAGGCGAAATTCTGCACAGCGGACAGAAAGTGTTTGTCCCTGATTTTGTGTTCCGACACGACGACGGCCGCACCGTGCTGATGGAGATCGTCGGCTTCTGGACGCCGGAGTACCTGCAGGCCAAACTCCAGACGCTGCGCACCTTCGCCGAGGAGCAAATCCTACTCGCCGCCAGCCAGTCGGCCGGCCAACAGCTCCCCGAACTAGCGGAGAGCGCCATCCTTTACAAATCCGCACTATTGATCAAAGACGTGCTCGAGCGGCTCGAATCGTTGGAATGACAACTGCCATCTTGAGAAAGTGATTTCCTCGGCTCCATGTGCTCACTATTCCGGCAGATCCTGGCCTTTGGTTTCACGGGCGAACAACAGCAAGAACGCCCCGCCCACAAACAGCAGGCTGAACCAAGAGGCGGAATCCTCCAGCGAAAGGCCCCAGTCGCGTTGCATCCAGCCGCTGATGAACAGAATCGGGGCGGCGAGCATTCGGCCGACGTTGAAGCAAAACCCCGCACCGGTGCTGCGCAAGCGAGTGGGGTACAACTCTGGAAAGTAAATGGAGGCACCGCCGAGCATACCAAGGGTCAAGAATCCAAAAATCGGTAGCGTGGCAACCAGTACGCCGACGCCGGAAACGTATTGGAAGGTGACCAGCGTGCCGATCAGCCCGCCAATCTGGAAAAAGAAGAACGCCCCGCGCCGGCCGAGCCACTCGCACAACGGCGCGAAGCACAATAGCCCCAGCGCGCCGCCGGTGACCACCAAGAGCATACCGAACATCTCCCAGCCTTTGATGCTCGGGAAGTGTGGCTTGAGGATCTGGGTCCTGGTTTGGCTGACAACCAGCGTACAGATTTCTTTCCAGCGTTGCTCGTCATGCTGTGCGAACAGTTCCACCCGCAGCCGGCCGTATCCTCGCGTCAGCAACGTGGTCCTACTGATGCTGAGTACCTGCTCTAACTGCGCAGGATCGATTTCCTCAGCGTTGTGCTCAAGCAGCGCGCTCTTGACACGATCGAGGAGCTGCTCGACTTCTTGGCCTCCGGTCTCGGAACCGGTCGCCTCAGGAAACGCCGTCAAATAGCGCATCTCGACCTCCTGTCGCAGCAGATCTTTGCCGTAGACGTAGATTCCCCAACACGTCGCCAATCCGACGCCGGCCAGTCCCACGCCGACCAGCGTGTCGCGGATCCGCTCGCGCGTGAACAAGTCGGGGAGGCTGCCCAGTTTCTTGCCGAGGTCCTCCACCGCCGTCTCCCGGGCCTGCTTCCAGTTCTCCGGCTCGTGCAAGCTCCTTCGGACCCAGATGATCAGCAGCGCCGGAAACACGCCCACCAGGAACCCCAAACGCCAGGGCAAAGTGGGGTAGGTCTCCGACTGAAATGCCGGGTTGCCGATGATGAATGTGCCGACTGCGACGGCCAGATAAGCGCCGAAGAGGCTGGACGCCTGAAAAATGGCCAAAGACCAGGCGCGGGCCCGCTTTGGGAAGACCTCCGCCACCAAGGCGCTGCCGACCGCCCATTCACCGCCCACGCCAAGCGCTACCAGAAATCGGCAGATCGCCATGTGCCACCAGATTTGCGAGAAGGCGGAAACAAAGGTGAACATCGAGTACATCACGATGGTGTACGTCAACGTTCTCTTGCGTCCCAGGCGGTCGCTGATGACGCCGAAGGCAACGCCGCCCAGAGCACCGCCGAGCAGAAACGCGCCGAAGGTGATCTTGTTGTAGAAGGCTTCGTAGGGGGCGCGCGCCAGGAGATCGAGATGACGATAGGCCGGCGGCAAGAGGGCCGGCATCGCCTCCTTCATGCTGGCCACGAAGAGCTGTCCCTCGAACACGTCGAAAATCCAGCCAAGCGACGCGACCACCAGCACCAGCCATTGATACCGCGTGATGCCCCGGTACCAAGGACCCCGATCGAGACTCCGCGCATCCAACTCGGAGTCACCCGAAAAAGGTCGCTCTTCCCCTTCAGGCGATCTCATGGAGACTCTCGATCATGGCGAGAATGTTTTCCAGCGGGACGTCGGCCTGGATGGTGATGCCCGGTTCGAGAATGTAACCGCCGCCGCGGCCCATGGTCTCTTTGAGCCGGCAAACTTCATCACGCACTTCCGCAGGGCTGCCGTTAACCAGCAAATCCTGCGTGCCCAGCCCGCCGCAGAACGTCAAGTCGTCACCGAACTCGCGTTTCAGCTCGACGATGTCCATCGCCTCCGGTTGGATGGGATGCAGGATGTCCAACCCCAGCTCGACCAGATCGGGAACCACGGCCCTCACGTTTCCGCAGGAGTGCAAAAACGTCGTCCTTCCGGCCGACTTGGCCTTGGAGAGGATCTCGGCCACATGCGGCTTGACGAACCGCCGCCACGCGGCCGGGCTCATCAACAGCGACTTCTGCGAGCCGTAATCGTCGCTGAGGGCCACGCCGTCGAACTCGAACCGCTCGAAGAGCATGTTCATCGTGCCTAAGATATAGTCGGCGATTCGTTCGAGCAGCGAATCAACGAAATCCGGTTCCACCGCGACGTAAAGCAACAGCCGCTCCATGCTGCACATGAAGGTCGCCCGCTCCCAAAGGTCGCCGATCCAGACGATGGTGTAGTGTTGAGCGTTCTGCCGGCACCAGCCGTCGAGGTGTGCGAAGCGATACTCGGCGGCAGGGTCGGGAAACGTGTAATCGCCGAAGTCCGGTTCCGTCAAGCAGGGACCGACGGGTACGCCCCGATCGATTTCGTTCGTGGTCCACACCACGCCGAACTCGTCGGTCGCCGTCTCGCCAAACTCCTTGGGTGAAGCATACAACGGCTTGATGGACTGTGTGCCCGCCATGCGGATCGGCAGATCGAGGTGCTCTTCGACGTCGTCGGTGCCGTAATACTCATCCAGCAACCGGCGGGGAACCGGCGACAACGGCACGTTGTACGGCACGGGCGCTGCGTCGTCATGGTCGAGAACTCGCTGAATCCACTCTTTGTTGGCCATGTGCGCTCTCTCATCCACCTGAAGCCCGGCGAGACACAAGACGGCATCGGTTGCCACGCGCACCGTTCAATGGCACCATTGGATGTCGAGCAGACTTATGATGACTTCGAATCTGACTTGAGCTTCCCAAACGGCTCGACCAGCTCGCTGAGCGCGGCGGCCAAGACGCTGCCGTCGGACGCCCGGCCGATAAAGGTGAATCCGTCGGCCACCGTTTCTTGGGGCGCCTCGACGTCCAGCAGGATGATGCCGGCCGCCTTGCCGGCCTTGCGGCAGGCGGAAACGATCTTCTCCACCGCGGCACGGTACTTGGGATGGTCGAACTGTTTCATGATGCCCAGGCCGACGGTCAGATCGAGCGGCCCGATGAACAACACGTCTACACCGTCGACGGCGGCGATCTCCTCGGCGTTTTCCACGGCCTGTTCGGTTTCGATTTGCACCAGGCAGATCAAGTCGTCGTTGGCCGTAGCGAAGTACGCCTTGAACTCCCGGCCGAAGTCGGCCGGCCGCGTAAAGGGAGTGACGCCGCGGATCCCCGCTGGCGGATAGCGCATCGCCTGCACCACTCGCTGGGCGTCCTCGGCGTTGCTGATCATCGGCGCCATAATGCCGGCCGGCCCGAGGTCCAACGCACGCTTAATCAGCACCGGGTCGTTCTGAGCGACCCGCACGATGGGCGACGCCGGTGTGCCCGAGAGAGCCTGGAGCTGCAACAGCAGGCTGTCGCTTCCGCCCATGCCGTGTTCCATGTCGAGCACGACCCAATCGAAGCCCGAGTTGCCGGCGATCTCGGCAGTCAGGCTGGAACCGAGAACCAACCACGTTCCCACAAGAATCTCGCCGTCTATAGCCCGCCGGCGAATTGATCTGATGCCCACGGTGCGCCTCCCCTAACGTTAAGGATTGTGTCGCCCTGCCACACAAGGCTTGCCGAAATGGATCTGCGGGTTGACGGCGATTCGTTCTTTCATCATTGCCTCCGGCAAAGGATAATCGTCGAAGTCCAGCCCACGCAAGCCCAGGACCGAATCTTCCCCAACCCAAAACCCCCTCGTGTCCCACAACGGAATCAAGCGTCACGAAACCGCCGGCTCCGATTCCGATCGGATTTCGATCGCCATTTCATTGAACCACGGAGACACGGAGATGGATCCGATCATCGGAAGGCGGTCTGTTTTGACGCAAAGACGCAAAGGCGCAAAGGTCCGCAAAGATGCTGCTTGATTCCATCGTTTGTAATACGGAGGGGACAGGCGTGTTTGCCGCACGGCTGGTGACTCGTCAGCGGCAATTCCCGATCCTGACCAGCAAAGACAAGGTCTGTCAAACTCGCTAGATCCGATCATTCTTTGGGGAGGACGATTTCAAAGTCTTCCGGTCGCAGCCGGGGCTTGGCACTGCGGACCATCCGAAAGCCAAGCTCCGGTAGGATCCTGTTCCACTGCTCTGCATCACGCCGATACACTTCGTGGAACCTCCCATCCTCCAGATACGCCACGACCAGGTAATCCCCGGACTCAAGGTCAGTCGTCAGTGTGGCTCAACAAGCCGATGCCGAGTTCGCCGTGAACACCATCCCGTTCCTTTCCACCCAGGTGCCGCTTCATCGAATCGCAAACGTGCGTGGCGATCCGGTTGAAATCGGGTTTCCCGTCATCGTTCAAGACCACGCCATCCCCGTCGTCCCACACTTCCAGCAACATCTGTCCGCGTTTCTTCCGTCGCACCAGATGCACGTCGCCGGCGTGTGCATCGATCGCATTCTCCACCAGCTCGCAGACCGCTTTGAGCGGGTGAGTCTGTGAACGCGCGATGATCGTGATGGCGCTCCATTGGTTTCCAATTCGCAGGTTGCCGCGTTTGATCGTCGATTTCCTTTGGGCCATTGGTCTCCACCGAGTGACATCGCCGCGAACTCATTTCCAGTCAGTGTACATCCACTCTCGAAAAATCGCACGGCACATCGCGCTGCTCGGACGCGGTGCTCATTTCAATCGCCGCTTGGCCCGCCGCTTCGCTTGTTCGAAAATCGTCGAGGTGGACGGGCCGGACTGCGGTTCTTTCCTTTCCTCTGTGGCCGGTTGAGGCGTCTCGGTTTCACTCGTCGCTGCGGTTGCCGTCGGTGCCGGTCTCTTTTTTCGAGCGGGCAGTCTCAGCTTCCACTTCGGCAGCCAACCGGCGGGCTTGGCGATTTGGGCGAGGGATGGCATGGCGGACTCGCGGGCGCGTTCCCACAGCGACAAGCGTCGGCCGGCGATTTCCAGCAGTAGCAGACAGACGCCCAGGATCAACAGCAGCGGCAACAGCGGCAGCGTGCGGGCCGAGCGGGGTGGATCGGCAAGGACCTCCAAGACATCGGTGCGCGCTTTGCCGCCGGTCAGTTCGCCCATCGATGCCAACAGTTTCTTTCCGGTTGGCAGTCCGACTCGGGGGACGTACTCGGGAGAATAGGGGAGCGTCACGGCCGGGCCGCGAGTGAACTCCCGCCGGCCGGTTCTTACCAGCGTGCGAAACGTGCCGGTGCGGTCCAGCGGAAACCGGGCCTCGAGTGTGTGCGGACCGGTCCAGACGAAATCGGGTTCCAGAACCGCTTCGCGCTCGGCGCCCGGCGGCACGACGACGAGTGTCGGTGGTTCGGAACGGTCTTGAATCGGCCGTTGGGGATCGAGCTCGACGGTCACCAGCGCGTCCTGTCCGTCTCGCCGGACCGCGACGAACACCTCGTTCGGGTCGTCGCCTCCCAGCAGCCAGCGGGCGTGGGTGATCAGGAAGTCTTCGTAGCCGTCCCAGCGGCCGAACGGGCCGGAATACTGCCCGTCGACTTCCAGCGTCAAAGCGGCCACGCGGCCCAGCCCGCGATGCCAGAACGCCGACCACGGCGCCTGGTATTCGTCTTTGGAGATGACTGCCGCCGTCGCGTCCGGTTTGAGGTAGCTCAGGTTGTAACCATCGACGGATGGGAAGCTGCCGCTGCCCAGGTCGCCCATCAGCCGCGCGTCGGGCAATAGTCTGCCCGGAATCGCGGGCAAATCGAGGTCCTCTTTCTTGATGAACGTGCTGCGGGCAACGCTCATGGTGTCTTCTGTGAACAGCCGGGGGAGTTCCTGGGCGTCGTCGGTGAACATGATGTTCCCCCCGCCACGCTTGGCAACGTCTTCGAGCAGTTTCGCATCAACGTCACTTTTCGTACCCAGGCCGATCACGCTGACCGTAATGCCCGCTGCTTCGAATTGACCGAGCAGCGTTTTGTAGCCGCCCGGTTCTTCACTGTCGGCCGCATCGGAGAAGAGGATGATGTGCTTAGTGGACTGTTCGGCGCGGGAGACCTGCTTGCCGGCCGCGACCAGGGCTTCGTAGACGAAAATGCCGCCGCCCATGCTCTGAATCTTGCGGACCCGCGAGGCGATCGCTTCCGGATCGTCGACCGGAGTCAGATCTTGAATGACGTGCGGCGAGCTGTCGACGGCGATCACCGCGACGCTGTCCCCCGCAGAGAGCAGCCGGATACATTCGGCCGTGCCCAGATTCGCCAGGTCCATTTTCGTCTTGCCGCCGGAGACCGGTGCAGTCATGCTTCCGGAGCGATCCAACGCAATCGCCAGCGCTAACCGGGTTTTGCGGTGTTCTTCGCGCATCTCCATCGAGACGGGCAGCACGTCATCGAGCGGGCTTTTGAAATACCCTCCGGTGCCGAAGCTGCGTTCCCCGCCGGTGAGCATCAGACCGCCGCCCAGGTCCTCGGCGAATTGCGCCAGGCGCTCCATCTTCAGCCGACCCAAATCGCGAGCTGGGACGTTTTCCAGAATCACCGCCCGGAATTCGTCGAGCGAATCCTGTGTGAGCGGATGCTTTTTCGCAGCGGCCACCTCGACCGGGATGCGGGCGGCCTGGAGCGCTCGTACCAGATTTCCTGCGGCCCCGTCGGCCGAGAGGACCAACAGCCGCGGACCGGCGTCGACGCGAACCACGCCGGCGCCGCGGTTGTTCTCCAGCAGTGGATCACCCGGCACGTTCAATTGGACGGTGTAGTTGAAGAACCCGCCGTCGTCGAGCAGGTCGCGGAACAACAGACGGTTCATACCCGAATTCAGGTCGGTTTCCCGGCGGGCAATCTCTTGGCCGTTGCGGCGCACACGGACTGTGCCGTGCGTGTCTTTGTCGGCGTAAATCCAGGCGGAGAACTGAAACGGCTCGCGCGGCGAGACGGTCTGAGGCAGCAGAATCGACTCAACCGCCGCGTCACCGATCCGCACCCGTTCGAAGAGACGGAAATCGATCGGCACCCCGTCCTCCCTCGCTCGCCGCGCAGACGACAAGGGCGACGCACCATTGGCTTCCCCATCGGAGAAGACCAGAATCCGGGCCGGACGGTTCCGGTCGACGAGGTTCAACGCAACGCGGATCGCCTCGTTCAAATCGCTGCCGTCGGGTAGGATCTCCTGCGCGTAGTCTCCCAGCAGTATTTCGTTCGAGAGCACGTGCTCGACCTGCGCGCGGCTGCCAAACGTGACGACGGCAACGCGATCGCCGGAGCCGCGGTTCGTCTCCACGTTCTGAATGAGTTCCCGAATGCTCGCATGCGCGGCAGCCGGCATCGACCGAGAACGGTCGGCCACAATAATGATGTCGATCCCCTTGCCGCCCAGGTTCCATTCCGGCCCGGTCAACGTCAAAAGCAGGACGACAAGAATCGCGGCGCGCAGCCACCCCGTCATCCCGGCCGCACGTCCCCACCGCCGGAACGCGAACCAGAGCGGAATCGCCAGCAGAAAGAATTCGGGATATTGGAATTGGATCATGGAGTCACTTTCGGCTTCAACACGAACCAATCTGCAAACATCACGACGAGAATCAGCATAATCCCCAACATAATCAGCCAGGAGTAGGGATTGTCCAAGGCGAAGGTGGCCGCGTCCACCTCAACCGCCGGTTGGCGCGTCCCGGGGGCAAGGGTTGTCAGTTGCGATTCTTCAGGGTCGAAGAAGTTGACTGCAAATCGGCCGACCGACCGGTTGCCGTCGCGGACCTCGTAGACGCCGGTGTCGTCCAGCGGGGGGATTTCGACGATCGGCGTGCGAGCCAGCGGGCGAGTCTTTCCGCCGTGTACCAAGACGAGATCAGCGGAAGAATCCGCCGACGGGTCGTCAGTCCCCTCGAACAATCGGAAGCGGATCTCTTCGTTCAGGCGGTAGTTCCAGCGCCTGAGGCCCGGCAGGTTATCGCGGCGCAGCTCGACCAGGTTGCCCAGCAGGATGGGCCAGTCGGGACTTTCGCTCAAGTTGCTGCGGGCGAAGTCGATGTTCATGACATAGGCTGTGGTTTGCGTGCCGCCCAGCCGGGCCAAAAGAGGATACGTGCCGGCGCTGATCAGCGGCGAGACATCGAGATCGACCGGCTGCACGCCGCCCCAAACCACGCCGCCGAGCACCACTTCTTCCAACAGCGGGTTCCGCTTTTCGAGCAGGAAGGGTCCGAGCAAGTCTTTCGCCTGTTTGCGGGCGTCGGAGGCTCGGTCGAGCGGTCCGATTCCCAACCACCACAGGTCGCGGCGGGAAGGAGGCAGCACGCCGGCCGGTCCGATCAGGAGTTGCGCCGATTCGGTTGCGGCCAGTTGTAGGTCCGGGATGGCTGAGAGCACGCGTTCGGTCGGACGCAGAGCCGCTTCGTCCTTCGGCAAGGTGAGCGCCACCGACACCATGCGGACACTCGGCTCGATGAGCGTCACCGAATTGTCGATGGCCAGCCCATCGCCCGGCGCTTGGACCTCGATGGTTAATCGGCCCAGCCCGCCGGGTACGTCGGCTTCCAGCGGGATTTCGCCGCCTGCAGGAATGGTGATCCGTCTGTCGAGGACCGGTCGCTGTTTCGCCCTGCCGTGGACGGCAACGTCGACCTCCCGCCGGCCGAAATTACTGATTCGCAGGAAGAGGCGACCCTTATTCTCCGTCGAGTCGAACGTCCAGCGGGCGGCCGTGATCGCAATGTTGTCGAGCTGACGGCCGACGGAAAAGACCTCCATTTCTTTTGGCGTCTGAACTGTCTTAGGCGGCACGCGATTCGTCAGAAACAACAACCGGCCTGTCCCCTCGGCCAGTTGGGCAGCCAAATCCCAGGCCGGCTGGAACTCGTGTTTCGTGGAACGCGGCTGCCACTCGGCCAGAAGCGGTTTGGCTTCCGTCCACGCCGCTGCAGGACCGGCCAGCATCACCGGACGGCGTCCGGTGAGAATCAACGTCACCACGCTGCGGCGCTGCAAGCGTTCGACGCGCTGCTGGAGCTCACTGACGGCTGCGTCGCGAAACGACGGCTCACCAGCCGGCGTGCCCATCATCGACGCCGAGTTGTCCAACACCACGACCAGGTGCGTCACCTGACCGACATTTCCGAAACGCGGTTGACTGAGCACAAGCGTCAGCAGCAGCGCTGCCAGCAGTTCCAGAAGAAGCGACGCGGTGATCGGCAACCGCTCACGGCGCCGGCCGGCGGCCCGAACTTCGGTTTCGGCCCCCCACAAGTGCGTACCGGCCACGACCAGCGGCGGAAACCGCTGGTGGTAGAGGTGAATGGCGATGACCGCCGGCAACGCCAGCAGGCCGAGCAATCCCCAAGGGTTAGCGAAGTACACTGGTTCTGAGTCCGGATGAAGCAACCACAGATGGACACAGATAAACACAGATTTTCAAAAGCGTCGGGCAAGAGAAACGGCGAGCGGCCGGCGTGAGCCGGCTGTTCTGACAATCAGGGGGCTGACGCCCCCCGCTCGCCCATTTCGCTAAAGACTTCAGGAGGTTGACCACGAGAACTTCTGCGAATCTGTGTTTATCCGTGTTCATCAGTGGTTACAAATTCCTCTGTGCTTCATGCAACCCGCAAGAGACCGGCGGCACACAGTTCGTCTCGGCAGAGTGTTGGCAGGCCGCGGTCTGCGACGAGCGTGACAAACGGCGCGTGGACGCGGCGGCAGTTGCGGGCGAGCGATTCCTGCAGCCGGCCGAGCCGTTCCAAATAACCGGCCACGGTCTTGCGGTCGATGAGCAGGTCGGCTTCGCTGGTGGTTTCGATGTCGATGAGCCGACGTCCGCCCAGCGGTTTCGGATCGGCCTCAAAAGAGCTGAGCAATTGGATCATCCACAATGCACTGGCGCCGGCCGCCAACCGACGGATGAACGAGCCTGGATCGTGAGGGAACAGAAAATCGCTGATGATGATTCGGACCGACTGCTTCTTCAACGGGACCAGGTTTCCCTTGAACAATTCGGGGACGGGAGTGGCGCCTACCAGCGGAAACTTGGCGAGCGTTTCCAGCCCGTTGATGCCGAGCGAATGCAAGGGCCGCGCGTCGTCGAGCAGCCGGAGTATCGGGCGGCCTCCCAACTGCCCGGCCAGCAGCGCGAACAGGGCGGCCAATTGCTTGGCGACGAGCTGCTTGGCGTCGCCGCCGGTGGTCATCGACTTGCTGGCGTCGAGCAGGATTTCGGTCCGCGGACTGATTTCCTCCCGATATAGCCGCACCATCAGCGTGTCGGACCGCGCATAGGCGGCCCAATCGAGATGGCGGATGTCGTCGCCCGGCATATACTCCCGGTACTCCTGAAACTCGAGCGAGCTGCCCGTACCGCGACCCAGCAATTCCCCCGATCGACCGGCGATCGGCATGCGTGGCAGGCCGAGCTGAAACGTGTTCAGCGCTCGTTGTACGTCGGGATTGTTTCTCACGCTGTTGGGATTTCTATTTGGCCTCGGCAGAGAGGATTTCGGTCACGCCGCGGCGCATCGCCGCCAGATTCACGAGGATGGCGAGCAGGGCCCCGGCAGCGACTATCTCTGTGATGACGTCGACGTGGCTTCTGCCCCGTTCCACTTCCCAGATCGACGTGAACGGATTGGTGACGTAGAAGAGGGTGTAGCCGGACCACCGCACCAGACCCATGACGCTGGGCAGATACGGCACGATCAGACCCGCCGCAAAAACCAGAAGCGTAATCACCCGTACGTGCGCTGGGCGGCATTCACTCGAGACCTGGCGTCCCCAGCGTCCCAGCGCCGTTCCAATTCCGAGATAGATGATGACGTAACAACTCAGGCACGTGACAAACAGCAGGATCGAATGCCAGCTACCGTAAACAGGAGCGTGCCAAGCGGCGCCCCAGATGGTCGTCACACCGGCGATGAACAGTAAATTGACCGCTAAATGTACGATGACGTATAAGAACCCGCGGCTTCCGCCGGGCATGAACGGTGCAAACAGCAGCCGCAGCAACACGCTTTTCGGCAAACCGCGGCGGACGCGGCGGGAAAGGAAGTTGTCTTCGGTCGCGACGAACAGACCGACGACCGACCAGTGAATTGCTGAGAAGATGGCGATGGCCGTCACTTCGCCGCGGCTTGGCAACGATCCGGTGATCCAACTGTAGCCGAGAAAACCGAGCCACAGCAGCAGGAATTGCACCGAGCCGGTGATGCGGATTCCCGTACTGCGATTGTCCGATTCGAATGTCAGTTGGGCCGTGATGATTTGCTGAAACAGGATGAAGTACGAGACACCGGCGGCCAGAGAGAACCCCGTGGCCCACCAGAAGTCAGGATCGTCGAAGGGAATTGGCCTGGACAGTGTCGCGCTGGTCCAGGTCAGCGACATACTCAACAGCATGAGCAGTCCGCCCAGCAAGACCAACGAATTCAGGGCCTGCCATTGCTTCTGTTTCGCCATGGTGGCCAGCAGCAGCGCGACCATGGACGCGGCGAGCGAGCACAGCATCGACAGCACCAGCAGAAACGTCACCTGCGCAAGGTCGAAACCTTCCAGCAGCGAGGTAAAAGCGATGAACGGTGCAATGGCCGAGTAATAAATAAACAGTTGGACCAGGGCGCTGAACAATTTTCCCCACACGATTTGCCGAGGCGTGAGCGTGGTGATGCTTAGCAGCTCGAAGGTGTGCTCGTCCTTTTCGCTGAGCAGGCTGCGATAGGCGCCGAACGGAACGACAATGAAGATGGCAATCGCCAGCACCAA
>CAZGYE010000130.1:0-14223 GCA_964530165.1 uncultured Planctomycetaceae bacterium
GACCACAGCGGCCATCTGACGTCGCCGGAAACTACGGATTTTTCAACGGCCTGCTAACGTTTGAGATAACCAGCCGGGCGGAACCGAAGCGAAAGATAATGAACAACCGAGCGACTTGGAAAACACACAAACCGTTGAATCGCCAGAAAGATACCCTGGTCTGGTTCATCGATTTGTTAGCCGTTGAGGGGTGGCTTTGTTGCAGCCTTCTGTGCCAATGAAACCAAACCGCGGAGCGCATCGTGTACCGCCTCGGCAGTGGGGAATGCTTGTGCCAAGTCGGGCGGCAGGACGACCACATTGCTTCCTTGGGCGTATCGTTGGGCATATTTACCGCGAACCCCTTGGCTGAAATCATACTCCTTCAGCATGTCGCGATCGCTTTTCTTACTCGATGCCTTCTTCATAGTCTTTCCTCTCACGGCGGCTTGCGCACCGGGCACTGATTGATACGGATCTTCTCGCCGCGCTCGGTAAACACGACAACGAGCAGGCGACGCCCATGCGATTCGCCAAGTGTCACAAACCGATCTTCGTCTTGCGAATGCAAAGGGTCGGCAATTGTACGCGACAGTGGGTCGCCGAAAACCGTGCCGGCCTCTTCAAAAGACACGCTGTGCTTCTTCAGGTTCTGTTTGGCCTTGTTCTCATCCCACTCGAACGTGAGGCCCATTGCGTGCTCCGGCTGTGGAAATGCCTCGTTTCACTTTGATTCGTCAGTTTCGCCCGGCGGTAATCCACGAATTACGTTTAGCCGGCACCGCGCCAGGCTTAACGCTTGCCGAGGATGTGTATACTTCCCTCCACAGATAAACGTATAGACCTTTCGAATGTCGAGTTCAACGTCACCCAATGTTAACGTCGTGTCCACCTTTGTTCTATGCTTCTTTTGCTTCTTCGCCATTTGACACCCCACGCGGAACAAGTAACGTAGGACAGGCTCCCGCCTGCCGCTTTGTTGGGAGCGTTCGTGTCTGGTAAACTCCTCTCATGCCAAACTACCGACGCGCCTCGATCCCCGGCGGGACGTTCTTTTTCACCGTGGTCACATTTGACCGGCGGCCGTTGTTTGCCGGGCAGCGGAGCCAGCGGTTGGACCGCTCCAAGCGGTTGCTGGGCGAGGTTTTTCTGTGACGCCGACGCGCCGGGTGCCAGAGGCAGCTCGCCTGCCCCTGTTCGAGTGGGTGGCTGGTGGCAGAGTCTTCGATGCCCCAGTGACTCGATCACCGCAACATCTGGGGCTTCGCGGACTCAGCCCCAGCCACCCGTCGCACGACCAAGTTGAGCCGCGCACTGGCCACTTCGCATCGGCTGGATCCATCATACCACGATTCTATCGGTACAGCTTCCGAGATGAACAGATCGAATTTGTCCTTCTGTTCGTCCCACCAAGTTCGGCTCCTACTTCGCAACCGAAGTGGCGATGTTTGGGTTGCTCGGGTTGACATCCAGAGCCTTATCCTTCGGAAGAATGACCAGATCCATATCTTCCATCGGAATTGCACCTAGGAGGGGCTGATCGCCCATGACCAGGGCTCCGGCAAAGCCCGTACGGTTCTTGAAATGAATCTCGATCGGACCGACGTACGGCACCAGCCTGCGACTACCATCGGCCAACACAACCTCTTTCCTATCGATCTCATTGAGCTGCAACTGAATCTGCACATGCTCGGGGATGCACAGATGCACGGCCCCCGAATCGACGAGGGCGTCAACCTCGATCGGCTCTATCTCCACCTTTGCCGGGTTCCCAAGTACTATCTTTGCGGTCACCAGACCCATATCGTCCTCCTTTCGCACCTGCGATATCACTCTCTGTCACACTGCGTAACTCTTTTTCTCTTGAACCAGACGCTGTTAGTGTATGCGGTAGGGTGGCACGCCCAAACCAACGCGATGGGCGTGGGTTTGCGATGATGGCACAGAAGTCGAATCCCGCCATTCACCACGCCCTTCCTTACGTCAGGGCGTGCCACCCGACCGCCAATCGATCATCTGTTCGCTCCAAAAGACCAATGACCGTTCCCACGGTCACGCGGATGCCTCGAATACACGGCTTGCCGCCCATCACCGCAGGATCCAACGTGATTCGCGCCAGTTCTGACATGTCAGCAACCTCTCCTCGTCGAACGACCAAGTTATGCGGCATTTGCGGATGACACGTGAACCATGAGGTAACGAAACCGACCATGTTTCACGTGATCGAAGCCGGAGTATTCGTGCCATTGTAGTGTGTATGTATGGCGAAGAACAATTGGTGCGGTGCGACCAGTCACCGTTCCTGGTTTGAAGTTGCCGGACCACGACAGAGAATCGGCGAGAACCCGGCCATCGTGAATGCGGAAGTCAGCGTCAACCGTGTTTGGTCTGCGTGGCAGATTCCAGTACCCGGCGTCGTTGGCGATGAATATTGCGCATCCATTCGTCCTTGTGTTGACCGCAACAAACGATTCCAACCGTTCAATATCTTTGATGAAGTCGTAGCGACCCTGATCGTGAGCGCCTTGGTTACGCAAGGCATAGGTTTCGCCGTTTTGGTCGATGAATGTTCCGGCAGTTTTGTATTTGAGTTCGATTGCTGTGACGGAGCGACCGTTGCGAACGAGGATGTCTATGTGTGCGGTGTTGCCGTTCAGATTGGCTGGGTATTCGAGGCGGATGTCGGCCGTGGGGTTTTGGGCGTGAAGTTCCCAAGCGAGTGCGTGTTGAAGGTCCGCCTCGGAGTAGAAGATCGGACGCTCGGAAGCAAGTTGTGCGAGCACATCGTTCATCGCGTCCAGTCTTGCCGCATAAATCTTGATTCTCTCGAACTGTATGTGAATACCGTATCCGGCGGAACGCCCGCGGTCAACGCGACAACACCCACCCACAACAGCGGTTGCGGTCTCGGCACGCACGATCGAGACGCGCGAATTGACAAAGAGAACCATCGGTCAGTTGAACCAGTGAGACGCCGTGGTTCGTCGAAGAACAGAGGATCAACCAATCCCCGGCACGGGGTAGTTCTTGGCGAACTCGCGGATTTCTTGTCGGACGCGTTCGGTGACGGATGTTTCGTCCGGGGTGCGGAGGACTTCGAGAATCCACTGCCCTACCCTTTTCATTTCGTCTTCTTTCATGCCGCGGGTGGTTAGGGCCGGGGTGCCGATGCGGATGCCGCTGGGGTCGAGCGGGCGGCGCTGGTCGTAGGGGATCATGTTCTTGTTGACCGTGATGCCGGCCCGGTCGAGGGCTTCCTCGGCGATCTTGCCGGTCAGACCGATGGTGGTGACGTCGGCCAGCATCAGGTGGTTGTCGGTGCCGCCGCTGGCGAGTTGGACGCCGCCGGCGGTGAGCGTCTCGGCCAGCGTCTTGGCGTTAGCGACGATTTGCTGCGCATAGGTCTTGAATTCCGGTTGCAGCGCTTCGTAGAAGCAGATGGCCTTGGCGGCGATGATGTGGACCAGTGGACCTCCCTGCAGGCCGGGAAAGACGGTGCGGTCGATTGCTCTGGCGTTGTCCTTCTTGGTGAGGATGAATCCGGACCGCGGGCCGCGAAGCGTCTTGTGCGACGTCGAGGTGACGTAGTCGGCCACTGGGACCGGGTTGTCGTGGATGCCGGCGGCCACCAGGCCGGCGTAGTGGGCCATGTCGACCATCAGGACGGCCCCGACGTCGGCGGCGATCTCGGCGAACTTTGGGTGCTCGATTTCGCGGGGATACGCGCTGGCGCCGGCGACGATCAATTTCGGTTTGTGCTCGCGGGCCAACCGGGCGACCTGATCGAAGTCGATCCGGTGGTCCGATTCGCGGACCCCGTAGTGCACGACGTTGTAGAACTTCCCGGAGAAGTTCAGATGCATGCCGTGCGTCAGGTGGCCGCCGTGCGCCAGGTCCATGGCCAGGAACGTGTCGCCGTGTTCGAGCTCGGTGACGTAGACGACCATATTCGCCTGGCTCCCGGCATGCGGCTGCACGTTGGCGTGCTCGGCCCCGAAAAGCTCACACGCCCGCCGGCGGGCCAGGTCCTCAACGACGTCGGCGAACTCGCATCCGCCGTAGTAACGCCGGCCCGGGTAGCCCTCGGCATACTTGTTCGTGAACACCGTTCCGGCTGCTTCCAGAATGGCCGCGTCGGTGTAGTTTTCCGAAGCGATCAGTTCCAACCCTTCGCTCTGACGGGTGATTTCATGCTGAATGGCCGAGAAGACTTCCGGGTCCGTCTGTTGGATCGAAGACATGTGCCGAGACTCCGTGCATTGACGATTGAAGATTGCAGATTGACGATTGCAGAATAGTGGGCGAGAACCGCAATTGCTACCCATTCCGCCGGCGGGCCGTTATGCTCCGAATAGAAACCTATTGTTGCCGGACTTCACGATGTCGGAAAATGCGCCCGAAAGCCATTCGCCCAATCTCGAGATCGGTTCCCCGTGCCTGCAGGGGGAGCGAGTTTCGTTTACCGGCACGCTGGCCTCGATGACGCATCGGCAGGCGCAGGAGCTTGCCGAGCAGCATGGCGGCGTCGCGACCGGATACGTCAGCAGGCAGACCACGATGCTCGTCGTCGGCGAAGAGGGTTGGCCGCTGGAACCGGACGGCGGGCCGTCGCAGAAACTCAGGCAGGTGACCGCGTGGCAGCAGGAGGGGCTCGAAATACGCGTGCTCAACGAGTCCGAGTGGCTGCATCTGCTAGGGCTTGAGGAGCGTCGCCGCGAGGTGCACCGGCTCTACACGCCGGCCATGCTCAGCCAGTTGCTCGACGTGCGGGTCGGCGTGATTCGCAGCTGGGAGCGGGCGGGGCTGATCAGGCCGGTCCGCAAGGTCTACCGGCTTCCCTACTTTGACTTTCAGGAGGTGGCCAGCGCCCGGCGGCTTTTGGAGCTGCTTTCGGCGGGCGTCTCGCGAAGGGAGATCGAAGCCAGTCTCCGCGAGCTGCGAAACGTGCTGGAAGGAGTCGACCGCCCGCTCGCCCAGTTGGACATCCTGGCCCGCGATTCGCACGTGCTGTACCGCGACGAGCGCGGACTGGTGGAACCTGTGAGCGGCCAACGGATGTTGGATTTCGAACCTCCGACAGAGGTGCGGCAAGCCGACGAACCGCCAACGGCCGACGAACCGCCAACGGCCGACGAAGGGACAAAGGGGCCAGAGGATGATTCTGATGTTTCGTGGGGCAGGCTTTCTAGCCTGCCGACCAGTGATGGCAGGCTAGAAAGCCTGCCCCACGCCCCCCCTGCCCTTCTGCACCGGACCGCCAGAGAATGGTTTCGAGAAGGCTGCCGGCTCTTGGAGCAGAACGAGCCGGCCTCGGCCGCCGAAGCGTTCCGCATGTGCTTGATGGATGAGCCCGGCGACGCGGAAGCGAATTTTCATCTGGCTGAGACGCTTTTGCGGCTGGGCCATCCGGACGGAGCACTGGAACGGTATTACGCGGCGGTCGAGACGGACCACGACTACATCGAAGCCTGGACCCAATTGGGCTGCCTTCATGCGGAGATGGGGCAGTTGACATCGGCCCTGGACGCCTTGCGGATCGCGATGTCGCTGCATCCCGAGTTTCCCGACGCCAACTGGCACGCCGCCGACGTGCTTCACCAACTGGGCCGGACCGACGAAGCGGTCGCCCACTGGCAGACCTATCTGAAATACGACAGCCGAGGCCCGTGGGCGGAAAGCGCGAGACAGCGGCTCGAAGAAGCGGAGGGCGCGAATGACGAAGGCCGAATGACGAATCTCGGATGAACCGCAAGCGTCAGGCGAGCAATTCAAGCAGCAAGTTATCCGGTGGATAGGGATGCCCCTTGTGCTGGGTGAAGGCCTCCCCGTATTCGACGCCGATATTCTCTCCGCGGGTCGCGCTCCACCGCTTGCAGCTCTCCAGATACTCGTCGATGCCGTGCTGCTTCAACAGCCAACTCCGCTGGCTTTCGTGACAGGTGAGCATGTTCCGCTTCAATTCAAATGTCGACGAGATATCGACGACAAACTCGACCTCTGTCGGCCGCCCGTAGTGATCGGCCCCTTCGACCGCATCGACGTAATACAGGTGCGGGATTTTCTTGATCGGCGGGGCCGGATTCCACTGGCGGGTTGGGTAGTTCGGCATCGGGGCGTTGAAACAGGCGTCACGGACCAGCCGGCTTGTTATTTCGTGATCGTTCATGTAGTCAATCGGCGGGGCGGTGATGACGATCTCCGGGTGGGTCCGCCGGACGGCTTCGGTCACTCTGCGGCGGCTGGGGTTGTCGAACACGATCGAAACGTCGCGGAACTCGAGACAGAGGTAGTCGGCCCCGAGCAGTTCCGCCGCCCGGCGGGCCTCTTCCCGACGGATGCGTGCGATCTCCTCCGAGCCGACTTCAGCGCTGCCGCAATCGCCGGGCGTCATCGTCGCGATTGTGATCGCGCAGCCTTTTTGTTTCAGCAGCGCGAGCGTTCCGGCACACTGAAACTCGATGTCGTCCGGATGGGCGTGAATAGCCAGGATTCGTGGCGAAAGAGTTGTTTCAGACATAGAATTCCACGGCTCTCAGGAACTGGATCGAGCGAGGCACTCCGCTATCAAAACGCGACGTCACGATGGAGTCAAGGGACAGGTGTTCGTGGCATTCCACAGCTTCCCCTTTCCAAGATCGAGGATTTCCCCTAGAACACGCCTCCTCAGGCGAATCGGCCGCGGAAAACGGTTTGCGCACCGAACAAAGCCGATTCAAGACCACTTCCCTCATACTCTCAAGGGATGGAGAGGTCATGAGCACAAGTCGAGTGTCATGGATGTCCGTTGCCGCTGGCTGCTTGGGTCTTCTGTTTCTCGCCGGTTGCAGCGGTGGAGACGAACCGGCACAGGTCGAGCAAAACGGCTCGCCGGTTACGTCCGATGAGGCAAATTCGGCCGGTCACCCCAATAGCGAGCAACGCTCCGGTGCATTGCCGATCGCCGCGATCCACTCTGCAGGAACCTCCGAACCGGACAAGATCAACGTCCCGAAGCCCAAAAAAGGCAGCCCCGAATGGATGGTCCACGAAATCATCGCGCTGCGGGTCCAAAAACTACCGGCAACCAACGACGTTGAAGAGCTGCGTGCCGCCCGTTATCGGCGGAATCAGCAAATCATCGAACTCGCCGAGCAGGCCATCGCCGCCACACACGAGGATCCCGAAAAGGAGCAAACGTTTAACGTCGCCGTGCATCACTTGATGGAGGCCCGCCGACAATTGGCTCTGCAAGGGGACCGGCAACAAATCGACGCACTCTACGAACACGCGGAAGCGCTCTACCGGCGCGATCCGGCATCGAAAGCGGCAGCCGAGGCAGCGTTTGCCTTGGCAAGCTTCGCGCATGAGAACGCTCGTCGATTTGCCCAGCAAGAACCCCGGTGGCTGATGGAGTTTGCCAAGCTGGCAAGAGTCTTCGCGACCAATTTTCCGCAGGAACGGGCGCGTGCCGCCCCGCTGCTCTTTTCCGCCGGCTGGACTTGTGAGCTGCACCGGATGCGCGCAGAAGCGATCCATTGTTACACGCTCATTCAAGAGAAATTTCCCAAGACACAGCAGGCTCAGCAGACGGTGGCGATTCTGCGGCGGCTCAACCTGAAAGGGACATCTCCCCAATTCGCAGGACCGACGATTGACGGCGGCTTTGTCAACATCGACGACGACAAAGGCCACGTGGTGCTCGTTGTGTTTTGGGCCAGCGACAACGAAGAATTCAGCGAACTTCTGCCAAACCTGATGGCCGTATTCACAAAGCACGAAAAGGCCGGGCTTCGAATCGTCGGCGTGAACCTCGACGATGAGAAATCGACGGTCGATGCATTCCTACGAAGCAACGACTTACCCTGGCCGAACATCTTTTATAGCGAGCGCACGAAACGACGGTGGGAGAATCCGTTGGTGAAATACTACGGCGTCCGCAACATGCCGATGCTCTGGTTGATCGACCGGAACGGCATTGTCGTCGACACGATGGTGGATCCAGCCCAGCTCGAGACTGAAGTGAGCCGCCTGCAGGGTCCCGCACGCCGCGATTTGAAGTAACGAGCTTGCTTCACTCAGAGTCGTGCCGCAGATCTGCGCGCACGATGCTCGCTTCAATGGTCCGGTTCCGAAATGCGGATCCCGAAATCGAAGGTCCCGCAGCCATCCTCGGAATCTCAGGGCGACCCGATCAGACCAACGAAACGGCCCCGAAGATTCGCTTCCAACCGGATTCCGCCCCCATTTCTCCACAAAAAGTGAACAAATGGGAGAAAACGGGCTTGTTTTCTACACAGTCGTATATTAGAATTCCTGTTGACACACAGATGTCGATACTGTATTTGGATACCGATATTGAGAATTCGGCAAGATGGGGGGGGAAACCGTCTCTCGCCCGCAGCAGTTTGCTCAGTGGGTGTCTGCAGGGCATCAGATGTGTGTCCATAGGTGAACAGGCCGACAAAGACAGACGTTTCTAGGAAATTACTCGAATCAGAAGGAGTACGCCATGCTAGGCAAGACAAATCAGCCCAAGCCGGCGCTGACAGCCCGTCAGCGTGAAATCTACGAGTTCCTTAAGGATAAAATTCTCAACCGCGGTTATGGACCGACGGTGCGCGAGATCGGGGCGCAGTTTGGGATCCGGTCTCCCAACGGTGTGATGTGCCACCTGAAGGCTTTGGAGAAGAAGGGGCTGATTTCCCGCGAGCCGCACATGTCGCGTGCCATCCAGTTGGCGACCGAGCCGCCTCGGCTCCGGATGACTCTGCCTCTGGCCGGTCAAATTGCCGCCGGCAGTCCGGTGCTGGCCGAAGAACAAGTTGAACGCGTCGATTTCGCCACGCTGTTCGACAACGAGGACCATTTCTGCCTGAAGGTGAAAGGGGACTCGATGGTCGAGGACCAAATCGCTGATGGTGATTACGTCGTTGTGCGCCGACAGGAAAGCTGCACGAACGGCGACATCATCGTTGCTTTGGTCGACGGGCAAGACGCCACCCTCAAGCGGTTTTACCGCGAACCGGATCGAATTCGCCTCGAGCCGGCCAACTCGACGATGGAGCCGATCTATTCGAACAACGTCAACGTGCTGGGCGTCGTGGTCGGCGTCCTGCGGAAGTATTAGTGGTCTGTCGACTTGCAGTGGACGGTGTTGTGGGAGACAGACTTTGCAACCTGCGCTCACAGAGAGGTTGCAAAGCCGCCGCCCTCGGTTGCTCCCGCCGTTGAGTCGGTGATGCGAAACTAACCGGCGGTTGCCTGCGAGTGGTGCTGGTTGAGTTTGTTGTAGAGCGTTTTCAGCGCGATCCCCAGCTCGGCCGCCGCTTTGGGCTTGTCGCCGCTGTGCTTTTCCAGCACCCGATAGATGACTTCCATCTCAATTTCGCGCAACGTCTGCGGTTCCCGTCCCGTCGAAAGTGAAAACGGCCTGACTCCGATCATGCCCTGCGACGTCACTGCGGCGGGCAGATCGTCGGGCGTAATCGTTTCGCCGTCGGCAAGAATGACGGCGTGCTCCAGCGCATTGGCCAGTTCGCGGACGTTTCCGCTCCAATCGTGGCTCATCAGCAATTCGACCGCGTCTGGAGAAAGAAGGCCGTCGGGAACTTCGGGGCGCTTCAGGTAGCGGGCGATCAGGAACCGGGCGAGTTCGGGGATGTCTTCTTTGCGATCGCGCAGCGCGGGCAGGTGAATCTCGAACGTATTGACGCGGAAAAACAGGTCTTCCCGGAATGTCCGTTCGTGAACCATTCCCTGCAACTCGCGATTCGTCGCACAAACGACACGGACGTCGACGTGGAACGATTCGTTTTCGCCGACACGCCGTATTTCGCCCGACTCAAGGAAACGGAGCAGCTTGACCTGCATCGCTTTGTCGAGCTCACCCAGCTCGTCCAGAAGCAGAGTTCCCCCGTTGGCAACCTCGAAAAGCCCTTTGCGGGCCGAATCAGCTCCCGTGAACGCCCCTTTGCGATGCCCGAAGAACTCGCTATCGACTAGGTTTTCCGGCAGCGCGCCACAGTTGACGGCGACGAACGGGGCCGCGCGACGCTCGCTGAGGTCGTGAATCCGGCGGGCCACAAGTTCTTTACCCGTCCCCGTCTCCCCGAGAATCAGCACCGTGGAATCGGTCGGGGCAACCTTCTCGACCAACTTGTTGACGCGCGTCATTGCTGGAGTCTGACCGATCAAGTCCGACGAACCTTCGACCCGTTTCAGTCGGCTCTCCAAAGCGATGGTTTTGTTCATCAGCGCACGTTTCTCACCGACCCGCTGCAAGACATTCGCAATTTCGAACAGCTTGCACGGTTTTGGCAGGAAGTCGTAGGCTCCCCGCCGGATCGCCTGGATGGCCTCCTCCATGCTGCCGTGACCGGTGCTGATGATAATTTCCGTGTCGGCAGCGAGCTTCCGAATGTGCTCGACGACGTCCCAGCCGCTTAATCCCGGCATCCGCAAGTCGATGATGGCGGCATCGAAGGTGTTCCGATCGAGCGCTGCGAGTGCGGCTTCCCCATCCTCACAAATGGTGACGTCATATCCCATTCGCGGCAGCTCGATCTGCATCACCTCCCGAATGGGAGCCTCGTCGTCGACGAACAACACGCGTAACTTATGCTGGGTCGAAGAACTCAAACGGCCTCTCCTTTGTTGGCCTTCAGACGTCCGTCTCGACCAACCGCCCAGTTGAGATCAGTTTTCTCGGAAATAGTGAATTGGGATGCGGTTGATAGCAGAATTTGCAGTTTCAGGCAAGAGGGCCGACGGTTGAGAGTCGAGATGGTCGAACTGTCGAGATGTTTGCTCCGGCGCGACTGTTTGCACTTGACGATGCCTGCTTGATGACGCCCAATCAGCCTCGTATGCTCAGGACTGATCGGTCCTGTAGAAAAAGCCAACAAACGTGGACGGACGCTGGCGTTTACGATAACCTGATGGGAACCCAACGACATGGGAATCTTTGGCTTGCGAGGAGAATCGCTATGTTCGTCCGCGGAATCCGTTTCGTGATCGTCGTGCCTCTCGTGGTGGCTTGTTTCTGGAGCTGTCATGCCGCGAGCGAGGCCGCCATGCCCGAGAACCTGGCGTATGGGGCCAAGGTGTCGGCCAGCTCGGAGTATAGCGGGAATCATCTGGCAAAATTCGCCGTCGACGGGAAGGTGCCGGCCGCTGACTGCCACAACGATGTTCGGGCCGCCTGGTGCATCCGCAAGGAAGCGGTTGGCGATCAGGGCAAGTTCTTCTTCCAGTGGGGCCAGCCCGTCGGAGTGGCCGAGATTGTCTACTTTGGGCGGACGGCCATGCTGAGGACCGAATGCTGGAAAGACTACGAGGTCTACCTGGACGAGGCCCCACAGCCGGTCGCGAAGGGGACGTTCAGGATGATTCCCGGCGGGCAGCGGATCAAGTTTCCCCAAGCCAAGGTCCGCAAGATCACGATCAGGTTCTTGAACTCCTATGGCGGGTCGAACCCGGGCGCTTCGGAGATCATGGTCTTCGCCGAAAGTCCCACGGACAAGCAACTGGCAAAGCTGACGCACACGCTCAGTCCTGGGGCGCTCGGCAGCGTGCGGGAGGCCGAAAAGGTCGACTCTGGGAAGCTGCGCGATCTGATCGTCCACCAGACGAAAGTCTATGGCCCAAAGTACCCGGCCGGCCGGGAGCACCTGGCTCGCCTGACGAAGCTCGAACAGGCCCGCGGGCAGGCGTCCGGCAAGCCGCTGGAGGAAATCCAGCAACAGCTCGAACTACTGGAACGCGAGGCGCTTTTGTTCGACGTGGACGAAGTGGTGACGATCAAGCGGCATGAGATCCTCGCCACGCACGTCTACACATATCACTATGAGGGCTTCCGCGCGGGTGGCGGGTTGTACGTCGTCTCCACCCGGGATCCGGAAAGCGAACCGCGCGAGCTGGTGGCCACGCCGATGGGTCAGATCCTCGATTGTGACCTCTCTTACGACGGCCGCGTGGTGCTGTTCAGTTGGCGGCCCAAAGAGGACGAAGGGTATCACCTCTGGACGATCCACGTCGACGGGACCAACCTCCGGCGGCTGACCGACGGGCCGTGGAACGACTACAACGCCTGCTGGCTGCCCGACGGCGGCATCGCCTTTCTGTGCACAAAGTACCCGCAGTTTGCCTACTGCTGGAACGCGCCGGTGGGGATCGTGCACCGCATGGACGCCGACGGGTCGAACGTCCGCAAGCTGTCGTCCAACTACCTCAACGATTTCACGCCTTATGTTCTTTCCGACGGGCGGATCATTTACTCCCGCTGGGAATACGTCGACAAGCCGGCGTGTCCCATTCAAAGTCTCTGGACGATCAATCCTGACGGGACGGGGTTGTCGGGCTATTTCGGCAACCGGGTCCTTTCGCCGGGAACCTTCATGGAACCGCGGTCGATTCCGGGAACGAACATGATTCTCTGCACGATGACGGGACACAACGGCCCGGCACGCGGGGCGATCGGGATCATCGACCGTTCCAAGGGCGTCAACGCGCAGGCCGCCATCGAGAACGTGACTCCCGATGTGGCGGTGCCCGACGTGGACCAAGGGACGGGCAACTTCGGCGGCACCAAGCAGTACAGCTCGCCGGTGCCCCTGGACGGCGGGCGGTTTCTGGTTTCGTGCCAAGGTCCGGTGCTGGTCCGAACACTTCGGGGTGAATGCCAAGCCGTGGCCTTATCCGCACCGGACGACGGAATGCAGTACTTCTGTACGCAGCCGGTGCGGCCGCGTCTGCGGCCGCCGGTGATCAATTCCAACTTGCCCGAGCAGCCGGCCACCTACGCCACGGTCTTTCTTCAAGACGTCTACGACGGCCTGGAACCTGAGGTCCGGCGTGGAGAAGTGACGCACATTCGCGTGGTCCGCGAATTGGAGAAGACGGTCCGGCTCACCCCGCAGCATGGTCCGTTCGGGTGGCAGTTCCCCTGCATTTCGTGCGGGGCCACCTACGCCGGTAAGGAGGTGCTGGGTGAGGCGCCGGTCGATGCGGACGGCTCGGCCTGTTTTCGGGTGCCGGCCGGCGTGCCGCTCTATTTTCAAGTGTTGGACTCGGAAGGTCGTGCCGTCCAACGAATGCGGAGCTTCACTCATTTCATGCCCGGCGAAGTGCAGGGATGCATCGGTTGTCACGAGCCTCGCCACCAGACGTCGCGGCCACGACGTGGAAACGCCTACAGCCGGCCGGCCAGGGAGCTCGAGCCGCCGGAATGGGGTCGGGGTGGATTCGACTACTCGCGGATTGTACAGCCGATTTTGGACCGTTACTGCGTCGAGTGTCACAACCCGGTGGACGCGCCGTATGCCACCCTCGACATGCCGCAGCCGGCCAATGCCCGCTACTCGCCGAATCACCGGGCGACCGGACCACGGATCGTCGATCTCACCGGCTCGAAGACCGACTATTTCAGCGTGTCCTACGACGTACTCGCCCGAGAGAACCAGGGCGGGCGGGGCAGCCCCTACGTGAATTGGATCCCCTCCTACAACACCCAGGAATGGAACGTCTTCGAGATTCGACCCAAGGTCTGGGGGTCTCCGCAGAGCCTGCTGGCCGAGATCGTGCTGGCCGGCCATCCGGACGCCAAAGGCAAACCGCGATTCGACATGGACCGGACCAGCCGGCGGCGGATCCTCGCCTGGATCGACCTGGACGTTCCCTACTACGGAAATACGGAGACCGCCTATCCCGATGCACAGAGCTGCCGGAAGGTCTATCCCGAAAAGCTCGACGCCGTGTTGGTCGATGTCGCCAAACGCCGATGCGTGGCCTGCCACGCCCAGGGCCGTTTCCCGCGCCGTCCCTGGACCCGGATCACCGAGCCACAGTCGAACGCCTTCCTGATGGCTCCATTGGCCAAGACGGCCGGCGGCCGCCAATCGTGTGGTAAGCCGGTCTTTCCGGACAAAGACGACCCCGACTACCGGGCGATTCTGGCCACGTTCCGAGGGGTCCAAGAACAGTTGACCCGCACGCCGCGGATGGACATGCCCGGCGGCAAACCATCGCCCACGCTGTGCCGCACTTGCCAGTAGGGTCTGCGCACCGGGCGCTTCCTCATCCAAACACTTTCCCGTAGCCGTACATCGCGCCGAAAGCCAGGTACACAATCCCGATGAGCAGCATAGCCGCCGACCAGACCACGCCGCTGCGGTAGGCTTCGGGGATGTATCGTTTGGCGAGATAAACGTAGGCCAAAATCAACACGCCGACCAGCGGAGCGTCGATGGCGCCCATCCAGATGACCAG
>CAZGYE010000131.1:0-14199 GCA_964530165.1 uncultured Planctomycetaceae bacterium
ACTCTCCAACTGCGTCCCGTTCTCGATACGAGCTGGTCGGCCGCTGCGGGGCCCCACCGGCCGGCTTCATACGGTTGCGGCTCTGCATCTCCGGCTTCGAAGGCATCCAGCACCGGTGTGACGAAACGCCACGCGGCTTCCAATTCGTCGCTGCGCGTGAACAACGTCGAATCCCCACGCAACACGTCCAGCAGCAGCCGCTCGTAGGCTTCCGGGAGATTCTTTTGGAATGCCGCCTGGTAAGTAAAATCCATCGTGACCGGATGAATCTGGTACTGCATGCCGGGACGCTTGGTCGAAAACCTGAGCGAGATCGATTCCCGCGGCTGGATGCGGAAGATCAACGTATTCGGCTGCGCGCCGACCAAATCGCACAAGTCCCCTTCGCATTCGACCGTCGTGAACAGATTCAGAGGGGGGAGTTTGAATTGGATGGCAATCTCGGTGGCGCGCTGCGGCAAACGCTTCCCGGTGCGCAAGTAAAACGGAACGCCGGCCCAGCGCCAGTTGTCGACGCAGACCTCCATCGCCACGTACGATTCGCGCCGCGAATCCGCCGCGATGCGTTTCTCGTCCCGGTAACCAACGACCGGCTGACCGTCTATTTCGCCGGCGGTGTACTGACCGGCCACAATCCAATTCGAAATGTCGCCCGGCCGGCCGGGCGACAATGCCTCAAGGACCTTCAACTTTTCGTAGTGGATCTCTTTGGCGCGGAACAGCGACGGCGGTTCCATCGCCACCAGACAGAGTAACTGCAGCACGTGATTCTGCAGCATGTCTCGCAACGCGCCCGCCCGGTCGTAGTAGCCGCCACGACCACGTTCGATGCCTTGCGATTCGGCCACTGTAATCTGTACGTGATCGACATGGTTCCGGTTCAGCAGCGGTTCAAAAATGGAGTTCCCGAAGCGGAAGAGCAGAATGTTTTGAACAGTCTCCTTGCCGAGATAATGATCGATCCGGTAAATCTGCTCTTCCGACAGCAGACGGCTGAGACTGTGGCTTAATTCCTGTGCCGAATGCAAGTCGTGACCAAACGGTTTTTCAAAGACGACTCTCAGCCAGCAGTCCGACTCGCAGTCGGGCACCATTCCTGCTTCCAAGAGCGCCTTGGCCGCCGGAAGGAACAATTCCGGCGCCGTGGCCAGGTAAGCAACCCGTTTGCCGAGGACATCGGCCGACTGTTCGAGCAATTCCACTTCCTGGCGTAACGCGACATAGTCGCCACTGCACGTGAGGTCCAGCCGGCGGTAAAACAGCCGGCTCGCGAACTGCCGCCAGAGGTCGGCGCAGGCCGATCCTGTCCGGGCGTGTCGGCTGACCGCTTCGAACATTTCGTTGCGGAACGACTCGTCTGTTTTTTCCCGGCGAGCGACTCCGACGATCGGCGCCCGGCTCGAGAGAAATCCATCTTTCCACAACAGGAACAACGCGGGCATCAGCTTGCGCGCGGTCAAGTCGCCCGATGCCCCGAAAATGATCACCGTGGCCTCGGCGGCCGGCAATTCATTGGCCGGCAATTCATTGGCCGGCAATTCATTGGTCGCTCTCGGCGGGGAAGGCTGGTTGACGTTCACCGGTCTGGACGCCTGATCTTGAGAGTTGACCTCGAAATGCAGCATTGCTTTGCAATTTCGTGCGGCACTCATTGTCGTACCGGCCATCGGAGAATTCCAGGCCGAAAGAACAGATTGTTGAAATCGGCCCAAGCACGGTTGAAAGAATCTTCCCCGATGGTCATAATCTGTGCTTCACACGACTCGGGAGCGAGGCTGTATGGCGACATTGACGAAGCTGGACATCAAAAAGCTGCGAAAGAAACGGGCGCGGCTCAAGAAGAAACTCCGGTGCCGCTTCTGCCCGGATGGTTGCGACAATTCACCGCGGCCCATTTACGTTGACTATAAAGATCTGCGCACGCTGAGGGCCATGATTAACCGGGACGGCAACATTCTCTCGCGTCGCCGTACGGGCAATTGCGCCAAATACCAACGTGCTGTTCGCCGCGCGGTGCTCCGCGCACGCTTTATCGGCTTGTTGCCCTACGTGCCTGAGGCGTAGACTGCCGGCGTCTGGGTCGACTCGCAGAAGAGGAGCGAAAGCCTGATGCCGGATGAACTCTTTTCTGTTACTGATCGCGTCACGTTGGTCTCCGGGGCCAGCCGGGGAATCGGACGCGCCTTGGCCGAGGGGTTTGCCCAGCGGGGGGCGCGGGTCATCATTACGGGACGAGAACAAGAGACCCTCGAACAGACCGCCCGCGAGATTTCGACAACCGACGTCGCCGTCGAAGCGGTCGTCTGCGACGTGTCGAATCCCGACGACATCCACCGGACAGTCCAAACGGTGCTCGACGAATGCGGGCGAATCGACACGTTGCTGAACGTCGCCGGGGTCAACAACCGCAAACGCGTCGAGACTTACAGCGTCGAAGAGTACGATTTCATTTTGGACATCAATCTGAAGGGAGCGTTCTTTCTGGCGCAGGAGGTGGGCCGGCACATGATCGGACGCCGCAGCGGGACGCAAATCAACATCGACTCGCTCAACACCTATGCCCCGCTCAAGGGAGTCATTCCCTATGCGATGAGCAAAGGTGGACTGAGCATAATGACCCGTGGGATGGCCATGGAATGGGGCGGCTCGGGTGTTCGCGTGAATGCCATCGCGCCCGGCTTCACCCTGACCGCCCTGAACCGCAAACTCATGTCCGAGCCGACGATAAACCAGTGGGCGCTGAGCAACACGCCGCTGGGGCGGATTGGAGAGGTCGAGGATATGGTCGGAGCGGCCCTCTTTCTCGCGTCCGACGCCTCGGCTTTTGTGACCGGGCAGGTGTTGTACGTCGACGGCGGGTTCTCGGCCGGTCTCATGTGGCCGATCGAGATTTAATCCTCTCGAGTGTGGGGCAGGCTTTCCAGCCTGCCAGTCGTGGGGCGGGCTTTCCAGCCTGCCAGTCGTGGGGCGGGCTTTCCAGCCTGCCAGTCGTGGGGCGGGCTTTCCAGCCTGCCAGTGATACAGAGACATCCCGATGAAGGCGATGGTGCTCGAGGACATCGCGGCCGTTACTGTGTCGCCGTTGAAGCTCCGAGAAGTTCCCGATCCTCAGCCGGGACCGGGGCAAGTTCGTCTGCGGGTGCACTGCTGTGCCATTTGCCGCACCGATCTGCACGTCATCGAAGGCGATTTGCCGCGGCAGAAGATGCCCATCATCCCCGGGCATCAGATTGTCGGCTCCGTCGATGCGCTGGGCGCGGGATGCAAACGGCTTGAAATCGGTCGGCGTGTCGGCGTGGCGTGGCTGCGGCACACGTGCGGCACGTGCCCGTTCTGCCGCAGCGGCCGGGAGAACCTTTGTGAAAGCTCTCGATTCACCGGCTACCACGCCGACGGCGGTTACTCAGAACTGACCGTGGCGCCGGAGGAATTCGTTTACGAGCTGCCCGACGTGTTCGGCGACGTCGACGCGACTCCGCTTCTGTGTGCCGGAATCATCGGTTACCGAGCGCTCAAACGCAGCCAATTGCCACCGGGTGGAAAGCTCGGAATTTACGGCTTCGGATCGAGCGCTCACGTCGTCATGCAGATCGCCCGGCATCGTGGTTGTGACGTGTCTGTGGTCACGCGGGGCAAGAAACATCGCCAACTGGCTCGCGACATGGGGGCCGTCTGGGTCGGCGAAGATGCGGCCAATATGCCGGTCAAAGTCAATAGCGCCATCATCTTCGCACCGGCGGGTGAGTTGGTCCCCACGGCTTTATCGGCGTTGGAAAGGGGGGGGACGCTGGCGCTGGCGGGCATCACCATGACCGACATCCCCACGTTGAACTACGAAGAGTCCCTGTTCTACGAGCGCGACGTCCACTCGGTGACGGCCAACACCCGCGACGACGGGCGAGAACTGCTCGAAGAAGCCGCCCAAATCCCCATCCGCCCGCACGTGACCACCTATCCGCTGGCCGAGGCGAATCGAGCACTTCAAGACCTCAAGAACGACCGCATCAACGGCACCGGCGTTCTGGTGATGGAAGAAGCGTGAAGCGGAAAGGACCGGACGATCCTTCTCAGGGGATCATGATGCAAGACGGGCTCGGCATGGAGACCGGCTGACCAACGTGTGTGAGGCCGCCAGATTTGGGATCGATCTGAAACACCACGACGTTGTTGCCCGGCATGTTGGCGCAGAGTAGCAGCTCACCGCCCGGCGTGATGGCCAGGTTTTGCGGCCCTTTCCCAAGACTCGGCTCAATCCCCAAGAGTGTCAGCCGGCCGTCATCGCCGATTCGATATGCGGCAATGCTATCGTGGCCTCGGTTTGTGCCGTACAAAAAGCGGCCGTTGGGCGTGATCTTCAGATCGGCACAATAGCTCTTGCCGTCAAAATCCTTCGGCAGTGTCGATATTGTTTGCTGTTCGATCAGCATTCCGGCGCCCGATTCGTATTCGAACACCGTGACCGAGTTGTCGAGTTCGTTGATGACGTAGACGTGCCGCCCGTTCGGGTGGAATGTCAAGTGCCGAGGTCCGGCACCTGGTGGCGTTCTCACAAACGGCTGTCGGTTGGGCGAGAGCTTCGCGCTGGTCGCTTCCAGCCGATAGCCCAGCACTTTGTCGAGGCCCAGGTCTACTGCGTAGACAAAACGGTTGTCCGGACTGACAACAATACAGTGAGCGTGCGGACCTTCTTGCCGCGCGGTGTCGACGCTTGAGCCTTTGTGTTGAATGAACGACGCCGCCTCGCCAAGTGATCCGTCCTTCCGCACAGGAAGGGATGCCACGCTGCCCGTCGAGTAGTTGGCGACCAGCACCGTCTTGCCGGTCGCGTCGACGTCCACATAGCACGCCGCGGAGCCGAGCGTCGACTGGCGGTTCAACAACTTCAACCGGCCGGTGCGTCCTACGATTTCGTATGCAGCGACTTGCCCGTGCACTTCTCCCCCGAACTTTTCCGGCGCATGAATCGCATACAAGAACTTGTCATCCGGTGAGACTGCCATGAAGAAGGGCTGTTCGACGTTAGTCGTCCGATGCACCTGTTTCAATTGACCGGTATCCAACTCCAACTGGTAGGCATGAATGGCCCCGTCAGCCCCGCGCGCGAATGCCGAGATAAAAACGAGCGGCTCATTCGCATCCGTCTTCTGAGCGACGGTGTCTAACACGACACCGACGACAATCGGAAGCAGAAATCGCATCAAGTCACGTGTCATGGTTGACTCCCGTGGCAGAGGGCATGGCGTGGATGTCACAAGACCGACGCCCGTGATTATACCGAGCGCGTTGTGCCAATCCCACTTGGAGAGCCGACTGAGGCAGGGCCGATTCGCTTTTCACGGGTGTGCGTGTTGCCCGGTCGGATGCGAGTTCATTGTCACCGCATTGTGATCCGCAACCCATGAAATAGAAATTCGCTCCTGCATCCCTCGTCGCGGCAACCCTGCTTCTCATTTCCAAGTGGCCGATCACTCGTTAAACTTAGTCGTTGCAGGTTTCAGTGACAAGACCCGTCAGCGAAGAACGACCCCATGACCACCGTTTCTGATCGCCCTGTCGAGAAAAAAGCAGACGCGCCGATCCGGCTGCAGAAGTTCCTGGCAGCGGCGGGGATCGACTCCCGGCGGCATGCGGAAGAGTACATCGTGGCCGGGCGGGTGACCGTGGACGGCGAGGAAATTCGCGACTTGGCAGTTCGCGTCGACCCAGGCCGGCAAAAAATTCGCCTGGACGGCGAGTTGATCAAACTACAAGCGAAACGCTACTACCTGCTCAACAAGCCGCCCGGTTATCTCTGCACGCACCGCGATCCGGCCGGTCGGCCGCGGGCCATCGATTTGGCTCCACAAGCTGACGGAACGCGGCTGTTCACGGTCGGACGCCTCGACGAAAACAGTCAGGGGCTGCTGCTGGTCACCAACGACGGTGAACTGGCCAACCGGCTGGCGCATCCCCGCTATCGGGTGCCGCGAACGTATCGCGTGCAGGTGGTCGGCAAAGTGCCTCGGGCAATGTTGGACAAGCTTCAGAAGGGTCTGTACTTTCCAGCGGGGAAATTCCGCGTGCAAGGCGTCCGCCGGGTCCGCTCGAAGGGCCGGAGCACGTTTTTGGATCTCGAACTGACCGAGGGCCGTAACCGAGAAATTCGCCGTATGCTGGCCCGCGTGGGCCACAAAGTCATCCGCTTGGAACGGATCGCCTTCGGTCCGTTGAAGCTCGGCCGGTTACCGCTGGGCCGCTGTCGTCCGCTGAGGCCGTCGGAGTTGAAAGCGCTCCGCAATCTTGTGGAAGGGAAATCGACACAGCGACGGACACGGAAACCAAAGCGAACCCGCCCGAGGTAATAAGTATTCAAACTGTGAGCTGGCTGAAGAAGGGATTCCACGCAAAGGCGCCACGGCTTGGAGGCGAGATCGGCATAGATGGGCCGTTAGGAACTTGCCGCGTAGCGTTGTATAATACGTGTGGTTCGGCCCCTTTCCAGGAGATGGGCTCATGACAGTCGTACTTGACAGCATGCTCGTGAAGACACCGGGCATTTGTGGCGGGCGGATTCGTATCGATGGGACGCGCATCACGGTCCATCGAATCGCCACATTGTATAAGCAAGGACAGACTGCCGAAGACGTCGCCCGAACGTATCGTCATCTTTCGCTGGCCCAAGTGTACACGGCCCTGGCCTACTACCACACCAATCGCGAAGAGATCGAATCCGAGTTGGCAACCTTGGACGCCCAGTACGACGACCTCCAAGGCAGCAATCCGTCGCCGGGTAACGCGCAATGAGCCAGGTTCGCCTTTACGTGGACGAAGATGCTGAGGAGCGCGCGGTTGTACAAGGGTTGCTCGCTCGCGGCGTGGACCTATTGACCACAAGCGAGGCGCATCGAATCGGAGCGACGGATGCCGAGCAACTTGCCTTTGCCATCGACGTGCGACGGACTCTCTACACCTTCAACGCGGGCGATTTCGCTCGCCTTCACCGCGAGCATTTGGAACAGGGCGATTCGCATTTCGGTATCGTCGTGATACCGGTTCAACGTTATTCGATCGGCGAAAAGATCCGACGACTGGCGGCATTCGCCAGCCGTCTGACGGCGGAAGAAATGATCGACCGCATGGAGTTTCTCTAATGCGTGAATCGAGATCAGCGAGTGAAGAATGAACGCGCCGCTCGGATTGGTGTCAAGCCGCCAAGAATAGTTAGCAGGAAAGAGTGATGTCTGACGGTCCCACGATCGGCTCGTTGCCTGGAATGGTTCACACTGCGGTCCAGCGGATCGTGCCGGTCGTCGAGCAAGAGAAGTTGGCCCGCGACACCTATCGGTTGCGGCTGCGATGTCCCGAGATTGCCGAGCAGATTCTGCCGGGACAGTTCTTCATGATCCGGGCGCCCGCCACCGATACCCCGCTGTTGGGGCGTCCGTTCGCTCTGTACGACGTCTACGAGGAAAACGGACGATCGGCGGGTGTCGACTTCGGGTATCTCGTTATCGGCAAGCTGACGTCGTTGATGCGCACTTGGCAAGCCGGCGACCAAGTCGAGATTTGGGGTCCGCTGGGCAACGGTTTTCCCGTGCCGCGGTCGGGACACCTGATGATCGTCGCCGGCGGAATCGGTCAGACGCCGTTTTTGGCCGTCGCCCGGGAAGCGCTGGGACTGCGAACATACGGCAGCCCGCCGCGTGACGTCGCGGATCGACCCGCGCGGATTACGATGGCCTACGGTGTCCGTTCGGCCGAGTATCTGGCCGGTCTGAACGAGTTCGCACTCTCAGGTCTCGACGTTCGCATTTCGACCGACGACGGCAGCCGGGGACACCGCGGTTTCGTGACCGATCTGCTTGCCGAGGCGATTCGTGCCGCCGAACCGCCGGATTACGTTTATTGTTGCGGTCCGGAACCGATGATGCGCACAGCGAGCGAAATCTGTGCGCGGCACGACATCCAGTGCTGGCTCTCGTTGGAGACGCCGATGTCATGCGGGTTCGGTGCCTGCTTCAGTTGTGTGACGCGCGTCCGGTCGGACGACGGCACGTGGGACTACCGCCGGGTCTGCGTTGAAGGGCCGGTCTTCCCGGCCGAGCGAGTGATGCTGTGAAACTTGGCTACAACACCAACGGTCTGGCCTGTCACCGCTGGCCGGAAGCGATTGAGCTGTTGGCCGAGATCGGCTACCGCTCGGTCGCGATCACCGTCGATCACCATTGCCTCGACCCGTTTGCGCCGGGACTGAGCCGCGACGTCAAGAAAATGCGCCGGCTGCTCGATCGATTCGGCTTGATTTCGGTGATCGAGACGGGGGCGCGGTTTCTGTTGAATCCACGCGTCAAACACGACCCCACGCTGATGAGCACCGCGGCCGAAGCCCGGCAGGCTCGCGTCGACTTTTTGAAGCGGTGCATCGACATGGCCGCGGAGCTTGAGTCCGAGGCCGTTTCCTTCTGGTCGGGCATTCTGCGAGAGCCGATCTCGGACGAGGCTGCTTTCGGGCGTCTGGCCCACGGATGCAGCGAAGTGTGCGAGTACGCCGCAGCGAAGAACGTCCGGCTGGCCTTCGAGCCGGAACCGGGGATGTTCATCGAGACAATGGCCCAATTCGCACGACTGATCGAGATGGTCGATGCACCGTGCCTCGGATTGACGATCGACGTCGGCCACTTGCACTGCGTTGACGCGGGGCCGATCTCCGATCACTTGCGGGAGTGGGCGGACCGCCTGGTCAACGTACACATCGAAGACATGCGCCGCGGAGTGCACGAACATCTGCGGTTCGGCGAGGGGGAAATCGACTTCGTTCCGATCTTGGCGACGCTCAACAAAATCGGCTACAGTGGCGGCGTGAACGTCGAGCTGAGCCGGCACAGCCACAGGGCGCCGCAGGTCATGCGCGACTCGTATGATTTTCTTCAATGCCTGTTGTCGCAGTTGTGAACCGAGTCGTCCCCGCTAATCGAATTGCAGTTTTAGCAGCAATTCTTTCACCGTGCACATGGGGATCTCGTCTCGTTCGATTGCCTTTGACGAGCAGATGAAGACCGGGCCTTCGCTGTTTTCGCGGCCTGGCCTCGGCAGTCGGCCGTGGCTGCCCTTCACGATCGAAGCGTCCAGGCCGATCACGTCCATGTAGTAGCGGAAACCCAACAGCTTCTGCGCCAGTCGCCGGGCGATCCGCAGCTTGGGGAGTCTTAATTTCGGATCGAGAAACAGCTCGACCGGGTCGTAGCCGGGTTTGCGGTGGATATCGACGGTTCGCGCACAATCGGGCGCGAGCGCGTCGTCCAGCCAGAAGTAGTAGGTGAACCAACACTCCGGCGCGGCGACGGCCACCAGGTCGCCCGAGCGTGCGTGATCGATGCCGAACTCGCCTTGCTGTTCCCGGTCGAGCACGCGGTCGATTCCGTCACATGTTCGCAGTAATTCCGCGACATGCGTCACGTCGCCGGCATGGCGGACGTAGATATGGGCCACCTGGTGATCGGAGACGGCGAACGCCCGTGAAGCGCCGGCATCGAGCGTTTCCCACGAGAGCGGCTCCCGGCGGGCTTCTAAGTAACCATGCGCGCGCAGGATGCGGTTGATGTGCACCGGGCGGCTGACCTCGGTGATGGCGTATTCGGAAAGAACCACCACTTCCGCCCCGCGGCTGCGTGCCGCGTCGATCAGTTTGCCGGCTTCGGCGTCCACTTCTCGCAAGTCCTCGGCAATGCGTGGATTGTCGGGTCCGAGTCGCTGCAGGTTGTAATCGAGATGAGGGAGATAGACGAGCGTCAGCGTCGGGTTGTACTCTCGAATCACCTGCAGGCATGCGTCTGCAATCCAACGCGAACTGGCGATGTCGGCTCCCGGCCCCCAAAAATGCAGAAGTGGAAACGTGCCGAGTTGCCGTTGCAAGCGGTCGCGGAGTTCCGGCGGGTTGCTGTAGGAATCGAACACCTTTCGCCCATCTGCGGGATAACTGGGACGCGGCGTCACCGACCAGTCGACGTCGGCGTACATGTTGTACCACCAGAACATCTTGGCGGTGGTGTAGTGCAGGTCTCGCTTACGTCCGGCCTGATAGATGCGTTCGCCTCGGACCAAGTGGTTCGATTGCAGCCAGAAGCGCACCTCAGCCTGATCGCGGAAATACCAGCCGTTGCCGACGATGCCGTGATCGCGGGGCATCAAGCCGGTCAGCAGTGTCGTCTGAGCCGAGCACGTGACGGCCGGCAGCACCGTTCCCAGAGGCCGCGCGAAGCCTTCTTCCGCCAGTCGTTTGATGTGAGGAGTGTCCGCCCCGACCATCTCGTACGTCAGGCCGACGACGTTGATGACAACGAGCGGTTTAGGCATCGGTGCTCATTCGGGGGGAAACAGCTTCTCGACCTGCAGCACGACGTTCGGAAACTGCAGCGGATTGACTGCGTCGCCCGTCCTGAAGGTCTGGAGACTGCGGTAGCGACCCTCTTGAGGCTGGCGGAAGACTTCGACGCAGCGTTCGGGGATGTTGACGATCCAGTAGTCGGCGATTCCCGCGGCAGCGTAAAGGCGCGCCTTTTCTCCGCGGTCGTATTCCAAGCTGGTCTCGGCCACTTCGATGATGAGAGACACGTCCTGCGGTTGCGGCCGTTCGTTCCAGTAGTCCTTTCGCGCTAGCCACGCGACATCCGGCTCGGGAGCGCTTTCGAATTCCGGGATTCCAATCGGACCTTGAATACGGACATGGACCGGCTGCTCAGTCGAGCTGGAAACGCTCCATTTGGCCAGAGCATCGACGACCATAGAGTGGTGCAAACCAATGGGGCTCATCTCTCGAAGTTCTCCGTGTATGAGTTCGATGCGGCGGTGGTTGGGGCCGTCGAAGATGCCGCTTGCGATCATGCGGTCGTAGTCTTTGACCGTCAGTTTGGCGATGGCGCTCATATCGGTGCTTCGTACACAGTAAGAAGGCAAAAGTGGGGAAGGCACTCAGCGATCAGCTTTCAGCAGAGAGAGAACTCATCGGTGAGTGCCGACAGCTTTCCTTTCCTTATTTCTCTCTTTCCTATTGTATCTTGCTTGTTTCCTTTTTCCTTTGGCCTTTTTCCTTTTGCATTGTTAGCGTATCGGGCGGTGTAAACTGGAAACGGCGGGACTGGCGGAAGAACTCCAACGGGTTGTCGTAGACGACCTTCTTGATCTTCGTTTCGGAATGGCCGCGGCGGCGCATTTCCTGAATGAAATTCGGCACGGCCAACGGATTCGACGGACCCCAGTCGCTGGCCGAGTTGACCATAATGTGGTCGTCGCCGTACATCTCGATGATGTCGGCTGCACGGGCCGGCGTGCATTTGGTGACGGGGTACAGCGTCATCCCGCACCAGAAACCTTCTTCCCGGGCCACCCCGACCGTGTGTTCCTCCACGTGATCGATCAACACCCGGGCCGGGTCGATTCGGTCGTGCTCCAGCAACATGTCGACGATCATCCGCGTTCCCTTGTACTTGTCCGCGAGATGGGGAGTGTGGATGAGGATCAGTTCGTCGGTTTTGGCGGCCAGGTCGAGGTGTTCGCGGAAAATGGTGCTTTCGTTCATCGTGTTCTTGTTCAAACCGATCTCGCCGATGCCGAGCACGCCGGGCCGATCGAGAAATTCCGGAATCATGGCGATCACTTCTCGGGACAGGGAGACGTTTTCGGCTTCTTTGGCGTTGATGCACAGCCAAGTGTAATGCTGGATTCTGGACCAGCCGGCGCGTTTCGGCTCGAATTCGGTCAGTTGCCGAAAGTAGTCGCGAAAGCCGTCGACGCTGCCGCGATCGAATCCCGCCCAGAACGCCGGTTCGCTGACGGCCACGCAGCCCGTCCGTGCCATGCGTTCGTAATCGTCGGTCACGCGGGAGACCATGTGCACATGGGGATCGATGTAATACATGAGAGTGCCACTTTCAGATGCTAGAGTTGGTGTGTATTCCAGTTCGGCTCGTATTCGTCGCTGAAGAGCAATTGAATGCGCTCGGCCCGATCAAAGCCTCGGCTCTTCAGAATCTCGAAAGCTTCACGAAACTGTCCCCTCAGCGGATCATCGTCCATGATGCCGGACGAATCGGCACGATCGACGCGATCCAGCGAAGCGGCAATTTCGATCAATTTGGCGCGAACTTCAAGATAACAGTCGTCGAGGATTTCCTCGGCCGTTTTGGGTGAGGCCATCGGCGTGTTCTCCACAAAAGTAAGAGATCGTCATTTCATTTGCCCAACATTCAGTGTCCACAGGTTTTCCTCAGAAATCAAGCGGTGTTATCGGTCGTAGCAAACTTATGGTTGTGTTTGTCTACATTTGAGGTGTTGCACAAAAACAAACGATAACGAAGACAGGGAAAAGTAGACGTCGACAACAGCGGCACGAGCGAACGATGGCTGACCCACTGAAGAAAACGTTCGAAATCCTCGCTTCAACCGAGAATTTGAATGTGGTCGACGCGCTGATTCCGGCACTCGACCTGAACGACGACACGATTCGGACCGCGGCCACGTCGGCGCTGATCCAACGCAGCAGTACGCGGGGACAGGTCGAAGTCATTCGGCGGATGGAATCGTTGTGTCCCGAAGCGCGTTCGGTCATCGAGAACAACGCGCCCAAGATGGAGACGGCACTGAAGCAGTGTTTGATTCACGGCGACAATGAGCTGCGACGCAATGGGCTGGAGATCGTCCGCCTGACCGAAAACTACTCGCAGATGCCGACACTGCTGGAAATGCTCCACGACGACCGCAACGATCTGCACGAATTGACGGCCGAGGTCGTCCGTGGTTTGACAAACCACCTGTATGAACGCTGCCAACAACAAAAGAGGAAGCAGCCAGCAGGTAAATACCTGCGAAACGCTCAACAGGTCCGTCAGAACGTTCTGACCAGCCTGGACCAGGCCTGCACAGAATTCGATGACCTCAGGCATCCGCAAGACGTGGTGGAAAGTGTCCTGATGCTGGGCGACATCGATCATTTTGCCGTCAATAGGGTCCTGTCTCAAGCCGTTCCCGAGTGCCGTCGCCTAGCCGGAAAGATGCTGGGCCAGAGCAAGCATCCGGGCGTCATGCAGCTCATTCTCGACAGCATGTCGAAGAACTATCCGCACCCCAAGGCTCTTGAAGCGATCCAGGACCGGGACGATGTGGAGTTCCTCACCCACTTGTTGAGCTGGTTCCCCAAACGGCTCTCGCCACTGCAGATGAAGAACTTCCGGCGAGTCGAGTCTGTCCTCTGGCTCAATCCGCGCGGAACAGGGCTGGAGATCGTTCCGCCTGCTCTGCAGACTGCGCTGGTCTCGTTCGTTGCATCGACGGGTCTTCCCGCCGAGTGCAAAGTGGGCGTCCAAGAATGGCTGGTTCGACACGGAAGCCAGGCCGGACGGCTGGCGGCAACCGACGTGCTCTCCACGCTTGATGATGACAGTATTCAAAAAATCGTCTTCGACAGCCTCGATTCCGAAGACGCCGACGTCCAAGCATGGGCGACCAGCCAGTTGCGCAGCCAGGAAGCCCCCGAAGTGTTTTCGCTGCTGATTGAGCGGCTCGACAGCCCGATGGACGCCGTGCGCGACGCGGCCCGGGAGGAACTGGCTAGTTTTGACGTCGAACAGATGATCGGCCTGTTCGAACGACTCAATCCGGAGACTTGTTTTCGCGCGGGTCAGTTGCTGAAAAAGATCAACCCGAACTGCCTCGACCGTCTTCGTCTGGAATTGGCCAACCCGATTCGGCGGAAACGAATTCGGGCCGCTCGCGCCGCCAAGGCAATGGGATTGCACGACCGGGTTGTTCCGTCGATTCTGGCGATGCTCGAAGACGGCGACCCGCTGGTCCGCCGAACCGGAGTCGCGATCCTCGCGGATGTCTCGTCGACCGAAAGTGTCGCGGCGCTCGAACAGATGCGCGAGGACCCGAGTCAGCGGGTGCGGGAGGCTGCCGTCTCGTCTCTGGAACAGATTAGTCGGCGAACCACGGCGGGACGGATCGAATCGGCCACTACCCACGACGGCTAAAACAAACGGCAGCAGCATCGCACGGCGGAAGCGGAATCTTGGGAGATCGGTACCTGTTTAGCCAAATGCAGTAATGAGGAAATTAGGAACCCAGGAAGACAGGAGAAAGACGATCCCCGAGGTTCCTGCTTTCCTGGTTTCCTAATAATCCTCCTCTTACCACGAAACACACTGTGGAGACGAACTTGCTCCAAAC
>CAZGYE010000132.1:0-14188 GCA_964530165.1 uncultured Planctomycetaceae bacterium
ACCGGCGGAGAAGCCAGCGTGTTGGGGTTCGTCCCTTGGAAACGTGAAAACGCCTACCGGCGCCGCTTCTCGCTGGTGATGGGTCAGAAGAATCAACTCTGGTGGGACCTGCCGGCGCAGGAATCGTTTCGGCTGCACAAGGAGATCTACCGGATCGACGCCGTCAATTTCCGCCGCCGGCTGGACGAACTGACCGACCTGCTCGAAGTCGGCAATCTGGTCTCCCAACCGGTCCGCGAGCTGTCGCTGGGAGAACGGATGCGGATGGAATTGATTGCCGCACTGCTGCACAGCCCCGACGTGCTCCTTCTCGACGAGCCGACCATCGGTTTGGATGTCGTCTCGCAGCGGAGAGTGCAGGAATTCCTGAAGTATTATCAGACCCGACAGCGAATCACCGTCATGTTGACCAGCCACTACATGAAGGACGTCGAGGCCCTGTGCAAACGGGCCGTCATCATCAACGAAGGCGAGATCATCCACGACGGCCCGCTCGCCGAGATCGTCGACCGCTTCAGCCATCACAAGGTAATCGGTCTGCAATTTGCCGGTTCGAGCATCCCGGAGAACCTTGAACAGTTCGGCACCGTCGTCGAGAGACAACCGCCACGCGCCAAGCTGGAAGTCCCCCGCAACCGGATTCCGGAAATCCTGGCCGGCCTGCTGGCGAGGTACAACATCGAAGACGTCGTGGTTCAGGAACGCCCGCTGGAAGAAGTGATTGCCGAACTGTTCACCAATGGCGTGGAACGTCGAGAGTTGAGAGTCAAGAGTTGAGAGTTGAGAGTCAAGAGTTGAGAGTTGAGGGTTGAGGGTTGAGGGTTGAGGGTTGAGGGTTCAAGGCGGAAATCTCTCCACTTTCGGCTTTCCACTTTCGGCTTTCGGCTTTACACCCTCGGCTTTCCGCTTTCCGCCCAGCTTTCCCCTCTTGACTCTCAACTCTCAACTCTTGACTCTCAACTCTCGACTATTTCCGCAAAGCCGGTAGCAACGGCATATTTCCCCTCAACTCGGCGACGCGCTGGGTCCGAAGAATCAGAATAACTGCTTTAGCCCATACAACCGTTACAGCTTGACGCTGCGGAAAACTCTGGATTGCCGATCGATGTGGACTCGCGTGATTCCCTGCTGCACTCTGAGTGTCTGCTGGACACTGTGGTGCTGCTCCTCGGCCTGGGCAGACGCCCCGGTGCCGGAAGCGGAGACAACCGGTCGTGCCGCCGTCGAAAACACAATCGGCTACGCTCTTTCCGATCCCTTTGGGCCGTTGATTCGTGTGCGCGGCAGCTCTGGTGAAGGACTGGGTTATCAGGACAACTATTATAGCCTCAACGCGTTCATTCCGAAGCACATCGAACCGGGTCAAAGTTTGTTTTTCCTTGCTCTGCTCGGCTCGGTGACGGACGTGGGGACGGGCATCGGCACTGTCGGCGCGGGTTACCGGCACTATGTTCCCCGGTTGAATCGCATCTTTTCGGCCTCCGGGTGGTTCGATCTCGACGGTGGTCACGCCTCGACCTACTCTCAGGCCGGTGTGAGTTTGGAATCGCTCGGGAAGAACCTCGATTTCCGCATCAACGGTTACTATGTCGTCGGGGACGATTTTACGAAGGTTTCCGACACCATCATGGGGGAACCGTTTTTCGGTGGCAATCGGATTCTGCTCCACCGGCAACTCGTCACCGAAACAGCTTACAGCGGCGGCGAATTCGAAGTAGGTGGTCCGCTTCCCTTTCTTGGACGCCACGGGCTGAATGCCTACGTTGGCGCTTACCACCTGATCTCCGATGACCATGAGAATACGACAGGGGTCAAGGTCCGCGCCGAGGCCCTGGTCCACGAGGACCTCTCCGTATCTGTTTCCTATTCCGACGACGACGTGTTCGGGGCCAACACGTGGCTCAACGTGGTGCTGACATTGCCCGATGGAAGACCGGCACGTTGGTTCAAGCCGCGTCCGGTAAGGGAACGCCTCTCCGCCCCAATCGAACGCAGCTACCGCGTCCATGTGAACCGCAAAATCGAACTCTTGAATGCTCCAGCAGTCAATCCGATCGACGGGAAAGCCTTTACAATCGTACACGTTGACCCGAACCGCACCAGCCCGGGCGACGGCAGCTTTGAGAAACCGTTCAGCGATCTGGCACTCTTCGAGAACGCACCGGAGATCGACATCATTCGCGTGTCTCCGCGGAGCGACGATACCGCCACCAACCTCACGCTGACCTCGACCCTGGGGCTGTTCGATAATCAACGTCTGTTGAGCACGGCCCTGCCGCATACGTTCACTGCCACAAAAGGAACGTTTGCTCTGCCCGGCTTCACGCCGTCCACGACGGGAGTCGGCCCGATCATCATGAACGTTGCCACGGACGAGATGTCCGTGGTGAATGTCCGTAGCAACAGCGAGATTTCCGGCTTTGTGCTTGACGGGAACGGGATCCACGACGGGATCACCGGCTCTGAGCTGGTCGGCTTCAACTTCAACAACAACATTATCGGCAACGGACGCAACGGGGTGGTGTTGGACGACGCAACCGGTACGGTCGCGGCGGACCGGCCGGGAATCTTCCAGGACAACATTGTCCGCGTCAATACGGGCGACGGTTTTCGGTTGGAGAACATCAAGGACGGCACACTCGACCTGTCGTTCACGGGCAACCTGTTGACCGACAACGGTCCAACGAGCAGCTTGGAGAATGCCGGCCCCGTGACCGGGGCAACGGCGCCGCCGGCGATGGGCGGAGCCGGTGCGAGCATTTCGACGGCCGGAATCATCAACGCCAACGACCCCGATGCCGACTTGCCGCTGGGAATCCTGAACAACACCGTCCGCGGCAACGGCACGGGCATGGAGCTGACCGCGCTGACCAGAGGCACTATCAAGGCCACCGTCGAAGGGAACTTCTTCGACGACAACACCGACGTGGAAACGGGTTTCCGCGCCACAGCCGACGGCGGACACGTCATTCTCGAACGCGTCCGCAACAACTCGTTCTCGGGCAACTCGTTCACCGGGTTCTCGGTGGCGGCCATCAACGACGGCGAACTGGCCCTGCTCGACTTCACTTTCAACGACGTGTTGAACAACGGTCATCACGGCATTACCGCTTTGGTCGATGGGCCAAAGAGTTCCCTGTCGATGGCTCTTGGCCATCTGGTCGACGGAGACGAGTTTCTGTTCCCGACGAACGCGATCACCGGCAACGGCTTGCTGACCGGCGACGACGTCGAGGACGCGGGCAAAGCCGGCATCCTGGTCACGCTGGCCAACCAAGGAACGGCCGACGTCAGCATCATCAGCAACAATCTGAACGACAACGGCAACGGCGTGTTGGTCAACACCGGGACGAACCCGACGGGCATTACCGATTCGGGCGCGCTGGATTTGGAGATTCGGGGGAACACGATCACCCGCGCCGTCGACGGGGCGGGCGCGGGCATCGTCTTCGACACCAAAGGAGCCAACATCACCGCCACGATTGCCTTCAATGAGATCTCCGGCGATTTCGGATTTGGGCTGAGCGATCCCAACGACCCCGCCTCGCCGTTAGTCCCCAAGGCACCCGATCTCGGCCCAGGCATCATGGGCACGTTTCGTGACGGCACGTTCGACCTGACCATCGGCGGTGAGACCGCCGAAGACGTCAACCGCATCGATCAAAACGTCGGGGCCGGCATCGCGCTCCGCTTCCAACAGGATGCCGTCGGCTCCTTCAACATCGTGAACAACCTCATCCACCGCACGGCCATCTTCCCGACAAGCGACCCCGCGGCGCCGGTCCCCGGACCGGCCGAGCCGCCCTTTAATCCGTTTGTCGGCGACGCGATCCACGTCCGCGTGGAAGGCACGACCGATCTCGAGAACGCGACGGCGGTCGTCTCCAACTCGCGGATCGAGGGCAATGCCATCGGTGATTTGTTTGATGAAACGCTGGGGAACGAGGGACGCGGCATTGCCGTCTACGCTGCCGAAGAAACCACCATCGCCGATTGGAACATCGCAAACAACTTCATCGGCAACAACGGCACGGCCGGCGCGACCGGGATCTTCAACGCCGACGAACTGCCGGAAGACGCCCTGCGGTTTACACTGGTGGACAACGTGACCGTGCGGAATGTCGTGATCGATCACAACACGATCGAGAACCTCGTCACCCGCGACGACACGACCACGCCCGCGACGATCACGAACTTCGGGGCCGGCGATGGAATCGAGATTCAAGCCCGGCACAAGGTAGACGGCCTGGGGACGCAGTTGGATCTCAATGCGCCGCAAGATGCCGCGCCCGGCTTCGAGATCTCCGCCAACGTGATCCGCAACAACCCAGGGAACGGCATTCACCTCGGTGTGGAGGCCGACGCCCGGCTAGTGGTCAACATTCGCGACAACGTGATCGACGCCAACGGCGACCAGACCGCCGCCGATTCCGACGGAGACGGCGTGGGAGACTTCACAGATCCGCTCGCACTGGGCAGCGGCATCTTCACCGAAGAGACATTCGTCGATCCGACCGACATGCGCGAAATCGGCGGCATCTGGGAGAGAAACGCCATCACCGACAACGTGGGCTACGGCTTCCGCCTGGACGCGACCGTCACCAACCGATTCAACGCCATCATCCCCAATGAATTTACGGGGCTGACGGTCGACGAGACACTGGGAATCAACAACAACGACCTGTTGATCAGCGCGAACTTGATCGACAGCAACGGCTTGGACGGTATCGAGTTCAACGGCCACGGGACGGTCACCATCGACACCAACCTGATTACGCTCAACGGCGTCTATGCGAGACCGCCGGCAACGGGTGAAGACCAGGACGGCAACGGTATCGACATCCAGGCGATCATGCTCGGCGTGGCATCCCAGACAGTTGCCCCCCAAGACGCACCGGAACCCCAAGGCGCTTCACCGACACTCGTCAACATCTACCGCAACGTCATCCGCAAAAACGTCGGCGATGGGCTGGAGATCCGCCACGCGAACAACCCGTCGTCGATCCACGACGCGCCGCTGCACCCAGGACACTTCCCGCTAACCGTCATCGCCCGCGAAAATACGATCGAGTACAACGGCGGCCGCGGCGTCGACATTCTCAATCAGGGCGGCGACCGTGAGCCGCAAATTGCGGATAACGATCCGGATACCAGTGCGTTCTTCGAAAACCAGTTCTCACCGACGGATACAACCATCCGGCTGGTAGACAATAAGATTGCTTCCAATGCGAAGGAAGGGGTCTACGTGGTCAATACCGCGTCACTCACCCAGGAGCAGATCGGACCGACGCCGGTTCCGGCCGACCCGGAAGATCCCACCCGCGGCTTGAACAACGACGGCCTGATTGAAGCGGTTCCCCGGCTGGCTCTGGAATTGCACAACAACCTGATTATCAAGAACGGAGCGGAACTCGACACCGACGATCAGGGCAACGCGATCCCGACGCTATCGGGAGCGGGCCTCGTGATGCGAGTGGGCACGTCTGACGCCGATTCGATCACGGCCGTCGAGTCGGATTACGCCAGCGGCGATCCCGAAATCCTGAATGACCCGCCCTTCGAGCCGAACCTCGACCCCTTCGTATTCTTCAACCGGCGCCAGCCGGGCGGCGTCATTGCCAAGATCACCGAGAACACGTTCGAAGGCAATTTCGGCGCCGACGTCTACATCGAATCGTTCACTTCCTCCGGGGCCGGGGCCGTCAGACCCACGCTTGCCAGGTTGGACATGATCTTCCGAGACAACGTAGGCGACTCCCTCGACGTGACCAACTTCGGTGCGTTCTTCGGGACGCCTCGGCAGAACGCGCAGCGGACCTCCGTTTTGGTACCCCTTCCAGGCGGCCTGACCGAGATCTTCGGCCGCGTTGTCGGCGTGCACACAACCACTGTTGTCGGCGGACCGATTACCGATAACAGCGGTACGGTTCCGATACCGAACGCGATACCGACGGCGAGCGCCTTCGACGGCGACGATGGTGCCGACGCGACAGTCAGTCCCCTGGATGACCGGTCGAACATTTACAACGGCAACGAACTGGTGTTCCTCAACGGGCCGAACGCCGACGAATCCCGTGACGTCCTCACTTACAGCGGCTTAGGACTCAACCGCTTTACAGTGGACACCGATCTGCCATCCGCTCCGGACCTTGGAAACGTGTTCGGCGTCCAACTGTCTCAGGAGACCGTGTTTGATGTGGTGCTGCTCGAAGGTGATCCGCGGAACGATCCGAACGCGCAGCCTCTGGCAAACAACCTGGCGACCGGTGATCTCGCGGGTCTGGGCCTCACGATTCGTTTCATCGACGAGACGGACTTCAACGGCGATGGTACAGATGATGCTCTCGACGATCAGATGCAGCCGGCTCGGGACCAATCGACAACGATTCAAAACAACTTCCAGCTGGTCAATGGACAGACATCGGATGCAAACAACCCGAACAAGTTCCATGTTGACCAGACGACCGGGGCCTTCGTTGACAATGTGAGCAGCGTCCCCGGCACTGGAAGGGGGCCGGTTGCCTCAGACGCCGGCGGAAAGCTTGACGGAACCACGAGCAACCAAACGCTTGTGGTGGCTCCAGCCTTGAACGACGCGCCACGCGACGAGAACTTGTTCGTGATCACGGCCGTTCAAGCCGGTGCAGGCGACCCGACGTTCCGGGTGGCCGGCGCGGCTGTGGCCGACGGCCCGGGCGCGACCGCAGGCGTCGAGACGAATCTGTTTAGCAACGCGAACCTCGGCTTCACCGACAAAGTGTCGCTGGAGAGCGGGTTGCCGCTGGGTGACGAGCTTCCCCTGGAATGGGGCCTGCTCCCGGACGCGAATGAACAGCGCATCTTGGGTTTCTTCACGCCGCTGACGCCGCTGCCGCCGGCTCCGCCCAGATGGTTTGATTAGCCGAGCCGAGTAGGTCAGGCTCCCGCCTGACGCCAGGTCCGAGTTGAGTAGGTCAGGCTCCCGCCTGACGACGCCAGGGCTGCGCGGCAGGCGGGAGCCTGCCCTGCACTCTTCGGCTTCAGGCCCGATCGACCACCAGGTTGCACTCGGGCAGGCTGTCGAGGAATAATTTCCCGTAACGCTTGCTGCGAATGCGCGGGTCGAGGATGACCACTTGGCCGGTGTCGCTTTTGCTGCGGATGAGGCGGCCGAAACCCTGTTTCAGTTTGATGACGGCCTCGGGCGCCTGGTACTCCATGAACGGGTTGCCGCCACGGGCCCGGATTGCTTCCACGCGGGCTTCCAGCAGCGGCTGGTCGGGAACGCTGAAGGGAAGTTTCGTAATGATCACGTTCTCGAGCGCCTGCCCCGGCACGTCGACTCCCTGCCAGAAGCTGTCGGTTCCGAACAGCACCGCCCGGGGATTGTTTCGGAAACGCTCGAGCATCAGCGATCGCGGCAAACCGTCGCTCTGGCAGTAAATCGCCAGATTCTGCTCGGCCAGCCAGTCGGAGAGCCGTTCGGCGCAGTTTGTCATCATCTTGTAGCTGGTGAAGAGAACGAAGGCGCGGCCGGCTGTTCGGGCGACGTATTTCTTGATCTTTTCACAGACGGCCGTTTCGTAAGCAGGCGGGTTGCCGCCGGGATCGGGCATGCCGTCGAGCAGAATCAGCCGGACCTGCGACTTGTAATCAAAGGGACTGCCCAGCTTCGCCTCGAGAGTCTTCGTCAGTCCCAGCCGACTCTTGATGAAGTCGAAGCTCCGCCGCCCGACGGCCAGCGTGGCGCTGGTGAGGACGACCGTGCTGACCTGGCCCCACAGCTCATCGCGGAGCACCGGGCCGACTTCGATCGGTGCGCAGAGGAGCTTGGTGCGCCGCTGCTGACGACCGCTGATTTCGATCCAGTAAACGGCATCCTCGACTGTCTGCTGCAACCAGGATTGAAGCGAATCCGCCAGACTGACCAGGCGGTCTGCTGCCGCCGTCAATTCGATCCGTTGCTCTTCCGAATCGAGCGTGTGGGCGTAAACTGAGATCGAGGCGGCCAACTGCCAGAGTGCGGGGCTCAGGTCGTTGTCGATCTCGCAGGCGGCGCGCACACGGCCGTTGCTGGTTCCATATTCCCTCTGCCAGAGGCGCAGCGTGTCGAAGAACTCGCGCTCCCCGATGCGCAACTGGGCCACCAGTCGCTGAGCATCGACCAAATGGTGGTGAATCAGCAGTCCGCGCTGGGTACGGTCGTTGTACAGTTTGTTGAACAAATAGTCCAACTGCCCGCTGGAGACCGAGATGCCCAGATGCTCGCCGGCCACCGCTTCAATGGTGTGGCCTTCGTCGAAGATCACCACGTCGTAATCCGGCAGGATGCTGGCGCCTTCTCGCCGCAGCGCGAGATCAGAAAAGAACAGCGCGTGGTTCACCACCAGCAGATCGGCATTCCAAATACGCCGCCGAGCCTTGTAGTAAAAGCAGTCTTTGTACGTGGGACATTTCTTGCCCAGACAATTGCCGTGCTCGCTGGCGACCTCGTCCCACACCTCCGGCAGTGGTCTGAACGGCAGGTCGGAGCGGCTGCCGTCGGTCGTCTGCTTCGCCCAGGCGAGAATGCCGTGTAGCTGAGCGAGTTCTTCAGTCTGGCCAAGCATCGACGTAGACCGCTCGAGGGCCCCTTTCAGCCGCCGCAGGCTGATGTAATTTCGTCGTCCTTTAACCAGCACCGCGGAAAACTCGACCGGCAGCGCCTCATTCAGAAACGGGATGTCGCGGCCGATCAACTGTTCTTGCAGGCTGATCGTGTTGGTGGAGACCACCAGCCGTTTGCGCTGGTCTGCTTCGTCCTCTTTGGCGGCAATTGCCGTCAGAATGGCCGGGACGAGATAGGCGAAACTCTTACCGACGCCGGTGCCGGCCTCGACGAGCAGGTGCGACTCGCTCCGAATGGCCTGCTGGACCGCTTCGGCCATTTCAATCTGCTCGGGCCGATGTTCGTACCGTTGGAGCCGACGAGCAATTCCGCCCGATTTGCCGAGGATGGAGATCGCGTTGAGCTTCACCTGAGGATTGACCGTTGACGATTGAAGATTGAGTTCGGAATTCGGAGTTCGGAGTTCGGAATTCGGAATTGGTTGTTTCATTCCGCACTCCTCATTCCGCTCATTCCGCACTCCCCATTCCGCACTCTGTCACGGTCAATCTTCAATCGCAGCGCCGCAGTCCGACCAGGCACATGTCGTCACGCTGGGTCCGCCCGCCGCAGAAATCCTCGACATCGGCGACGATCCCCTTGACAAGCTTATCGACTCCGGCCGGTCCGTTGGCAATGTAGTCGCAGAGACGTTTCCGGCCGTAGATCTCGTTGCGCGAATTCATCGCTTCTGTGATGCCGTCGGTGTACAGCACGCAGAGATCCCCCAGCTCGATACGGATTCTGACCTCGTTGAACTCCTGCGTCGGCGAGATGCCCAGCGGCATGCCCGATTCTGCGAGGGCGAGCGACTCGACGTTACCCTCGGCATCGCGCCGCAGCGGCGGCAAGTGTCCGGCATTGGCGATCGTGATTTCGTGCTTGTGTGGATCCACAATGACCAGCACACACGTGATGAAACGGTGACCCAGTCCACTGGAGGCAAGCTCGGCGTTGAGTCCGGTCAACGCTTTGGCCGCCGAGGACCTGGTGAGCAGATGGTACCGGGCGGACGAAAAGAGTCGGGCCATCAGCAACGCGGCCGGAACCCCCTTGCCGGCGACGTCACCCAGTGCGATGCCCAGTCCGTTTTCGGGCAGCGAGATGTAGTCGAAATAATCGCCCCCGATCCGCAGGGCCGCTTCGTAAAAATCGTAAAACTCATAACCGGCGAGCTTGGGACGCTCCGTCGGCAGAAAGCCGAGCTGAACCTGAGTGGCAAACTCCAAATCACGCTCGATAACGCGCTGCTTGAGCACTTCCTCATGCAGACCCGCGTTTTCCACCGCCAGACTCACCTGCGAAGCAACACTGAGGAGCACGTCGAGATCGGCCTGCGAAAACTGTTGACTGACGTCTTTCGTGTCGATCTGCATGACCCCCAAAACGTCTTCCGATTGTCCGACCAGCGGGACGCACATCATCGAACGGATTTGCAGTTCTGAGAGGCTTTCGCTCAACTGAAAGCGTCCGTCGGAGAGCGCGTCGGCGCTGAGAATTGCTTCGCCGGTGGAGATGGCCTGCTTGACGATCGTCATACTGATCCGCACCGTGCCGTCGGAGTCGGCGTTTCGCGACTTGGTCGCCTTGACGATCAGTTTTTTCAGTTGCGGGTCTTTCAGCAGCACGAAACCCTCATCCGCCTGCGGAAAGATCTTGAACAGGCCGTCCAAGGTTCGATGCAGAACTTCATCGAGCTTCAAGACCTGAGAGAGCGTGTTGCTGATCTCCAGCACGGCCCGGAGTTTGGCTTCCGGATTCACACCCAGCCGAAAACTGCTTCCCGAGACCGCGTCGAGAGTGCTGATGATGGACGATGCGCCGGAACCTGCCTCGCTCAGTTCGTCACCCACGCCGACCGCGTCGTTCTCTTCCACCACGGCTTGGGAACGCTTGCGGCCGGCATCAGCCGACTTCCTATCGATCGCCAGTGTACTCCTCTCCGAAGAGGGCCTCTCCAGCGGCGGCATTTGCAGGTGAAAGCTAAACAGAACGTCGCACACTTTGACCGCATCGTTTTCGCGTAGCTGGGTGCGTCCTTCAACCGGCACGCCGTTTAAGTATGTTCCGTTGCGGCTCCTCAAGTCTTCGAGATAGTACGTGCCGTGACTTTCGAGCACCTGCGCGTGATGACGGCTGACTGCGACGTGATCGACGACGATCTCGCAGTTGGGGTGCCGGCCGAGCACCATCCGCGCGCCGGTCAACGGCAGAATCTGACCCGGGCAACTGCCCTGCAACACTTTCAGAAACGCCACAAGAGTTCACTCTCCGCAGTACCGAAACGATTCTCGCAATACCCCTCGCCAACCCTCACGTGCGCACAAGCAGATGTGATTGTATCGCTGCGATCCATCGCGGGTCAACGATTGGATCGTTTTGGCAAGTGGGTCGTTTCGATTAAAGGGTGGCTGTGGTGGAGCGAATGCGACCCCACAGCCACCCATTATGTTAAGCCAAACTGACCCACTGCCATCGTTTTCGATTTCCACGCTGAAACCGTCAAGTGGCACTGCCTCACGGAACGATAAATATAACGATGTTACCGATTAGAGCAATCCTATCAATCAGAGCGCTGCGTAATCGGACGTTTCGGCACGTCAAGCCAAGCGGTGGACGTTAGATCTGTTGAAGGGGACGTTGAGGTGGTCAAAGCAATCGGATTCCTCGTCGGCGTTGGGACGAGTCTGACGGCCGTGATGCTGTGGTTTTCCACGTCGACCACGCCACGCGAAACGGTTTCCGACGCGATCGCGCCAAACAACGCGAGCTCGCACGAACGTACACAGCGTGGTGAGATTCGTGTCCATCGGGCGGCAACTCTGAACAACGGAGGTGGGCAGGCAGGACATGGCTCGGCTGCCGAGGAGCCTCTGGCCGCACCGCTTGATCCGATCTCGCGTGGCTCGGAGCCGAACCCTTCCAACAAGGCCGCCGCCCGCCGGTTACTGTACCAAGCCCGCAGGCTGGCGATGAAAGGAGAAATCGGGGCGGCCAGGAATCTGGCCCGTCGTGCAAGGACCTTCTCGGTCGATTGGTCTGCGAACGAACAGTCCCCCCATGACTTCCTCAACGATCTGAAAGACTTGCAGCGATTGCTGGAATCCGGACGGCTCCTCAGCGCGCGTGAGGCGAAACCGGTTCTGCACTGTCAGCGTGTTGAACTGGGCAACAGTGAGGAAACCGAAGGCCGGTCGTCCGAGCCGGAGCTGGCAACAGAGCCTGCCGACGACGGTTTCCACATGCCCATCTTGTGGCCGACTGCGAAGGAACAGGCCGCCAGACTGTTGGAGCAGGCGCGGGCCGATTTGAACGCCGGCCGATCTCACCTAGCGCGGGCTAAAGCAACGCGGGCAGATGCAATGAACGTCACCTATACTTTATTTGACGATCGTCCCGCATTGATTCTCAAAGAAATTGATGAGCTGGCAGCCAACTTGAGTCAGAAACGGATTCCGTTGTCGGATGAACTCGACAACCACCCGCCCGCCACGGCGTCACTCGGCCGGCGGCCACAACCATCTCCAACACCGAAGACCTCGAAATGGCGTTCACGGGCCCGGGTGATCGCGGTTCGCCGGGGACAAGAAACAATTCAGCCCTGCAGCGGCACCGCCGAAGGGTCTGACGGCTCGTAAGAACAACGCCGTTGCGCTTGCGTCATGGGTTCATTGCGCCGGTTCCTCGTCGATCAACGGGGCGCTGTCGTCGGAGCTGGCTCGCCGGAAAAGCTCCTCGAAGTCCTTTTTTATCTGGTCGCCCAGATGCTTGCGGTTACGGGCGATTGCTTCATGGATGAGGCCTTCCATCACCGGATCTAGCTGCCTGGGTCGCGGAAGCAGTTTCATATCGGGGATCAGCTTCACGCCGATGATGCGCTGCGATTCCTGGTAGTCATCTTTCAGGCTGGCAATCACCGCGAGGCCGGCAACTCCTTTGACTCGCAACTCCGCGTGTTCCGAGCCAAGAGACGCCAATTTCTTGAACAAGTCTTCCGCCTTCTCGTACTGGCGTGTGCTCAGGTAGAGCATGGCCAGCCGCTCCTGCGCCCGCCGGTACTCGAAAACCGCGTCGGGGAATTTCTTGATGGGGAAAAACTCGATGACGGCCCGCCAGGCGTCTTCGTCGTTGATGGCCCGCATCGCCATCAGAAACTGATCCTTTGCGGTCGCCTGTTTCTGGACGTCGAAGTAACTCACGGCCGGCTTGTCGAATGGATTCCGCGGCCGCAGCAGCCAGCCCACACCCGCCGAAGCGCTGCCGAGGAGCACAAACAGCACCACAAACAGCAGCAGTGGACGTTTCGTGCACGAGCGGACAAACCGTTGGCGGCGTTCCTTGGGCGGGGCAGTGTCGGTTTCGAATTGCGACAGGCTAAGCTGTGCGGCAGTTTCCGGCTGCTGTTTCAACGCCTTGGCAACCCGCCGGAGGTCTGTCAACACCGACTGAGCGGTTTGATAGCGATCGTCGGCTTTCTTGTGCATCATTTTGTGTACGATCTCGCACAAGACGGGCGGCAAATCGGGACGGCGTTTGCTGAGCGGCTCGGGCTCTTCACTGACATGCTGAACGGCGACGCTCAGCGCCGTTCCGCCGCGAAACGGCGGCTTCCCGACGAGCATGTGGTAGCAGGTGACGCCGAATGAGTAAATGTCGCTGCGCTGATCGATCTTCTCGCCGTTGACCTGCTCGGGACTCATGTACGACGGAGTCCCCAGCGTCATGCCGTGTTGCGTCAGATCGACGCGTTCTTCCGGCTGCATCAGCAGCGCTAACCCGAAATCGGCAACCTTCACCTCGCCTTTGCGGGAGATCATGATGTTTTCAGGTTTGATGTCGCGGTGGACGATGCCCGCATCGGCGGCGGCCTGCAAGGCCGAGGCTACCTGCTTCATGATGTGCAACGCCAGCGGCAGCTCCGGGGGGCCTTTGCGGATTAGGTAGTTTCGCAGGGTCCGTCCTTGCACGTATTCCTGCGTGATGTAATGGACTCCGTCCTGCTCGCCGACCGAGTAAACCTGCACGATATTCGGATGGTTCAACCCGCCGGCAGCCTTTGCTTCCTGTTTGAACCGCTTCAACACATGGCCGCCGGATTTGCCCAACTGGTCGGAACGCAGAATTTTGACGGCCACATTCCGTTTGAGCGAAGTTTGCTCGGCCAGGAACACGTCAGCCATCCCGCCCCGTCCCAACCGGCGGATCAGGCGAAACTCACCGAGCATGCGGTCTTTCATCTCGGTCGTGTCCGCGCCGCCGGCTGAGCCGGCCCTCTCCGGCTCGTCGGCCGGGTGAACCACCTCTGACTCGCCGGCCGGCTGCGACGACGGTTCCAGCTTTTCCTCTGCATCGCCCAACGGCGAACTGTCGGACATGACGCGCTGTTGCCTGTAGAAATCAATTTGGCGGGCAGTGGGCTTTTGCTGAGTCGGCGGCAATCACACCGTCGCGGATGGTCCACTTCTTCATCTTAGCATACTCGGATTATTCATAGAAACCCAAACCGAGGTAGTGGGTCAGTTTCGATTAAAGGGTGGCTGTGGTGGAGCGAATGCGACCCCA
>CAZGYE010000133.1:0-14136 GCA_964530165.1 uncultured Planctomycetaceae bacterium
TCGGCGTGTGGTGCATGACCATCGGCGTTGTTTGGCCGACGTGGCCCAAGATCAGAGCCGGCGGCCCTTCGGTCATCATGGGCATCATCGGCATGCCGGCGTTCCGTGAGAAACCGGGGATGGCGGCGTACCAGGTCGACGGCGATCGCTCGAAGGTTCGTTCGCCGGCTGCAAACGTGTTCGAGCTGCCGTCGGTGATGTCCCGCATGCGAACGCTGCTGTTGCGGAACAGCAGTCCGGTACCCAGACCGGGATCTGCGGTGACGTTGCCGTAGCCGTACATCCCGACGTAGTTGGAAAACCCCAGCTTGAGATCGTTGCCGGCGGAATCCTGGATGTTCGCCCCGCCGGAATCCTGGATATTGAACCAGTCCTGCGACGGGTCGGACGGGCACAGAAACACGTCCAGCGATTCGCGGCCATGTCCGGCATTGTGCTCATCGGTTGCGTCGTCCTCGAACTCGATGTGGTGGAACAATACAGACAGGTCCAAGTACGGCAGCAACAGCGTCCCCCAAGCGAAACCCGGCCCCAGGTCGCCGCTGGATGGTTGCGTGCTGTCTGAAACTCTGTCGACGTATCCGGGGGGAAAGACTCCGTGTGTGTCGTGGTAGTTGTGCAGGGCCAGTCCGATTTGTTTCAGTTTGTTACGGCACTGGGTCCTGCGGGCCGCTTCCCGCGCCTGCTGGACGGCAGGCAGCAACAAGGCGATGAGGATGGCGATGACGGCAATCACCACCAGCAACTCAATCAGCGTGAATCCGCGCTCGCGAACAGCACGCAGAGGTCTTGCTCGATTCATTTTCGGAAACTCCCGTAAAGACGATGACGGAGACCGGCGCGGAACAGGCGAGCATCGGGGACGATGATCCACTCTGCAGCAACAGAGCAGCGCATCTTCGCCCCGCGGTGAACGTGAGCCGCGCGGTGTCAGAGCCGGGATGCCATCGACGACAAGACGACATCCACGCGTTTGACCGTGGCCAGCGATCTTGGAGGGGGCGTTTCGGGCGAGCTGAATCGCTCGGGAATGAGCAGGGCGGGCTGCCCCACAGACTGCCGGAAGTCAACACCGCCGATGACCGACGGCGTGGGCGTCATGATGCGAGGTTCGGCACAGAGGACGATCGGCAGACCGGCGCCGGCGGCGCAGGAACAGGTTCGCGAGAGCACCCGCACGGGTTCGGCAGGTGGTTTGTCCTCCGTTGGGCGCGGGTGCGTCTCGTTCTGTGTCGAGCAGCAACTGTGATCCCGCTTTGTTGGGCTCGCTGCCGAACAGCAGCACCTGCCCGCCATGCGCGCCGCCTGCGAGCAGCGGCAGTCTGGCTGCTGTGAGCCGGCGGTCACAGACTCGATGCCGTCAGCAGCGGTGAGCGGCTTGGATGAAGTCATCTCGGCGGCATGTTCGCTCGCGTCGCTGTCGCATTGCGTCCGCAGCGAAACACCCACCGGCAGTCCCAGCGATCCAACCGTGAAGGCAATCAGTGTCGCCAGTCCGCACATCCGGCGGAAGCCAAGAGCAGCGAGATGCCGCCGGCTACAGATCGCCGCCCACACCTCACGGAACTGGATGTGCCGGGCTGATCTCATGACGCGGTACCAGTCTCTTTCAGGCAGCCACTCGATAGAGCATCCCAGCATAGAACAACCGTGGGCGATTCTCAACTCATCGAGCTTGCCAGAGGCAACTCGGCGCCTCGAAGCAGTAGTTTCTAGGATTTGGCCTTCAAGAGACGCCCTTTTCGGGACACTATGTTGGTTGTTTGGAATCCATATGGAAGTCCGAATCGAAAGGAGAGCGTCATGGACGATGCTAAGAGATTGTGGCAATGGTGGCAACTTTTGTTGACTGTCTCCGTCACTCCTCGATCTGTGCCGATTGTTCTGGCGCGACCGAAACGACTTTTCGCACTTCTTGTGTGAACGGGAAAACATTGAAAAACTCTCGCCACGTCGCGGGCCACGACAGAAACGCGTGGCGAAAACCGCGTGAAATTCTAGAAACTACTGACTGGAGACGCTTCCATGAATGTTCCGCAAGTGACGATGGCGTCGTTGCTCCTCGTGTGGGCACTCGGTGCTGTGTCCGCAACACAGGGCGGGGAGGAGGAGACCAGCGAGTTTCAAATCCTCATCGATGCCGCTCATCCCTGGCGGCCTCCGTTTGGATTGGATCGCGTTGGGCGGCCGCTCATGGTAGAGGTGACCTCACAAACCAAAACCCGTCCCGCGCCGGACTATGTATTGGTCGGATATCGTGATGGAAGGGTCGTCGCACGCCACAAAATTGATTTCTCCCACTCTGCACCGTTTATCGGACGTGTCGCTTTCGAGCACTGGCCGGAGGAGATTACGCTGCTTCGCCGCGCGGCAAACGGTCACGTGGAGGTCGCGCGGCGGAAGGTCAAGCTACCCTTGGTCGAGGCGGATGCCCTCGCCGCTCCCGATTCCGTGATCAACCCGGTTGATCTGGGCGCGGTTCTTGTCCCGGCGGACTATTTATTACTCGCAGCAGGGCAAAGCGGACGTGTGGACGTGGCTGCGATTTCGCGTGTCCGCGACTTTCCCAACGCACTCATTGAGGTCTGGTTTGCGTCGGCCCCGGACCGGAAATCCTCTCGCACGGTTTCGCTCAAAAAGAATTGTCGGGAACGGATTCGAGTGCCGTTGCCAGAATCTTCGAGATCTCGCACCCGCGACGTCTTGCATGTATTGCTGCGAGACGCAGAGAAAGAGCTTTGGCGGAAGGCGATCTCGACGATGATCGTTCCGTCCCGCCCGCATTGGCCGCAGTTTGGAGCCTCGGAAACGAAGCTGCGCTACGACGCGCCGATCCTTATCCGCCGCCCAGACGGCGCCATGGATTCACTGGCCTATAAAAAAGGCTGGGACGACAAACTACAGGATGTGGTCGTTTCGCTGCCGAACGGTTCGCGATTCGTTTTTTGGCGCGGTTCCAGTTACGTGCCGTTCTGGGCGGGCGACTACAACACCGGTTTCACGTATGAATGGGCCGAGACGAGCCCGCCGGCTGACGGTTTCGTTGATTCCGTTGAACCGCTGATGGACAAGGAACTGCGGTACAGCCGCGTCGAGATCGTCGAATCCACCGAGTCGAAAGTCCACGTCCGCTGGAAATACCAGTCGTGCGACTTCAACTACAAGGTCTGGGGCGACTCGGCGGTTGAGGATTTCTATTTCTACCCCGATGGTTTTGGAACTCGAGTTGTCACGCTCAACAGCACTCCCGGCCGCCAGTATGAACTGATCGAGTTCATTGTCCTCACGTCGCAATCCACCTATCCGTTTCGCGTCCTGCCGTTGAATCTGGTTGACGTCCTCTTTTTGGACGGCCAGAAACGATCGCTGCAATTCCCTTTTCTGGAACCCCCGGAATCAGAGAATCGAAAGCCGCGAGCTATTCCCGCCCTCTGGCGGATTCGGCTGCACAAGCGGGAAAGCAAAACGGCGATTTCCTTCAGTCCGCGCGAGACGCACCAACCCCACACCATCTTCGCACCGTTCCGGGATCGCCATCAACTGGTGACGCCGGTCTACTGGGGCAGCCATTGGCCCCTGGCTCGCGGAAAGACGACAGGCCGCGGCATTGACGATGGAATCCACAAGAGTCCCGCCCACAACAGCATCATGAGCTGGGGCAACAGTCGCCGCCCGGCTCCGCTTGAGTCGCGAATGGTTAATACCCTCGATACGCTCGGGCAGAAGCGACGGATGCACGTGCAGAAATTCGCCTGGCTGATCGGCATGACCGATGACTCCGACGCGCGGCTTCTCGAACGGGCGCGAAGCTACGCACAACCACCGGCCGTTTCCGTAACGGGCGGCACGTACGCAGGTTGGAAAGCGGACCGACGTGCTCACCGCATCGCCGTCGCGGAGTCGACGGTCACCATCCGAATCAAGCCGCGAGTTCCCTGCGTGAATCCCGTCTTTGACTTGGCCGACGTGAGCAACAAGCTAAGCGGAGTCGCATTGGACAGGCGCCTTCTGCGACGCAATGACTACGCATGGGATGGTCAAACGTTGTGGCTTAACATGGACATCACTCGCCCGACAACGCTGCAACTGACCTTTGAGAGCCCGTGACAGGTGAAAGTCCGTGGTTGCTCTCAGCGGGTCGTGTTCTTTGGTGAATGGTGTGTTCCACTCGTCGAGACGTTGTAGATGGGCCAGAAACTTGCGTTCTTGAATGTAGACCACCGCACTCGACATCCGGTTGACGAAATGGGTGAGCGTGGTTACAGCACGTGCTCGCGCATCCAGCGGACGTAATGAGCCGAGTAAGCATCGAGGTTTTCGAGTTGGCCGCCGCCGCGGATGGGGGAGCACATTTCGTAGTTGGCGATGCCGTCGAATCCGCCTTCTTTGAGGCCCCGGAAAAATGCCAGGTAGTCGATGAAGCCTGCGCCGAATTTCACCGCCCGCACCAGGTCGAGCGTGGCGCGCTCGTAGTTGATGATGGCCGGCTGGTAGTGGAATCGCGGCAGGCGGATGTAGTCGGCGTTGGTGGTGATGGCCGTGTGGGGGGCCATCCGGCGGGCTGACTCGTACACGTCCTCGCCTCGCAGCGCCGGTGACCACGCGTCGAATCCCACCTTGCAGTTGGGCCGGTCGACGTCATGCAACAGCTCCAGCAGCGTTTCCGTGTCTACGCCGATGTCGTGATGGTTCTGAACGGCGATGGTCACCCCGTAGCGAGCGGCCCGGTCGCACATTTCCTGTAGCGTGCGGACCACCTGATTCCAGATCGCGTACGGGCTGGTTCCGTCGACTTCGTAGGCCGTGAAGATCCTGACGACCCGCGCACCCAACTCCGCCCCGATTCGCGACAGGGCTTGGACGTAGGCGATTTGCATCTCCACAAAAGGCACCTCGGCCGCGCCGCTGCTGCCGAGATCGGTGTAGCCCCCGATGATGGCACACTCGATGGCGTGCTCGTCGAGCGCCGCTTTGACGGCCGCAATTTGCTCGTCATCGGCATCCAGCGGCGAGAGGTGCGGCCGCTTGCCCATCAGCATGACCGCGTCGTAACCAAGCTCCGACGCCCGCGCGATGAACGCCGGCAAATCGAGCTTGTGCTGGCCCCACAGCCCCGCGTAACTGACCGAGAAGAGACTCAGCTTCATGGCGTCGATTTCCCGTCTGCGTCTTGGAGAGATTGTCTCTCAGGCACGAACAGTTTGTAGTTCTTTCTTGCACGCTGCACAAGCATCACCACATCTTCGGCCAGCAGGTAACGCTCTTCGACAAGTCTGCGCGCTGCGGCCTCGTACTCTTTCAGGTACCCTTCGAAGTCATGATGCCGCTCGAGCAACGCCGGTCGCGGATCACCGGCCTCTTGCCGTTCGGTGGTGGTTCGCGGAAACGGAATGTACGCGCCCTGCAAACGCATCAGCTCGCTGGGGGCGCCAATCTTCGGGTTCCGCAGGTTCCAGCCGGTCAGCGTGGCCACCGGGACAGACACCGACGGCAGCAGCAACATTCCCAATTCGTTGTCGTCCGGCCCGTATTGGGGCACCAACACACGATAATCGCCGCGGGGAATGGGGGGGTGCTGCGTGATTTGCCGCTTGCTGAGAAAGTAAGGGCCGTAATCGCGAAAACTCGGCTGCTGAATGACCTGCGGATACCGCACGCCGGGCAGGGCGCGCCAGCCGCTTTCACTCTCGCGCCAGCCGACGAGCGTGCCGTCGGCGATTCGAGGATAACGACTCGCCGGCGGTTCCGTGCCGTCGCGGACCCACTCGTCCATCGCGGTCAACAGACCGCGCAGTAACGGGCGGTAATCGGTCGGGTTGGCCGGCAATTGAGCGTTCGTCACTTTGCCGGGGACGTCCCTGCCCGCGCCGTGCTGAGCGCCGCCGATCGCATAGATCCGCACTTCAGGCGGAATCTGAGCATCACGTTTGCCCAACGGATCGGTGTGCACCAACGACCCGCTCCGGTGCCAGTATTCCGCTGAAGTTTGAATGTGCATCACCTTCGGAACGGTCTTGGAGACACTGGCCCGATCCAGAATGCCCTCTTTGCGGCCGGTAAACGGGTCGGTTTCCGGGCCGTAGGTGAACGGAAAAACGTCGCACGGATAATCGTGGTCGGCGTGCTGCGTGTTGTACCGCGTCGGCGAAGCGAAGCGGTGGTTGAAGAAACCCAATCCACCGCCGGCCACGTGAGGGATCAGACCGTCGAACACAATTCGACCTTGCTCGTCGGCGTTGAAGCCGTCGTACAACAACTGCCGCAAACAGCGGCCGCTCTGCGAGATCCCCCAGCCGAGCGTTCGCTTCGCGGCCGATGTGCCGTCGCCGGAACGAATTGGATTCTTGTCACTTGTGTCGTGTCTCAGGAACGAGACCAGATCGCGAATGCTCGCCAGACTGAGTCCATGCACCAGCGAACCCTCGGCTTCGTAAATCAGCTCATAGATGTAACCGGGCTGGAAGCGGGCGGGCATGACTAACTCAACGATTGGCAGCGTGCGCAGCTCGCCCTGGACGCGGACCGGCTTCGTTTCCAGCCGCCACTCGGAACGCGGGATCGGCACACGCGGGTCGGTTTGCAGCAGCCGATGCGAGAGGGTGGCCGTCTTCAACCCACGCTCCGTCGGCGGATAGCCACCATGGGTGTTGCCGCCGGCGATCTTGAGCCGATCCGTCGCCCGGTCGGGCGTCATCTCGGTTCGAACCATCCCGGTAATCGGACGGCCTTGGGCGTCGCAGGCCGTCGGCACTTCCAGCCGCAGCCGCTTGCCGCCCGGCTGCAGTTCCGCGATCCAGCCGCTCCAAACGACGATGTAACCCGCGCGCATCAGAAAGTGATCGGCTCCCGTGTTGAAATAGTCCAGCGCTCGCCGATTGCCGCGATTGTTGACGCCGTACAGCAGTGTGCCGTTCGCTTTGCCGAGGTCAACCGGTGCGAGAATCTCCAAGTCGGCCCGGAACTCAACCAGCCCCTCGGCGTTCGTCGGGGCCAGGTCCAGGTCGATGACGCGGCGGTTGGCGGCGGCTTTCGGATCGACGGCAAAATGCACGCGGCCCAACAGCCGTTGATACGGTCCAACCCGCTCAAACGACCGGCCTTCGGCAAACGGCAGACGCTCGCGTATCTCAATCCGTGTCACGTTCGCAAACGATGTCGCCGATAAAGCGATCAGTAAGAGCAATGTGGTGATTGTCGTTCTGAGTTGTTGCATCGACTCAATCTTTCTCACGGTAAATGACGACCGGTCCCAGCAAGCCGCCGGTTCCCAGCTCGTTCAAAAACGTGCGCGTGCACAGGATCGCAATCTGGTTGCGCTGACTGGGGTGGATCGCCGCCGTGACGTCGAACGAGGCCGGCTGACAATACCCTGAAAACCGTTCCGCCGGTTTTCCCTCGGCGTCCCTGTAGGGCACATGCTTTCCGTTCACGAACAGCTTGGCGCTGCCGTCGGTGCTGCCCAACCACAGGAACACCTTCTTGCCGGCAGGCAACTCGGGCAGCGCGATCTCTTTCCGATACCACATCGATCCCATGTCGTTGTGGTGCCCGAGGGTTGACCAGGTCTCGACACACACGTCGGTCGTTTTCCAGCTTGTGTCGTCGAAATCAGTCGCGGACCAGCCGGCAGCTTCGCCCTGCTGCTGTTTCTCGAAGCGGTAGCGCCACGTGCGAAGCGGCTTGCCAAGAATCACGGCCTCGCGGGCGATCCTGGCCGCGTCGTCGTAAGTCTTCTGATAGAACGCGGCGAAATAGCGGCCGTAAATGCTGTCCTTTCCCGTCCAGAACATGCGGCCGAAGGCGTATTGCGGCTGGTACTTGTCAGCCAGTTGGATCACCCGCTGGCGATACTTCTTCGCGCCGGAGGCCAGATTTTCAAATCGCCCCTCGGCCAGGTCCCGGCGGAGCTTCATGAACAGTTCGAACAGTCGCAGTGAATCGTCTGCCATCTTGATGCGAAACGTTTCCGCCGGCGTCTTGGCTGCCGCCAGCGCCCGGTCCATCAGCCGCCGGGCTTCGGTCATCCGCTCCGGCGTAAAGCGGCGGAGGTGGCCGAATCCGCAGCCCGAATACTCCGGCGTGTCGACCCACACATGGTCGATGAAGTGCCAGTATGCGGCCATTTCCTTTGCTGCGCTGCCGTAGAAACGACGGTGTAGCTCGGCGATGATTTCCTGCGGGTCCCCAGTCGGGTCCCACGCCAGGCGCATGCCCAGGTAATGAGCGTGCATGGTGGTCTCGAAGTTGGTGATCGTCTCCGGCTGCCAGAACCTGCAATTGTGCTTGTAGATAATGGGGATGTCGACGCTCCACTTGGTGATGTACGGGTTCGGCGACGAAGGCTCAGCCAGAAAATATCCGTAGAAGTAGTACGAGACGTTCGTGGACGCTTTCCCCCAGCCTTTCACCAGCTCGCGGAGGTCCTTGTTATTTGGTTCTCCGGCATCGGTCATCGGGTGTGCACGGCTGTAGGTGATCGGCGCGATCTGAGGCACGAGGTTCCGATGCAGCTTCTCTCTAACCGGCGGACGTGTCGAAACCGCATAGGCCAGCATGCCAAACAAGACGTCCGGATATTTTGCCGTCACGCGCCGCACAATGCGGTTGCAGAACCAGACCTGCCGATCGGTGATGGAGATCCCCTGAAAACTTGGATCGAAATCGCCGGCGTCCAGCGCGCGGTCCTGCTCTGAGTTGTCGTAGCCCATCCCATCGTCGGGCGAGAGGGAGAAGCTCAGCGTCTCGGGAGCCTTTTCCAGCCGGGTGAGGATACGATCGCCGATCGCCTCGGCCAAACCCGGAGCGCTCCACCGCAGCCGTCGCCGCTGAGGTTTGCCGTCTACAGTGCCCACCCATTCGGGATGCTCTTGACGGTCTTTGGGCGTGACGTAACCTTCCAACGCATGCCCGGCCCGCAGTTCCAGGCCGCCCAACCGGTTCCGCCGTCCGAACGCGTTGTCGGCATACCAGATGCCCCGGTAGATTGTGTAGGGCGCCGACGAGTAGTCGACCTCTTTGAGCGAAATCATTTTCGTCGACGGAATGACCTCACCCATGTCGCTGGGCATATACCATCGGCAACCGAGCCGATCCAGTACCTCGTAGATGGCGTAGCTGGTACCGAGATCGGATTCGCCCATCAGTCCGATTCCCTCCGGCGAGACCACCATACGAAAGCCCTGCCCCAGTGGCGCGTGCTTCTTCGGCGGGCCGAATTTCGGCGGGCCGAATTTCGGCGGGCCGAATTTCGGCGGGCCGAATTTCTTGATGGCCAACTCGCCGATCAGGATCGGCAGCCGCTTGTCGCCCGGCTGCGGCGGATGCAGAACGATCTGCACCTCGGCACCGGAGATCTGTTGCAGGTAGTGCGACAGATCCTTGACCGACTCGCGCAGCCGCTGCCGTCCGGCCTCAGTACCGGCCTTCCGCCAGATGGATGCGATCGGCGGCTTCTTGTCTTCCATCACGGCAGCGGGAACGTAAATCGCCGCACGGGCGCGACCGTCTTTCGTGACGGTGACGTCGGCCGAGCTAGCGGACACTCCCCACAGCACCGGGAGAAAGCATGTCAGCCAGGCGGAGACCGCTCCGCTAGAGTGATGACGACTCATGTCAGCAACCCCTTCGCTTTGTCAAGTGGTGATCGGTCCTTCTCAAGCACGGCCCTGAAACCACAGGCGATGTGCTGTTTCACCCAGGACCGCATTCTTGGTTGCCTCGTCGAGGCCCAGTTCGTGGGTGAAGATGCGCAGATGCCGGGCATACGTGTCGTGGGTGAAGATGCGCAGATGCCGGGCATACGTGACCTTGGGACACCACAACTCGCAGGGGAAGTCGCTGCCCCAGATGCCGACCATGAAGTCTTTGTTGCTCCGGGCGGAATCGGTGGTGAAGCGATTGTCCCAGCGGTAGAACGTGCTGGTTTGCACGGCAGTGACGTCGCGGATGCCGGCCGCTTTCATCTCGCGCTCCAGATGCGCGACGGTCCCCTTCCCTTTCGGCGGGCGGCACGGCTTCGGGATGGTCGGATACTTCTTCTCATCCTCGCCGTAGATGTGGGCGTGACAATCGATGATCATCAGCGATGCGTCGGGCTCGTTGGGCGACGCGGCATCCGGACAAACAGTTGCAGCTACCATCCCGGTACCAACAGTCTCTAGAAAACTGCGTCGCGTGAACCTCGGGTCATTGTGCATGGCTTCTCGCATTTCCCCAGATGCGAGTCAAAATGTCAAGCAGCCTCGCCGCTGCGGGCGCAGATTTCCTCGCGGGAACCAGGCAGGGAGGGTGTCGGCAGGGTGGCGGGGCCATAGCGGAGCGTTGGCCCCGGTTGTCGCCGCACGTCAGGACCATCGCTGGCACTCTGACCCTGCCACCCGCCGACCGCCTGGCGATTGAGACAATGCTGACATTTCTCGCAGTCTGACCTATAATGCGCCGTATGAGTTCTACCGCGAGGCAACTATTCGACGATGCCATGCAGCTTCCCGACGACGAGCGTGCTGCGCTGGCCGCACGGCTGATTGAAAGCCTTGACCCCGCCACCGACCAAGACGCACAAGCGGCTTGGGATGCAGAAACCCAGCGGCGGCTCGAAGAGTTAGACAGCGGACAGGCGACTCCGATACCGTGGTCCAAGGCTCGCAAAATGATCTTGGGAGCCCTCGATGGACCGGCTGTCAGTTGAGTTTCACCCGGAAGCCGTCGCCGAAGCTCGCGCCGCGAGAGAATGGTACGAGGCCCGCAGTTCGGAAGCGGCCAAGGCATTCATCTCAGAGTTGGATGAAGCCGTTGAGCAGGTCGCTCAATTTCCGGACCGTTGGGCAAAGTACATTTCCGGCACGCAGCACTACTTGCTTCGCCGTTTTCCCTACGTCGTGATCTATAGGCGAAAGACAGAATCCGTACAGGTAATCGCCGTGGCCCACGAGAAGCGCAATCCAGGTTACTGGAAGGCTCGACTCAACCAATAGTTGCGTAGGTCGGAAGTGAACCGCGCCGGCCACGGCGTGCGGAGCGCGGCGGACCGAGGATGACCTTCGATGGAGGACGAGGTGTTACGCTGACAGGTTCGCTGAGTGTAACACGCGAGCGGGATTGCGCTGGATGGACGTAATCCGGCAGCGTAGAATGACTTCCGCCCTTGTGGCTACTGTCGCCGTTTCGTGTTACGCTGGCAGGGGGTACGCTGGTCAGCAGCATTACGGAGTTCGGCCATAGAGAATGATCACGACAATCATAGCCGCAATCGGATGCGTCACTGGGATTCTCGGGCTAGTTCTTCAGTACCTCTCGCATCGTCGCGACAGCTACCTGTTGGATTTTGATTTCACCGTCCAAAACCGCCGGTCCTCGCCAGATGAACCATTCGCCCTGGTCTTGATCATTTCCGTCGTGAACCGCGGTAAGAGCCCCATCCAGGTGAAGGAGATCAACTGGCTCAACCGGCATTGCGATATCGAAGGGATGAAGAAAAGTGGATTCGAGCAGAAGGATACGAACATCCGGTGGAAGCTCTACGATGGGGAGAAGAATGGATACGTGCGCCTCGGACACAACGAGCGCAAAGAATTCTGCTTTTCGTTCTCATGCCCTCCCTTCATGTGCGACAAGCATTCCTACATCGAAGTTGTTGACGTGCTAGACAAACGGCACGAGAAGCCCACAGGGACTTGGCCCAACAAGTTCCTACAGGCGACTTCGGGTTCCGCGCGGAGCGCGAAACTGGCAGCGCCTGAGCCCTGACATTGTGCCTCTTCAGTCTGCAGGCAATCAAGTCTGATGCTCAGAGAAGCTGGCCCGCCAAAGGTGCGGGAGGACGGTCCGCGTCGCGTAGGTCAGGCTCATGCCTGACATGATCGGCGTCAACGAAGTCCCTCAGCTACCCCCCGATCCGACACTCGCTGGTTACTGGTAGCGTATGTTCCCGTCGGGTTCGACGACCAGCCCACGGCGCCAGGTTTTTAGCGGGCGGCCTGTGAAGGCTTTTTCGTTCAGCTCGATGCCGATGCCGGGGACGTCCGGGATTTCGAGGTAACCGTCGACCAGCTTCAACGGCTCCAGGATCAAATTCCGGCTGGAGCCTTCGCTGTCGATGCGGTATTCCAGAATGAGAAAGTTGGGAGTCGTCGCGGCAAACTGTACCGAAACGGCCGTCGAGACCGGACCCAGCGGACTGTGCGGAGCCATGGTCAGATAGTTCGCTTCGGCCATAGCGGCGATCTTTTTCGTCTCCATCAGCCCGCCGCACAGCAGAATGTCCGGCTGTAGGATGTCCGCAGCGCCGGCGGCGATCAGATCCCGAAACTGGTATTTCGTGTAGAGCATCTCGCCGGTGGCGATGGGGATGTCGACTTTTTTCCGCAATGCGGCCATCGCTTGAATGTTCTCCGGCCGCAGCGCCTCTTCGAAGAACAATGGGCGGTACGGCTTGACGACCTCGGCCAGTTCCCGTGCGCGGAACGGCTCGAAGATGCGGGCATGTGGGTCCAAGGCGATGTCGACGTCGTCGCCGACCGCCACGCGCACCGCTTCCATTCGTTCTGCCGCGCCGCGAAGCACCTGGCCCCAAGGCAGCTTTTCGCTGGCCGGCGGTTGCGGCGACATTTTGACGCCCGTCATGCCGTAACGCTCCACAGCCCTGCGGGCGCTCTCGGCGGCAGCCCGCGGCGTGCCGCCGCCGACTCCGAGATAGACCCGCACCCTGTCCCGGCAGCGGCCGCCGATCAACTGATAAACCGGAACGCCGTGCGCCTTGCCTTTGACGTCCCACAGCGCGATCTCGATGCCGCTGATCGCCGCACCCAACATCGACCCGCCGGGAAACCGCGAGCCGTTGTACATCAACTGCCACAAATGCTCGATCCGCGTCGGATCCTCGCCGATCAGCCATTCCTTGAGATAGTGAATCGTCTGCTCCACAGCGACATCGGGACCAACGCGGTACGCTTCGCCGATGCCGTGCAGATGCTCGTCGGTCAAGACCTTGACGAAAACATGGTTACCGTCGCCAAGATTGACGCCGAATGTCTGAATGTCGGTGATCTTCATGGCTGGGTTGACCCTCAGGGTTGTTTGAACGCTGTTACTCTTGCCAGCGCTGCCAGGCCGATCCGGGCCGGTCCACGCGGAACTGCACCAGCCGCTGGTGTTCCACCTCGGTGACATAGGCCGTCCGTCCGTCCGGACCACCGAAGCAGATGTTGCTCGGCTTCTCGCCGAGCACGTCAATCTCCCGCAGAACCTTGCCCTGCGGCGATAACTTGACGACGGTCCCTTTGCCGTGCCGCGCGACGTAGAGGTTCCCGTCGACGTCGCAGCGCATGCCGTCGAAACCGTGCTCGGCAAATTTCTTGAGCAGTCGTTTGTGAGTGAGGTCTCCCGCCTCGGTGATCGTAAACGCCCAGATGTTGCGCTGCAGACTCTCGTTGACGTACAGGGTCTTGCCGTCCGGACTGACTTCGATGCCGTTGGCCGTCCCCAGGTTCGAAGCCGCCAGCGTGATGTCCCCTTGCCGATCGACGCGCCAGACGCGGCCGGTCTTTTCCTTCCAGTTAGGATCGGACGCATAAAGCGTCCCATCAGGTGCGATGGCCAGATCGTTGGGCTGGCTCATGTCGCCGTGATGGCCGAACACGCTCACCTCGCGTGTGTTCTGATCGACCTTCAGCACGTTGTGATTGACGTAGTCGGCTATGTACATCACGCCTTTTCGGTCGAAGCGGATGCCGTTGCCGACGCTGTCGCCCGGCAGGGTGACGTAGATTTCTCCCTTGCCGTCGGCCGTGACCCGGCCGATGGTCTGCTGCTTCTCGAAGTTGACGGCGTAAACATTCCCCTGGGCGTCACAGGCCGGTCCTTCGATGCCGGCAGTGAAGCTTCCCTCGGCGGTCAACGGGCAGGCCACAAACAGTTTTTCTTCGTTTCGGTTTTGACTCACGAGCAGTGCAAAGAGAGAAACGAGGTAAACGATCAGGTTGTGCATCAAAGGACTCCTACAGAAGCGGGATCTTACGGCAAGCAGGTTCTCTGGTAAACACTACGAGGGAATCTGCACTGAATTCAAGTGCGCGCGACGAATAGCAGTGGGTCAGTTTGGCTTAACATAATGGGTGGCTGGGGTCGAGCCGTAGGCGA
>CAZGYE010000134.1:0-5768 GCA_964530165.1 uncultured Planctomycetaceae bacterium
CAATGCCCTTGAAAACCAACGAGCTTTCATAGAAGGGCAGGCTCCCGCCTGCCGTGATTCAACATGGTTCGCCGCACGTTTCTGCAAGGTTTCCGAAATCAAATGTAACCACGGTGAAAAAAAACGTTCCGCCGGGGATCGAGGCGCGCCGGTCGTTCGGCATAAGAGGAGTTTACCAGACACGAACCCTCCGAACAAAGCGGCAGGCGGGAGCCTGCCCTACGTTACTTGATTACGCGATTCGAACCACGAGGGGGAGAATAAAGATACGTGACCCCCTCGAAGCGATCGATATGATTCACAGGCGGCTCTTCAGAACCTTGATGCTGCATGACTCGCGGTGCTACGACTTCGGCGTGGGCGTTCTTACACATTGCACAACAAAAGAGATTGCCGTCACGAGTTGCAAACCCGCCGCCTTCCCTGCTCTCACCTTTCACTTTTGCGATCTCACAGGCGATCAAGTAAATTCGTTTGACCAAAGGCCCGTATCCTTCGACATAAAGATTGTCAAAGAGGCTCACGTTGCTTCGGCTGAAACCTTGACCGAGTCCCAACTTTGCCGGCTCTGCGTGGCAATTGATGATAAGAGCCTTCAGTTCGCTTCGCCCACATCTTAGGGCAGTCGAAACGACATCGTCGATGATACTCTTGGCCGACTTACCTTTCGGCACTTTCCGGTTATACCACATTCGGTAGGGCCAGCCCGGCGCATCCGCTGCATTGAGCACCAAAGCGGGCTGCGGCACTCTGATCCACTTTCCCATGGCCACCTCACGCTCGTAATTTGTTCTGTTCAGATTGACATGGGCGCTACGCCGTTATTTCTGCAGCGCCCCCAGAATTGTCTTGGCCACTTGACCGGCGAGCACCTTGGAGCCTTCAGGCGTGAAGTGCACGTTGGCGGGCCGTTGGATTTTCTCCAACCGTTCGTTGGCAAACATGTAGAGATCGTCGGTGGCGATGCCGTTCTCTTCCATGATCTTCGCGGCCACGGCGTTGTATTTTTGCACGTCGTCGCTTTTCCGAGGCGGGACGACGCTTTTAGGAACCGGAGTGGTGCTGCACCAGATGAGCGTCGCACCGGTCCCTTTCATGCGTTGGACGAGCTTGCGCAAGTTCTTTTCGTACTCGTCCACGGGTACCTGGTGCTTTCCGTTGATGTACACCAAGTCGTGCAGACCCCAATTGAAGTGGATCACGTTCCACTTTCCGTCTCCGAGCCATTTGTCGATGTTTGCCACACCACGGCTGGTGGGGCCCCCGTTGGTGGGAATACGGTGTACGTTGGCTTTTCCCTTGAGCAGCTCGCGGGTGGCGAGGGTGTAGCCGATCGAGATCGAATCCCCGATCAACAGCACGCGGGGTAATTTCGGATCGTCGACGATCTTGGCAAACGCCGGGCTAGGCCGTCGCTTCTTCTTGGCCTTCGTCTGCTGCTGGGCGTCGGTCGGCGTGCTGCATGTCGCCCACACAATGGCAGCCGTCACAAGCATCTGGAACGTTGCGAATCGTCTCATGGTTTCTCCTCATTGATGTGAAATCGTTGGCTTCGCACGAGGCAAACAGGGCTCCGGAACTGATTCCAGATTATTCATAGAAACCCACACCGACGACTTGTCGTTGCTGGATGTGCCATGCAACCAGTGGGTTGCGACAACAAGTTGTCGGTTTGGGCACCACACGGGCAGCCTATGAATAATCCGGACTGATTATAGAGTTTTCGAACGAGCACACACAACCAACTCCAGCGGCCTCGAACCGACAAATCGTCGGCGAGTTCACTGGTTTGCGGACGGTGTTTTCGATAGAAGTTGAACAGACAGTTTCAAGGGTGCATTTGACTTGCAGCCCGACTTTCGCACGCGCGATGTCCGATGCCGTCATGGATGATCCCCATTCCACATATTTCGAGCGTCTCCGCGATCGGCAGCAGGCCGCCGGGCGCGACGCCTCGCTGGACCGTCGTATTTCGCAGGCCCGGGGCATTGTCTTTCTGGTCGGCCTGGCGATGGCGTGTTTGGTGTTCAGCCGCTGGTCAATGTCCGGCTGGTGGTTGTTGTTTCCCGCGACGATCTTTCTGCTGCTGGTGTTTTTTCACGCTCGTGTCATTAGCCGGCTCAGCCGGGCCCGCGCCGCAGTCAAGTATTACCAAATCAGCAGGAATCGCCTCGACAACCGGTGGATCGATCACGGCGCCACGGGAGAACGCTATTCCGATCCGGCTCACATGTATGCCGGCGATCTGGACATTTTCGGACAGGGCTCATTGTTTCAGCTCCTCTGCCGCGCTCGGACCCGGCTGGGTGAAGACACGCTGGCAAACTGGTTATCGAAGCCTGCCACGCCCCAGACCATCCGCGTCCGACACGCTGCCATTGAGGAGCTCCGCCGGAAACTCGATCTACGCGAAGAGGCGGCCCTGCTGGATGCCGAAGTTCACGACGACCTCGACCAGAACCGGCTGATCGGCTGGTCGCAGCAGCCGCCGCAAACGATCAGCCGCAAACACCGCGTCGCGGCCATTTTGTTGCCCCTGGCTGCCGTGCCGGGACTAATCGGCTGGGCGTTCTTCAAGACCGGCCCCTCTGGGTTCGTGATCGTGCTGATCCTTGAGGTTCTGTTCACGTTCAGCCATCGCGCACAAATCAGGCAGGTAGCGGCCACCGTCAACGAAGCGGGTTCGGGTCTGGCCATCCTCTCGCAAGTGCTCTCGTTGATTGAGCGGGAACGCTTTACCAGTCGGCGGCTTGACGAGATACGCGCGGCGCTCGATACCGGCGGGCGGTCCCCTTCGCGGCGCATCAAGCAACTGCACGGTTTGATCGGGCATCTCAACAACAGCCTGCAAAACCAGTTCTTCGCGCCGATTGGACTCATCTTCTGCCTGCCGATCCACCTGGTGCACGCCATTGAGATGTGGCGGGTCCGGGTGGGCCGGCACATACCGGAGTGGTTGGAGGCGGTTGGGGAGTTCGAAGCCCTCTCGGCGCTGGCCGGCCATGCCTACGAGCATCCGAACGATCCATTTCCGGAGATTCTCGAAACCGGCCCTTGCTTCGAAGGTGAGGGGTTGGGGCATCCGCTGCTTCCCGAACAGGCATGTGTCCGCAACGACCTGGCGATCGGCCGGGACGTGCATCTAGTCCTGGTCAGCGGATCGAACATGTCGGGCAAGAGCACGTTGTTGCGGACGGTGGGCACAAACCTCGTTCTGGCACTGGCGGGAGCGCCCGTCCGGGCGAAACGGTTGTGTGTCTCTCCGATGCAGCTCGCCTCGGCCATGCGGATCCACGATTCGTTGCAGGACGGAAAGTCACTGTTTTACGCAGCCATCAGCCGGCTGAAGTCGATCGTTGAACTGACCGATCGAGAGCTTCCACTGCTGTTCTTGCTCGACGAGATCCTGCAGGGTACGAACTCGCACGACCGTCGCGTCGGAGCTGAAGGCGTCATTCGCAAGCTGGTCAAGAGCGGCGCTCTCGGATTGGTGACGACACACGATCTGGCATTGACCGAGATCGTCGGTACGCTCGATTCCCAGGCGATCAACGTCCACTTCGAAGATCAGTTGGTTGACGGGAAGATGGCGTTCGACTACCGTCTGCACCCCGGTGTTGTCCAGAAAAGCAACGCGCTGGAGCTGATGCGGATGATGGGCCTCGATTTGGCCCCGCCCAGCCCATGATAAAACGCCTCGCAGAAATCAGTTGACCGATTCTCGCCGCTGAATTTCCCGACATCAGGACAGCATCAGGACGGCCACGGTGTAATAAACGATGACGCCGAGGAGGTCACTCAGGGAGGAAATCAACGGATTGGACATCAAGGCGGGGTCCATTCCCAAGCGTCTGAGTCCAAGAGGCAGCAAGGCACCGTTGACGGTTCCCATCAGAACAACCACGAACACCGTGAACCCGACGACCGTCGCCTTGGGCACGTCGACGAAAAACAAGGCACAGACGAATCCGAGCAGCATCAGGGTCCCGCCGAGCATCAGGCCGACCAACAATTCATGGACGGCCACGCGCAGCTTGCTGTCTCGTCCGATTTCCCTCAAGGCTAACGTGCGAATGATGAGCGTGGCCGACTGCGAGCCAGCGTTCCCACCGCTGGCCAGTACGAGCGGAATAAACCAGACCATCCAGGCATAGTGCTCCGAGACTTCTCTGTATCCGCTCAGCACACTGGCGGTGATCAAAGCGGCGAGCAGCAGCAGGACGAGCCACACGCCACGTTTCAAGGCAATGGTTCTCAAAGGCGTTTCGAGGTAGCTATCTTCCAGCGGTTGGACGGCGCCCAGGAGATGGGCGTCTTCGGTGGCCTCTTCCTGCATCACGTCCAGGGCGTCGTCGTGGGTTACGATTCCCACCAGACGGTTCTGGTTGTCGACGACCGGAATCGCGATGAAGTCGTATTTCGCCAAGTCCTGCGCCACGTCCTCCTGATCGTCGTCAACCTGGACCGAAAGCACGTCGTGCGTGGCGATCTCGGAGACCAAGACGTCCGGCTTGGCGAGAATCAGTTCGCGGAGTGACAGGATCCCGCGTAAGCGTCGGCCTTCGTCGATGATATAGACGTAATAAATCGTCTCACGATTCGGCGCCTGCAGCCGCAACTGGTCCAACGCTTCGCCGACGGTGATGTCCTCCGGCAGCGAGGCGTAATCGGTCGTCATGATCGAGCCGGCGCTGTCCTCCGGATACGAGAGCAGCTTGCGAATGTCGCTGCGTTCGGCCTGTGCGATCAGCGGAAGCAAGTCTTCCAGCCGTTCCGGATCCATCCGCGCGAGTAAATCGGCGCGGTCGTCGGGCGACATTTTTTCGAGAAGACGGGTCAACTGTTTCTGATCGAGGTCGTGAACCAGCTCGGCCTGCAGCGGAAGATCCATGAACTCGATGATCTCGACCTGCCGTTCCAGAGAGCAGTTCCCCAGCACCCGCCAGATGCCGGCGACGTCAAGCCCCTCCAGGACTTCGGCCGTCACGCCCGGGTGAAGCGCCTCGCAGAACTCTGTAAGTCCTTCGGCATCGTTCTCTTCGAGCATCTGCCGCAAGTCGGGCAGTAAGAGCGGGTTGTACATCGTTACGCTCCTTTCGAACCGCGAAGAGAAAGAGAAACCATAAAAATGCCCCTGCCGGAAACGAGTCCGGCGGGGGAAATCCTCAAGTGACTTGTCCGGCAAGCTCGTCGAAGTGATTGGTGTGCAGCAGGCTCAACGCTTCGAGAACTGAAAGCTCTTGCGAGCTTTCTTGTAGCCGTACTTCTTCCTTTCTACCATTCGGCCGTCGCGCGTCAGGTAACCGCCCTCGGAGAGCACACGGTGTAAGTCCGGATCCATGGCCTGCAGCGCACGGGCAATTCCCAACACGATGGCCCCGGTCTGGCCGGTGGTTCCACCGCCGTCGACCCGAACCCAGACGTCGACTTCCCCGTACGAGTCGGTCGCACGCAGCGGGGCTTCAATCATCTTCCGGTCTCGCTCGGTGCGGAAGTAATCGTCCAGCTCGCGATCGTTGATTGCCAATTTGCCGTCGCCCTGCTGGATGCGAACACGAGCCACAGAGGTTTTCCGCCGGCCCGTTCCCATCGCCACGCCGAATCGGTCGATCTTGCCACGAATGACCGGCGTCCGCTTCTCCGCAGCAACCGCTTCGACCGGAGCACCGCCGCCCAGCGTCAATTCCAGCGCCGCCGCTTCGTCGGCGGGTGTCTCGACCGGTTCGCTGGTATCGCCTGCGGGTGCCTCGACCGGTTCGCTGGTATCG
>CAZGYE010000134.1:5868-14035 GCA_964530165.1 uncultured Planctomycetaceae bacterium
CTCGACCGGTTCGCTGGTATCGCCTGCGGGTGCCTCGACCGGTTCGCTGGTATCGACGACGGGCGCCTCGGCCGCTTCGCCGACCGCTTCCGCCGGTTCCGCTGCGGGCTGTTCTTCAGACGCAGCCGCCTCTTCGGTCGCACTGGATTCCACACTCGTCTCGGCTGCTGCAGCGGTCTCGCCGCTGGACTCGGCAACCGACTCCGCTGCCGTGCCTGCAGCCTCCCCCGTTGATGCTTCCGGTTGTTCCGCAGCGGCGTCGGGAGTCGGCTCGGTCGGATCGGCGGGCGTTTGTTCCGGGGTTTCGTCTGCCATCGATTTTCAGTCCACGAAATTGAACAGCGACACGGTCGTGTCTTCGAAGGTTAAGGTAACAAGTGTTCTGGAAGCTCTTTCGGCTGTTGGGCTTGATGTGGGTGATTCGGTCCGGTGTAGAGCTTCAGCTTCTTGAGCATCTGCCGGCCCAGCTTGTTCTTCGGCAGCATTCTGCGAACCGCTTCCCGCAAAATCTGCTCGGGCTGGCGTTCCCACAACTGGGCAGCCGTGGTCAGGCGGCGCCCACCGGGATAGCCGGTGTAGCGTTCGTAAATCTTGTGGAGCATTTTTTCGGTGAAGTACGGGTGACGCGGATGCGCCAACGCTTTGCCGCTGAAACGAACCCGCTCGGCATTCACCACGACGACACAGTCGCCACAATCGACGTGCGGCGTATAGGTCGGTTTGTGTTTGCCCATCAGCACGATCGCCAATTTCGCGGCCAGACGACCCACGATCTGCGAATCCGCATCCACCACGTACCATTCGGGAGCGGTCTGTTCCTTTTTGGCCATAAAAGTTTTGGTCACGACTGGCATCCCGTTGGGGGTTGATTCCTCGCTGGTTCCTGCACTCGAATTGCGGCACCCTGCCAAGCGGCGGTCAGAGACAAGACGACCCGGCTGCGCAGGCTTCCCGCACGGAAAGAGCAAAGGTTAACGACTTTGCGACCAGTGTTCAACAGCAGTGGGCCGAAAAACGCTGATCGGCCGCTGAGAGTCTTTCAGATCGCACGTTCCGGTACGTCCCGGGTGGCACGCCCTGACCCAACTTCCCCAGTCAGGTCGAAAAGTGGGTGAGTTCAAAATTGTCTTGGTAGTTTTTGTGACGTAAGTCATTGGCTGATGGGCGGCGTATCTGGAACGTCTCGATGAAGCCCGTCGGTTGGGCGTCCAGCAGGCGGCGGAGGGAAAACGGGACTCTCGGCAGACGTTGTTTCCCGAACCGGAACCGAGATGGGTTGAAGAACCCCGCCGCGTGTTGCAAGAACTGCAAGAACTGCGCATAGTTGACGTCGTCATGCCGACGCGCGACGGCATCGAAATCCGCCGGCGCTGCATCACCAAACCGAGTGACCACCAGGAAATTCTGCTCCACAAACTCGGCCTGGAATTGCCATCGAAATCAAAACGGATTGAAAGCCTGTCCCACAACACCGTTCACATCCGACGGCGTCAGGAGGTCAAACGATGTCAGATTCACACAACCGCTTCCATCCTGCGTTTCGCGGCTTCCGGTACGCGCTCATCGCCGCGTCGGCCGTGATGCTCCTTCAACCACGCTCCGCAGAGGCACAGTTTGCCGTCGGCGGCGTGTACATCGACGCACAGGGCGTGCTCAAGGAGACGCTTTCGCTCTCCGCGGACGAACGGCTGAAGCTGCTGCGAGCCGAGTCGGCCGATCCGCCCGCCGCCAGCGATTTGGCCGCCGGCAGTGAACTACGGAAGGTCTCGCTCGGGCGGCTCGAACAAACCGTCCGAACACTGCATGAGCGACAGCAGCCGCTTCCCGCCGAGGTGCGCTACCTGGCCGGTCTGTCTGCCGTGAAGTACATCTTCTTCTACCCGGAAGCCGGAGACGTCGTCCTGGCCGGACCGGCCGCGGGCTGGAAACAGTTGCCCAGCGGCGAGGTGGTTGGCGTCGAATCTCTTCGGCCCGTGCTGCACCTTGACGACCTGATCGTCGGGCTGCGTTACGCATTTCGGAAAGGGGGAGCTGCCCCGTTCATCGGCTGCTCGATCGATCCGACGCCCGAGGGCTTGAGAGCGTTCAACGCCTACTTGAAGACGCTCGGCGGCCGCATGGACCGCTCGCGAGGCAGGCAGATCCTGACCGGCATGGAACAGGCGATGGGGCCGCAGACGATCCGGCTGTTCGGCGTCCCGCCCTCCAGCCGGTTCGCCATGAAGATGGTCGCCGCTGATTACCGTCTGAAGCGGATCGCGCTGGCCCACGATCCGTCGCCGGTGCGCGGCGTCACCAACTACCTCGACCTGGCTGCCAAGCGGTTCCGCAGCGGGCCGCAGCCACAGCGCCGCTGGTGGTTCCTCGCCGAATATGATGCCATCCTGCACACGGCCGACGGCCTCGGCTTCGAACTGGCCGGGCAGGGCGTGAAAGTGACCACCGCCCCCACGTCAACCACCAAAGCCGAAGAGCCGACGAAGAGCAAACCCTCCAAGGCCGCCGCTGCGGCCCGGCAGTTTGCCGCGTCGTTCACCAAACATTTCCCGGCCATCGCCGCCTGCGTTCCCATTTTCGCCGAGCTGCAGAACCTGATCTCACTGGCCGTCGCCTCCGAGCTGATTGTTCAAAAGACCGGCGGGCGAACAACCGAAGTCGCAGCACTCGACCCGGGAGGCGACAAAACGCCCTCTTGGTTCCCGACACATTTCCTTGACGCCAAAGCCTGCAGCATTCAGCAGGCCTCGGTTCCGAGACAGGTGCCGTCGATCGCCAACTATCGCCTAGCCCGCGGCCGGCACTGGCTGATCTCCGTCAGTGGCGGCGTCGAGATCAACCCGGCCACACTGGCCGGTCCCCAATTTCGCCGCGAAACACGAGACCGCACCCTGGCCGAAACCCGCCAAAAAAGCCAATCCCCCAAAAACTCCAACCGCTGGTGGTGGGATTGATTCGTCTCATAGATCGTATTCGGGTTATTCAGACTCGTTTAGCCGCCCCGCTTGCGGGGCGCGCCGGGCAAGCCCGCCGGCTAAATCATCTTCAAAACCCCGTCACAGAATTCTCTGAAACACAATGATTTTCATCGGTACATCCCCAGCGACGCGGTTGTGTATGACGATCATTCTTCGAGCGCGATATCACGTGAAGTCCGCGCATCGCACACCTGGCGGCCGCGAATGACTAACATAGGGCTTTCGGACAGTTCTTCTTGTGTGTGCCGCAATGAGACCGGCGCCAATAACGGCGTGTACTCCGAGTGAAACACTTGGGTGGAGGGCCCTTGCCAGCCGATCGTGCGAGAGCCGTCATGCTCGACGAGTTGGTTGTGAATGGTCCAGCGGAAATCGGTCAATCGAAGTTCATCGTTACCGAGAAGTCGGACACCGCTCCAGGCGATTTCCACGAGCACCCCGTCCGTCTCCGAGAGCACGCCGCCGGGACCACCGGTGGAATGGATGGGCAAGACGTTCGATGCAAGAACGCGGAATTCGCCGTCGTTGATCTCATCTCCGGCCTGGTATGGTTTTGAGCGGACTGCGATTTGAAGCTCCAGCGAGCGGTCGATGTTCGTTGCGGGCTTTGGAGTGGCGATCGACTTGCCGCCGCAACCAACCAGGAGTGAAACAACAGCTATTCCCAGGGCGCTTGAAAGCAACCGCGTCATTGGGTCGGTCTCCGCTTGAGTTGCGTCAACAGTGATTAGACAGAAACTGTTCCGCCTATTCTCCGCCAAGCATTTGTGCCCGTCAACTACAACTCGCTGCAGGCGCGCAATGGTGGATCTCGATATCAGGGGATTGACGGGGACAGGCCCGCTCCTCGGGGTTGAAAGCTGCTCTCTACAGTTGAAACGTCTCGACCAGGCAGGCGAGCGCCTGTTGGCCTTGCTCGGGGGCGATGACGACGCTGATGCGGATTTCGCTGGTGTTGACCAGTTGGATGTTAATTCCCGCCTCGGCCAGGGCGCGAAACATTTTCTCGCCGACGTCGGTGTGGCTGCGCAGTCCGATGCCCATCACCGAGAGCTTGGCAAGCTCGCGCTCGAAACTCAGCTCGGCGCCTTCCCACTGTTCCAGCACTTCGCGGGCGAGCAGCAAGCAACGGTCCAGTTCAATCCTCGGGACGGTAAACGACAGATGGGCGTTGCCGCTGAGGCTGACGTTCTGCACGATCATGTCGACCATGCTGCCCCCCTGGGCCACCGACGAAAAGACGTGGGCCGCCACGCCCGGAACATCGGGCAGATTCCCGATGGTGACCCGTGACTGCTGGTCGTCGAGCTGTGCTTCGCTGACGACGATGTCTTCCATCGCCGAGAGCCGGGCCACCACGTCTCGCTCCAGTTCGTCGCGAGACGTTTCGGAGTCGTCTGCAGCGGATTGCCGCAGCCATCCGACCGAAGGCGGCGTTGCGTTTTCTTCGTGCAGCGCGAATCCATCGTGAACCGCGCGCACGGCCGCATCGCACTGGTCCCGGTCGACGAGCACTGAGATCTTGATTTCGCTGGTGGTGACCATGCCGATGTTGACGCCGGCCCTGGCCAGCGATTTGAACATCTGCCCCGCCACGCCGGTATGCGTCCGCATGCCGCTGCCGACGGCCGAGACTTTCGAGACGTTCGTCCCGTGCAGAACCCGGCCGGAACCGAGTTTATCCACGGCCTCCCCGGCGGCGGTCAAGGTTTCGGCCAGGTCGTCCTGCGGCACGGTGAAGGAGACTTCGGCCAGGCCGGCGGAAGCGACGTCCTGCACGACCATGTCGATGGGAATCTTCCGCTCGGCCATCTTGGTGAAGATCAGGCTCATGACGCCGGGACGGTCGGGAATGTCGCACAGGCTGACCCGCGCCTCGTTGCGGACCAGTGCCACACCGGTGACGACTGGGGCCGCCTCGTCCGCCCGCGGTGCGATCAACGTTCCTTCGTCGTTGGAGTACGCCGGCCGCACACACAAGGGGACGCGGTACTTCTTGGCGAATTCGATCGACCGCGCGTGCATCACGCCGGCCCCCAGACTGGCCAACTCCAGCATTTCGTCGTAGGAGATGCGGTCGACCTTACGGGCCGCTTTGACCGATCGCGGATCGGTGGTGAACACGCCTTCCACGTCGGTGTAAATCTCGCAGACGTCGGCCTGCAGGACCGCCGCCAGCGCAGTGGCGGTCGTATCGCTGCCGCCGCGTCCGAGGGTGGTGATGTTGAAATCGGCGTCGATCCCCTGAAACCCGGCGGCAACGACGATCTTGCCGGCTTCGAGTGCTCGACGTATTCGCCCGGTCGAAATCTGTTGAATCCGCGCCTTGGTGTGCGACGCGTCGGTGACGATGCCGATTTGCGCGCCGGTCAAGCTGATGGCCTCCTCGCCCAATTCTTGCACGGCCATCGCCATCAATGCGACCGACTCCTGCTCGCCGGTGGAAAGGAGCATGTCCATTTCTCGCGGCAGCGGATTGTCGGTAATCTCACGGGCCAGACCGACCAGCTCGTCCGTCTTTTTGCCGCGGGCGCTCACGACCATCACCACCTGGTTTCCGGCACGTTTTGCCGCGACGGCGCGGCGGGCGGCGGCCTGAAGCTTACTGGCATCGGCAACGCTGGTTCCGCCGAACTTCTGAACGATGAGCGACACGACTTCTATCCACTGCCAAGGGACTCGAAACGTGATCGGACGACTGAATCGCTCACCAGAATAGCAGAGTACGTGTGCAGCGGCAAAGCGAACGAAAGAACCCGGCCGTGGGATAAGGACGAATGACGAAATACCCAATGACGAAAGAATGACGAGTACCCAAATGACGAATGCGCGGTCAGCAACGCCAGTCATTTGGGTATTCGGATTTCGTCATTCTTTGGACATTCGTCATTCCCCAGTTACGCGGCTTTGCTGGTCGCGGCACTTCTGTTGGTTGGCATCGGTAGAATGGCGGGTTCAGGTTCCTGGCATGCCTCGAGGAAGCTGTCGAAGGCCTGCATGTCCAGCGCCGAAGCCGTTTCGTTTTCAGGATGCCACTGTACGCCCAGGCAGTACCACTCGTCGTCGACGGACTCGTATGCCTCGATCGTACCGTCCGGCGCCGTCGCCGAAACCCGGAACAGCTTGGCTACTTGGGCGACCGCCATGTGGTGCTGGCCGTTGATGCGGATTTCGCCCGGTCCGTAAATGTGGTCGACCCGCGTGCCCGGCACGATTTCAATAATGTGCCGCAACGTCGACTCCACCGGATCGCGGTGGTGCAGCGATCTGGAGATTTCCGCCGGGATGTGCTGGATCAACGTGCCGCCACAGACGACGTTCAATGTCTGCATGCCGCCGCCGATGGCCAGAATCGGCATCTGCATCTCCACAGCCATCTTACAGAGCCGGCGGTCGAAATCTTCCCGCCTGGCCGGCATGGGACGCGTCGCTGGGTGCTTTTGCATTCCCAGCCGAACGGGGTCCAAATCGAGGTTGCAGCCGGCAACGACCAACCCATCCAATTCGCGCAGCACCCGCTTGAGATCACCGTCATCAGCCAGCGGTGGGATGAGTATCGGCACAGCTCCCGCGGCGGTCAACGAGTCATAATAGCCGGCGTTGAACCAGCTCAGCGGGATGGCCTCCTTGCGAGCAGCACGAAAGTCGCCGTTGATTCCGATAAGTGGTTTTGCGTTCATTACGGATCCTTCCTTCCTTTTTGCACTTCCCTGTGCACTCGAGAACGTTGCCGGAATGTGCGAACCAAACAATGGAAACCACCAATGATCTCAGCCACCGGCTTGTTCCTGATTCGCGCGACTGGCCGACTTTAACTATCGAACGGCCGGCTGTCCAGCAAATCGCCGATTTTGCGATGACTTTCCCACCGACCACACCATGTTGGGGGCATGCCGAATCTCCCTCACGCATCAACCGGTTCAGGTTGGGGGCCGGGGAAGTCCTCCGCCGCGTCGCCTGCCGATTGGCACGACGTTTCGCTGCGGATCGCGGGCAAAAAGCACGCTCCGACCGCAGCAAGCGCCAGGCAAGGAATGAACGCGTGAAACGCTCGTTGCGGAGTTCCCGCGCCCTGGAAATAAGCCGTGATGGGCGCTTGAATCAACCCGCCCACGCCCCACGACAACCCCATGGTAATCGCCGAGGCCAGGCCGGCGCCGCGAGGGAACAGTTGCTGTGCGTAAGAAACCATGGCCGGCACCGTTCCCCACAGAATCATTCCTGTCGGGACCAACAGCGACAGCAGCATCCACCGCGGACACGACTCACGGCCCAGCGCCCACATCAACGGGATTCCCAGCAAAGGGCAGCCGATCAGAAAGGCCTTTTCGAGTCCGCTGCGAAAACGAAACGCCATCAGAAACATGCCGACGCCGGCCGAAGTGAGAAACAACGTCTGCGTCAGACCGATCAGAAAGGTACTCTGTCCCTGCGATTTCAGCGTGAACGCCAGAACCTTATCAATCGCCAGGTTCGGCACCAAACGCAGCGAGCAAATGACAAGCAGAAATAGTGCCAGACGAGCACGACCCGCCAGCATTTGCCCGAGGCCGAGAACCGGCTCGTTCTTGGCGAGCGCTCCGGAAAGGTCGCCGAGGCGTCCCACCCGCCGGAGCAGGAGAATCAGGAACAGAACAAGCGGGGCGAGATACACCAGACCCTGCATGCCCACCACTCCGCTCAGCAGCGGTCCGATCCCCAATCCCAGCGAGCCGCCAAACATAAACACCGACAGGGCGCGCGTCCGCTGTTCGGGCATCAAGCGTCCCACGGCGACCGCGGCTTCCGGATGGAACGCGCCGACGCCAATCCCCCCGAGGGTCAGAAGAACGCAGAGGACGGAAAGGCTCGGCGCCACACCGAGCATCGTCAGAAACACCGCCGCTACCGCCGGGCCGAGCCACAACAGATACGGCGTCGCACCTCGGTCACTGAAATAGCCGAATACGACCTGGCTGACCGACGGCGGAAACGACTGCACGATCATCACCACCGACAATCCCGTCACACCCAACCCGAACCGAGTCTCCAAGTCCGGCCACAACGGTCCTATCAGCAAGGCGCACGCGTCGACCAGCGCGTGCGTCAGCGCCAGGCAAACGAGCGGTGTGTAACGCGACATCGCCGTCCGGTTTCCAAATGCCCGCCGAGCAACATAGACTCTAGTAGTCTGTCAAAGCTGATTTGACAGG
>CAZGYE010000135.1:0-13995 GCA_964530165.1 uncultured Planctomycetaceae bacterium
ACCAAAACAACTCTTGGTTGTACCAGAGCAACGAGCTTTCATCCCCATCTACATCGCTGTTGAATTCGACCTTCAGGGAGCATTCGCCGGAATCAACAGGCAAAGACGGGATCGACATTGTTGAGAAAGGGCTCCGATCTGGTTACGCTGAATCGCGACGTGGGAGGCCAACCAGCGCGACAGCCAGAGCAAAAGGAGAAACAACCATGCGACTTTCGACGACTGCAACAATCTTCCTGCTGATCACTGCACCGTCATTGGCAAGTGAGAGGCCGAACCGGCCCACCGGCAAAAGCATTGTTTCGCCTGATGCGAAACTGGAACTGCTGTTTACCCGCAAGGCGAACATTGAAGGGGGGCTGACCGAAGGACCGGCGGTTGCTCCCGACGGGAGCATTTATTTCTCGGACATCCCGTTCGGCCGCGACAAGGGAATGATTCTCCGATTCGACCCGAAGACGAACAAGACGACCGTATTCAGTCGGGACAGCAAGAAATCGAACGGGCTGATTTTCGATGCTGACGGATTCCTGCTGGCATGTGAAGGGTCCGATTTCGGCGGCCGGGCGGTCACACGGACAAACGTCAAGACGGGCCGGCGAACGGTGCTGGCCGACCAGTACATGGGCAAACGATTCAACGCGCCGAACGACCTGTGCCTCGATCGTCAGGGGCGGATCTATTTCAGCGATCCCCGCTACCTCGGCGATGAGCCTCGGGAACTGAAGCACCGGGCGGTTTATCGCCTCGACAAGAACGGCGCCGTCATCGAGATCACGCATCACGTCGTCAAGCCAAACGGCGTCGCCGTCAGCCCCGACGGGAAAACGTTGTACGTGGCCGATCACGATAACGGCACCGACAAAATCGATCCCAACAAGCCGGCTCCCAAGCATGGCGTGATGAAGATCTATGCGTTCCCGCTGGGAGCGGACGGCACGGTGAGTGGCAAGCGGCAAACGCTTGTCGATTTCGGTGAGAGAACAGGCTGCGACGGCATGACGACCGACGTGAAAGGGAACCTCTACCTCGCCGTCCGCAATACGAAACGGCCCGGCGTGATGGTCATCGATCCGCGGGGCAAAGAGGTGGCGTTCATCCCCACCGGCAAGCCAAACCAAAACCCGGAAAACGCCGTCGGCGTGCCGAGCAACGTCGAGTTCGGTATCGGCGATGAAAGCAACGTGCTCTACGTGACCGTCGACCAGAGCCTGTTCCGCATTCGTCTGAAGGTCAACGGCGATCACGTCCAGTATGCCGACAGAAAGTGACTGCGTGAGCGCCCGGCGTCGGGCAATGACGAATGACGAAATGCGAATGACGAATCAATGTCGAATGCCCGAATGACGACACGAAGGTCCGTCTCAGCCGCTTGAAAAGACCTGAAACATCCTCGCCGGCGCACCGGCCAGAAGCGAAAATCGATTGGAAAAATGCCGTCATGCCGTCAGCCCCGCTGAAGGGACCTGATGAAAACTTCGACATTCGGAATTCCTTCGTCATTCGTGCTTCGTCATTGGTCATTTTCCTGCCGTCCGGTCTGCCAGACATTATTGCCACACACTTTCTGGCCGCCCGCTCTCGACCTGCGCTCCTCGGCTTGTCTCAGACCGCGTTGATCCAGTTGAACTCAGCCTTGTTCGGATCGAAGAAGTCTTCGATCGACTCGTCGATCACGTCGTCTGCGAGGCCGGTGACTGTATCAAGCCCCTGTCCGCTGGAAAGCGTGTCGACACCGCCTTGGCCGTCCAAATCGTCCTCGCCGCTGCCGCCGACCAGGTAGTCTGTCCCGGATCCGCCTCGGAGCTTGTCGTCGCCGTCACCGGCGATTAGTGTGTCGCCGTCGCCGCCGCCGTTGAGGATGTCGTTTCCATCGTGACCGGCCAGTGCGTCGTTGCCCGCCTCGCCGAGCATGGTGTCGGCACCGTCTCCGCCGTTGAGCGTGTCGTTACCGGTACCGCCTCTGAGCATGTCGGGACCTTGGCCTCCGCGCAGCGTATCGTTGCCGGAGTTGCCGTTGAGCGCGTCTTGGTCCTCGCCGCCGAAGAGCTCGTCAGCGCCGGAACCACCCAGCAGGGTGTCGTCACCGACACCGCCGGACAGCGTGTCTTCATCGGCGTTGCCGTTGAGGTGGTCGTCTCCCTGCTCGCCGAGGAGGAAATCGTTTCCGCCGCCGCCATTGAGGTGGTCGCCGTCGTCTCCGCCGGCCAGCGTGTCGTTCCCCAGGCCACCGAGCAACGAATCGGCGCCGGCGTCGCCGCGGAGCACGTCGTCGCCGTCGTTCCCGTCGAGGGTGTCGTCGCCGACGCTGCCGTCGAGCGTGTCGTCGCCCGTTCCGCCCAAAGCGCTGTCGTTACCGAGACTGCCGAGCAACGAGTCGTTGCCGGCGTCGCCGAAGAGTCTGTCGTTCCCAGTGCCGCCGTCGAGCGTGTCGTTGCCGGCGTCTCCCCGCAGGACGTCCCGATTGGCCTCGCCGTCGAGTCGGTCGTGGCCGTCGCCGCCGGAGAGGGTGTCGTTTCCATCGCCGCCGGCCAGTGCATCGCCGCCGCCGCCGCCGGAGAGACTGTCGGCGCCGTTGTCGCCGCGGAGGAAGTCGCCGCCGGCGCCGCCGGAGAGGGTGTCGTTCCCGTTTCCGCCGCTCATGCTGATGCGGAGAATCGGATTCGCCTGCAGCGAAGCGTCGACAACGTCTCCGCCGCCGCCGCCGTTGATTTCCACCAATTGCATCGAAGCAATGCCAAACAAGTCTCCGACCGTAACGCGGTCGTTGCCGGCGTTGGTGCGGACCGTCAGTTTTTCGATGGATTGGGAGCGCGTGGTTTGTCCCACGGGGTCGGCGACGGTGCTGGCGGTGACGGTCAACTTGGTCCCGTCGGCGGCAACGGCCAGCGTGTCATTTTCTCTGCCGGTATTGATCTGCAGGTCGTCAAACCCGAGGCCGCCGTCGATGACGTCGTTGCCGTCGCCGCCGTTCCAAACGATCACGTCACGTCCATTGTGAATGAAGGGTGAGAAGTCGGGGTCGGCGGGATCGAGGTCGCCGAAGAGGACGTCGACGGCCCCTCCGCCGAGGAGCGTATCATCGCCCGTGTTGCCCGAGAGCGTGTCGTTGCCGCCAAAGCCCTGCAGCAGGTCGTTGCCGTTGCCGCCGTCAATCCAGTCGTCGCCCCCGCCGCCGAGGAACGTATCGGCGCCGTCGGAACCGATCACCGTATCGTTGCCGGCGCCGCCCATCAGCTTGTCGCCGGTTTTGTCCCCCGGGTCGTCATCGTCGATGATCGAGCCTTCGGCCTGGTCGATGTCGAGCGTTGCGCCTACGGGGTTCGACAGGGCGACGAAGAAGTTCTCGTCGAACTCATCCAGCCTGTCGCCAAGCACCGGCACGGTGATCGTCGCGGTCGTCGAGCCGGCGGGAATCGTCGCCGTGCCGCTTGTCATTGTGAAGTCTGCACCGGCGGTGGCCGAACCGCCCACGGTGGTGAAGTCGACCGTCACCGGGTTGGCATCGATTGCCGAGAGGGTCACTGTGAACACGGCGTCGGTCGTGCCGGCGTCGCCTTCCGGGTCGATCGTCACGTCGTCGATGGAAAGTGTCGGCCCCACCTGCACCGAGCCACCCACCGCGGCGACAATGGCGGCCGCCAAGTCGTCAGGGAGTGTCGGTGACGTGACATCGATAAAGAAGTAGAAGGGATCGCCGGGATCGATGGGATCGGCTGGGATCCCGCCGTCCACCTGAGTTCCGGTATTGTTGATTGCTCCCGTGAGTCGTGACAACGCCTCGAGTGGTCGCCGCGGAGCGATTGTTGGATCCGTGCCGTCACCACCGAAGAAAGTCGACCCGCCCAGACCAATCACCTGAATCTGTTCGGCCAGGAGCGCATCGACGGTGGCCTGTATCTGTGCACCCCGGCCCCCCGGTGTGCTTCCACGACCGTCAACTTGCACATCTGCCGCCGGAACCGTCACTCCGCCGATTCCCGTGTAGGGGTCGATACCATCCGGTTCGTAAGCAAAGCCGGCATCGGTGGCCAGCAGCACCAGGCGCTGCGTCCCGGGCCGGAAACCGACACCACCGATATTGCCCGACGGAGGCAACACCGGACCGTCCGGCGGAGGCGTCGGATCGGGCGTGAACGACGCGAAGGCGGGCACATCGCCACTAAGGCCGGGTGTTATTTGCGTCGTGATCAGACCGGCAGGGCCGCTATCGGTCGTGTCGCCGTCGTCGTTGCCGTCGAAGCCCACACCGGTAGCCACCTGGAACAGGGCCTCGATACCGGTTTCTGGAACATCGCCGCCGAAGCCAGGAGCTTCGCGGAGCAGACTCATTGCGGCATCGATCGCTTGGGTGAACTGAGGAACGCCGGTTTCTATGATCGGCTGGTTCAAGATGAACGGTCGCCCGTCCGAGCCTTCAGATGCAAAGCCGCCGTATTCCTCGAAGCGGCCTATTCCGTAGGCCAAACTGGAGCCCGGTAGCTGCGCTTGCAGGTTGCTGATGACTGTCGGAAACGCCGAAATGAGTGCGGGAGCGACACCCGAAAAACTGCCCGTATCATCGAACAACAGGAAGATGTCAACGTCCGGTGACGTTTCGTCGTCGTCGATGATCCTGCCTCGCGCCTGGTTGTCGGCAATGACGGCGGCGAACGGGTTCGACAGGTTGACGAAGAAGGTCTCGACGAGTTCATCCCGTGTGTCGCCAATAATCGGCACGGTCAGGGTCTGCGAGATCATTCCCGGCAAGAAGGTCAGCCGGCCGCTGGTGCTCACGTAATCCGCGCCGGGCGTGAACGCGTCCGGGCCGCCGATGGCTGTATCATCGGCGGTGGCAAAGTCCACCAAGATCGTGTCCACGCTGGACCTTGACAGAGTGACTGTAAACGTCGCGTCGCGCGTGCCGGAGTCGCCTTCCGGATCGATCCTGACGTTTTGAATCGCCAGTTCCACGGGCGGAGTGGTAAAGATCCCGCTTTGCACCAGATCGTCGCCGCTGCCACCGTCGAGTCTGTCAAAGCCCCCGCCCCCGTTGAGCGTGTCTTGACCGCCTTGCCCTTTCAAAACGTCGCTGCCGGTGCCGCCGACTGTTGGATCGGAGCTGTCGCCGAAGAGGCTGTCGTTGTCGGCGCCGCCGCGAAGCGTGTCGTCGCCGACACCGCCGATCAGCGTGTCGTCGTCACGTCCGCCGTTGAGGTTGTCGTTGCCGTCCCCGCCGTTGAGCGTATCCCCACCGCCGCGGCCCTTGAGGTTGTCGTTACCATTGCCGCCAAGAAGCGAATCAGGCTCTGCTCCACCGTCAACCAGGTCGTTGCCATCGCCGCCGTCCAGCGTGTCTACACCACCTTGTCCTTTCAGAGTGTCGTTGCCAGCGGCCCCGAAAATGACGTCACCGCTGCTGCCGCCCAACAGGCGATCGTTGTCAGCGCCGCCGTTCAAGCGGTCGACGCCGGCGCCGCCGTTGAGTGTGTCGTCGCCGTTGTTGCCGTTGAGTGTATCGGTGCCGTTGTTGCCTCGGAGATTGTCATTTCCGTCGCCGCCGTCAACGGAGTCCTGGCCGTCTTCGCCGTCGACGAAGTCGTTTCCGGCCTCGGCGTCGATCAGGTCGTTTCCATTACCGCCGAAAAGGCTATCGTTCCCATCGCCGGCCAGGATGGTATCGTGGCCGTCTTCTCCGAAGATGATGTCGTCCCCGATGTCACCGATGACGAGATCGTCGTCGTGACCGGCCTGATACGTGCCGCCCAGCGGGCTGGTCAGAATCGTGTCTGGTCCTTCGCCCCCGTCGACGAAGATGGTGAACAGGTTCACAAAACCGTCCGCCGTCGTGACGCCTCTGAGATCAATCAGATTCCCCCCCTCGCCGCCCCCAACCGTGATCGCGCGCACCGAGGCGACCGGCAGCGATCCCGTGGAGGGACTGGAACCGTTCACGAACACGAATCCACCGCCAACCGTGATTTCGATCGGCTCGTCCAGCTCGGCCGAGACCAGCAACTCGCTGGTCGGCTCGATAAAGATCGAGCTGACCTGTCCGACGCCGCCCTGGAGCAACACGGCAACCGTAGCGCTGTCGGTCAAGCCGCCCGCGTCGGTTGCCTGAACGGTGAGAAAGAACCGGTCCACTGTCTGGAACGGAGTGTTATTACTGACGGTGATCTGCCCGGTCGTCCCGTTGATGGCAAACGCGCCGGCGGTGTTGCCCGCGGTGATCGCAAACGTCAGCACATCGCCTGTATTGGGATCGCTGGCTGCCACTGTGCCCACCACCGTGCCGTTTGGACTGCTCTCGGGAATGACAAACGCTTGGTTGCTCACGACCGGCGGCAGGTTCGGCCCGACGTTCAAGAGCACCACGTTTTCGATTTCAACATAGTTCACGTCGGCAAACCCGAGAGTTTGAATGACCGAGCCGCTGTCAACCGCTATGGCGCCTTGGGCATCAAAAACAAGCGTATCGCCGGGGAAGGTGGGAGGAGACGGGATTCCACCATCGATGTCGACCGGGATGCCCAGCGGAGTCAAATTGATCGTGTCGAAGCCGTCTCCCGATTGAATGGTGATCGTGCTCACCGAGGCCAGCGGAAACTGGCTCACAAAAGCAGCGATCGGTGAATCGTCGCCGTTGGGGCCGGACCCCGGCACGTCATTGCCGATGTCGACGCTCACGTCCAGGTTACCGCCGGAAGCGGTGATGGTGATCACGTCGTCGCTCCCGCCCACCCCGCCGCGAATCAGTAGATTGCCGGTCGTTTCATCCAGAATCGCGTACATCGTTCCGAACGTCTGCGGCGAGACGATGTCGTAGTTGTAAGCGTCCTGGAAGACCAAAGCCATCACGTCGTTGACCAAGTAGCGTCGCCCGAACTCGTAGACGGCATTGCCTGGATCCTGGGCGCCGACAAGGTCCCTCGAACCCCGAAACGCGCTGTTAAAAGTCAGAGGCTGATTGGGACCATTGGGCGGCCCGGCCGAATGGATCAACTGCATGAAGTCGCTTCCGCCACCGCCGCCGTTGTTGCTGGTCATCAGGTGCGTGACGTTCGGTCCGTCGAAGACAAAATAGGTACCGATGCCGCCCCCTTCCGCATCGTCGGGGACGCCTGTGTCGGTAACCATACCGTTCATGGGATTTTGGATCAGTGCCGGGGCGAGAAACAAACCCATAACGTGGGTGATTTCCGCGTTGACAAGCGTGAAGAGATCGGAGATCCCTGCTGCGGGACTTCCCGGCTGTGCATCTCCAGTAAACGCGTGAACAATATTGCCCGCGAACTCCGAATTGTCCAGCGGTGTCGGATCCAAAAAGAAGCCGGCTCCGTCGCCGATACCGTCTCCCGTGATGTCACTGCCTCGGTCGATTCCGATGGAGCCGGCCGTCGGAAACCCGTTGTCAAACGACGTGACGCTCGCGGCGGCGCCGAAGCCCGTCCCACCGGTGTTCATCGAAATCTTGATGTCAATGTTGTTCCCGCCGCTCGGCTGGTTGAAATCGTTAATGGCCCGCTGCCACGAAGTCAGGACGGCATCGACCACCGCGCGGGCTGCGGGAGCGTTGGCACCAAATGTGGAATCGAATTCGTCGCCGGGAGTGCCGCGGTTCGTCCACGTGATTGTGGACAGAAGTGTGCGGTCTTCCAGAAGTTCCACCTGAGAAGCAAGATGCTCTGTTTGCGGATCGTGAGCCGCTTTCCTTCGGCGGATTCTCGTTTGCTGAGCCTGTGCGAAATGTGTGCGGTGGATGGAATGTCGCAGCGAACGCAGCCAAGGTGTCATCAACATCGGGCAATCCCCATATCTTCACAACTATTCATATATCTCATACGATGCACACCAAGTAAATACACTATCTTTTCTCTTTTGTCTAATCTAGTATACTCGCAGGCAAAATGGATAGAAACATGAATTATCGAATTTTCCATAAATTCCTAATTTTCCACACATCCCGCACAACCTGAACGCGCAAATGAAACTACATATACATCAGTTCTAAACCCGGATTATTCATAGAAACCCAAACCGACGACTTGTCGTCGCTGGATGGGCCGTGAAACCCGTGGAATGTGACAACAAGTTGTCGGTTTGGGTGCCACGACGACGGCCTATGGATAATCCGAGCTCAAGCCAATACCGTTTCACGAAGCATAACTCCAATGCACTCATTAGCTTTCGTGAAGCTGAGGGAAATGTGTGGCTGGGGCTGAGTCCGCGAAGCCCCAGATCTTACGGTGATCGACTCCCTGGGGCATCGAAGACTCTGACCCAGCCACCCATCACAAATCGTTTGCACATTTCCACATAGGCTTCGTGAAACGGTATTGGAGCTAAAGCGGGTTCGCCGCAACGTCGCCGTGACAACGACGTTAGCTAGTCCGCATCGAGCATGTCGCGGCAGGACAGGTTGTAGAAGCGCCCGAAAACGAAATACTTCGCCGCCGGACTTCTCCGGCGCGCCGAGGGCAGCCGGTGTCTGCATCGCGCGGAGCAAGCTCCACGGCGAAATTGGCTCGCGGCTCAAGTCCGGTTCGTGCGCAAAACCGGGTTAGTGCTTGAAGTGACGCCGGCCGGTGAAGAGCATGGCCATGCCGTGCTCGTTGCAGGCGGCGATCACTTCTTCGTCACGTCTTGAGCCGCCGGGTTGGATGACAGCCGTGATTCCCGCTTTCGCTGCTTCGTCGATCCCGTCGCGGAACGGGAAGAAGGCGTCCGAGGCGAGGACAGTGCCTCGGCTCCGCTCACCCGCTTTGTGGGCTGCCAGAAACGCCGAGTCGAGCCGGCTCATCTGACCGGCGCCGACGCCGACGAGCGCACCGTCCTTTGCAAAAACGATCGCGTTCGACTTGACGTGCTTGCACACCAGCCACGCAAACTGCAGGTCGGGGATCTCGGCTGACGTCGGCTCGCGTTCGGTAACGACCCGCCATTCACGCTGGGACTCGGGCCGTTCGTCGCGGTCTTGAACGAGCAGACCACCCCGAAGGCGGCGATAGTCGAAACCGGACCGGGTGTCTGCACGGAGTCCCGGACATTGCATCAGCCGCACGTTTTTTTTCCACGTCGGTCGGGTCGTCAGCGTTTCGAACGCATCGTCGTCGTAACCGGGGGCGATCATGGCTTCGACAAACCGGTTCGGCGCGCACAGCTTCTCCGCCGTCGGCAGATCGAGGGTTCGGTTGAATCCGATGATCGAGCCGAACGCGCTGACGGGATCACCGGCATAGGCCTTCTCGAACGCCTGGGCCAGCGTCTCCGCGGTTCCGCAGCCACAAGGGTTGTTGTGCTTGAGGACCACGGCTGCCGGCGTGTCGAACTCTCGCACAATCGCCAGCGCGGCGTCCAGATCGAGCAGGTTGTTGTACGAGAGCTCTTTTCCATGCCGTTGCTCGGTGGCGGCGAGCGTCGCGCCGGCTGCGTCCGGCTCGGTATAGAAGGCCGCCCGCTGATGAGGGTTCTCTCCGTAACGCAGACCCATGCGGCGTTGGAAGGTCATCGCCAGCGTCTCGGGGAAGACTTCTTCGGCCGCGATGTCGTCCGTCTGCGTCAGTTTGGCCGTGTAGTCGGCAATTGCCCGATCGTAACGAGCCGTCATCTCGAACGCGGCCGCGGCCAGGTCCCGGCGGAAAGCCTCGCTGAGAGGACCGGCCCCAATCGCTTCCAGCACCTTCGGATACTGCGATGGCCGAGTCACCACACCGATGTATGCATGATTCTTGGCTGCCGAGCGAATCATGCTGGGGCCGCCGATGTCAATTTGCTCGATCGCTTCCGCCACGGCGACGCCCTCTCTGGCGATCGTGGCCTCGAACGGATAGAGATTGCAGACGACCAATTCGAAGGGCACGATGCCGTGTTCCCGAATGGCGGCCGCGTCTTCCGGCAGATCCGGCCGGCCCAGAATCGCCCCGTGAACTTTCGGGTGCAGCGTCTTGACTCGCCCGTCCATAATCTCCGGAAAGCCCGTGTAGGCCGAGACGTCGATGACGGCCAATCCTTGCTCTTCCAGGAAGCGACGTGTGCCCCCGGTTGAGACGATCTCGAAACCGAGCTCGGCCAACCCGCGAGCGAACGGTCCCAAATCGGTCTTGTCGCTCACGCTGACCAACGCCCGGCGCGGCGAAGTGTCGTTCATTGGAGATGCCCTTGGTTCTGTTTCACTGGGAGGAAAATGCGGCGGAACGCAGGCCAGCAGCGCAGCTCCGTCCCCCGGACGAGCAGGCGATGGTACCGCATGGTTCAAACGGCGTCAAACAACGCGGCGAGACCGAAGTAAGCGATTCGCCATCGCCGCCGGTTTCCGCTATAGTGAAGGAGGAAATGGTCAGGCGACAGGCAGCGTGCACGTCTTTTTTGGCCGGTAGGAGTCCAGACAATGAAAGCGGTGATGTCAGAGGTTCCGCCACGCATCCTGGAATGGCGGCGGCGCACCGGCGCCGATCGGTGGGACGAGATGTGGGAAGGAGTGTTGCATATGCTACCCCCGCCGCGATTAAGCCATCAGAATCTCGAGTGGGTTCTTGAGACTTGGCTCCAAACGTATTGGGCTCGCCCCCACGGCAACAAGGTCTACCATCAGGCCGCCGTCACGCCGCCGGGAGGTTGGCCGGACAACTATCGGGTACCCGATCTGGTCTTGATAACCCCCGATCGTTTCGACATTGAGCAGGAAACGCACCTGGAAGGCGCACCGAACGTAGTCGTCGAAATCCGCAGCCCCGCTGATGAAACTGACGAGAAGCTCCCGTTTTATGCGTCTCTCGTGGTGCCGGAAGTCTGGATCATCGATCGCGATACCAAACAGCCGGAGATCCACCTTCTCAGCGGCGAGTCTTACGACTCGCAATCGCCCGCAGACGACGGCTGGCTTCGCAGTCAGGCCACGGGAATTCAGCTCCGTGCGGCCGGCGGCAGCCGGATCACGCTTCAGGTTGCCGGTGATGAATCGACGCGGCAAGACCTGCCGCAAAACTGATCATGAACGATTGATTGGTCCTGTTGTGGCTCAAAGAAGCTCGTCGTCTTCCAGCAAATCTCGCTCGGTGACGATTCGATGCCCTTTCTCGACCAGCACCTTGAGTCCCTGGTCGACGTCGTCGACGTGCAGCGCGATCGCGCCGCGGCCGTGCCGCCGGTAAAGGAGCGGATAGCTGTAGTGAATATTCATCTCCGCCTGCAGCAACGCCATGCAGATCTTGACGTAAGGCTGTGGGTCGTCGGGAAGCTCGACGCCGATCACGTCGTTCTCGAAGACGTTGAAGCTGGAGAGCTGAAAAAGCTCATGACCCCGCTCGTAGTTGTCGAGCATGACGCGAGCGACGGCAAAGTCGGCGGAATCGACGATGCTCAGAGCGATCACCCGCAGGTCGTGGCGTTCCAGGTGCCGCAACAGATCGTGCAGCCGACCGACGCGATTCTCCAAGAATACGCAGAATTGCCGTAAACAGGGCCAATCGCGGCCTCGCATAGTGGATGGGTCGGTTGCGAAGTTGCCGCCGGAACTCATGGACATGACAGGCCCTTTCGTCCGTGAAAGCGGTGCCAGTTTTTAATCTACAATTGTCACTTGTCACTTGTCAACGCCGTTAGACGTTACACCATTCCGGGTCGAGGATGAAGGCGTCGGGCAGGAGGACTTCGCCTTCGATTTGAATGGCCGGTTCAATTGTGGCGTTTCCGTTGCCGCCGCCGGTGACGGAGTCGTTGCCGCCCTGACCTTTGATGGTGTCGTTGCCGGCTTCACCGAGCATCATGTCGTCACCGGATCCGCCGAGCATCGAGTCCTTCCCGCTGCCGCCGAGCAGGGTGTCGTCGCCGGAGTTTCCGTTCATGAGGTCACCGGCAGCCCCGCCGCACAGCCCGTCGTTGCCTTCGCCGCCGATGAGGGTGTCTTTACCTTTGCCGCCGTCGAGCGTATCGTCGCCGCCGCCGCCGTCCAGATGGTCGGAAAGCGAACCACCGTGAAGCTCGTCGTTGCCGCCGCGTCCGGTGATGGTGTCGCGTCCGCCTTGGCCCCAGACGGTGTCGTCACCGGGTCCGGCATCGATGGAGTCCCCTGTTCCACCGCCGAAAAGTAGGTCCTTCCCGCCACCACCGAAGAGGGTGTCGCGTCCGAGGTCGCCGCGGATCGTATCGGGGCCGTTGCCACCGTCCAGAGAGTCTCTCCCATCGCCGCCGAAGATTTTGTCGGCGCCGTCGCTGCCTTCGATGGTGTCGTTGCCGGCGCCGCCTCTGAGGACGCCCGGCAAATTAAACGTGCCGCCGTTGTTGGCGCGGAGATCGTCGTCTCCGCCCTGTCCCTTGATGAGGTCGTCTCCGGCTTGGCCGCTCAGCGAATCGACGCCCCGGCCGCCAAAGAGCGTATCGTCGCCAGGCCCGCCGAAGACCGTATCGTTTCCGCGACGGCCGTTCAGCTTGTCGTCGCCGCCACGTCCGTTGATGAAGTCGCCGATGTGAGCGCCGGAGATCGTGTCGGGGCCTGCACCGCCGAACAGCCAGGTTTGGCTGATCTCAGAGAACGGGTCGATGTCGATTTCGTGGCCGACGTCGGGATCAATGGTCGTGACTTCGATATAGGCCGTTTCCATTTCCTTGAGGATGTCGTGGCCGTTGACGCCGTGCATCTCGTGGTCGCCGGTGACGGTGTTCTTAGAGATGAAGAAGTCTCCGTCGCCGAACTCGCGGATCATGTCGCGGCCGCCGCGTCCGTCGAGGACGTCGTTGCCGCGGCCGCCTTCCAGCACATCGCCGCCGACCATCAACAGTTTATCCGTGTCCGCACCGGGCAGCAGCGGTTCGACCGGCACCAGATCGTTGAAGTTGCTGCCGATCAACGTGTCGTTGCCGGTATCTCCCACGAGCGTCACCGCCCCGGAGAACATGCTGGCGTCAAGTTGGTTGTCACCCGCGCCCCCAAGGAGCACCCCTCTCTCAATGCTTTCCAGGACATCGGTCGAATCGAAGATAATCACGGTCTCTTTCGGCGGAATACTGCCGCGGTTGTCCTGGAGGAGGCGGAACGGCTCGCCCGAGCGCACCAACACGTCGAGGGCCGCGTCATCGACGAAAACATTCTCGCCCTCAAAGCGAATCTTGCTGTCCACCGGAGGCGTCATGCCGCGGTTGTCCTCGAGGATCGTGAAGTTGCCGGAGCGGAAAATATCGTAAACGCAATCGCACACCAGGACCATGTGGGTTTCGAGCAGCCGCAGCTTGTCGTCGGTCAGCTTGATCTTGCGCGGGTCATCGACGAAGAGGCCATCCGCGAGTATCTCTTCGAATATCGGGTCGTCACTAGGAAAGTCGCCGGTTCGACCGATCACGGTATCGTCCTTGATCGTCCCGATGAGCGTGTCGCGTCCGTCACCGCCTTCCAGCGTCACTTTGCCGACGGTCGGGTCAAGGAATTTCTCCCAACCGGGCATGCCGGCGAATGGATCGCCGCCGGTGAAAGCGGATGCGTCAATGATGTTTTGGCTCGGGCCGCCGGTCAGCATGGCCGCCTCGATGCTCACAAGCACATTGACCCCGTTTCCAGTCAGAAACGTATCGGTGAGCACCTGATCGGCATCCACTTTTTGCACGACGACGTCGATGTCGGGATCGCCGACGTCGTCGCCGCCGTCCAGCAGATCGTTGCCTTGTTCACTGACCAACGTATCGCTGCCGTCACCGCCGTCTATCAAATCGTTGCCGTGCTGACCTCTGATGAAGTCGTCGCCGTCGCCGCCTTCCATGGTGTCGTCGCCGCTGCCGCCGAACATCGTGTCGTTGCCGTCGCCGCCCCGGAGCACGTCGTCGCCTTTGCCGCCATTGAGCTTGTCGTTGCCCCCTTCGCCTTCCAGTGTGTCGTCGTCGTTGCCGCCGGCCAATTGGTCATCACCATCGTCAACCCCCGCCGTCCGGAAGCCGGAGCTATCGAAGTCCGAATCGCCCGCCAGGCGGTCTTCACCGCCGCCGCCGGTGAGGGTGTCGTCGTCGGCCCCGCCGCCGATCGTGTCG
>CAZGYE010000136.1:0-13984 GCA_964530165.1 uncultured Planctomycetaceae bacterium
TTGTTTTCCTCGTAGAACTGAGCGGTCGCTTCGTCGGTGACTTTTGGGACCTTCGAGTGACTGTAGGTCAGGCTCCTGCCTGACGCTGACGAGGTATGATGTCGCACGCCTCAAATGTCAGGCAGGAGCCTGACCTACTCAACTTTCTCGTAAGTGGTGCCGAAAAAAGGCATTTCGTAAATCGCTGTGAAACTCTTGGTAGCTTTCTTCGGAGATGCCCACGCGTTGTGTCTGGTCATGCATGACGACCGCCCACCTTTTCTGACCGGTAAAACCGGAAGAGTTTAACCAACCCGCCTCATCCGACCGATATACGAATTTGAAGAAGCTGAACGGAGGCGTCTGTCTATCGGTCTCCGTGCGACCGATTGTCAACTCACCATCTGTTCCTGCGAACTCGCGGCCCGCTGGCCCGCCGCCAAACAGTGCTCTTTGTCCCGTTTGTCGGCTTCCAGCGACGATGCCATCCAATTTTGCGAAAGGATTCGCCCGATGTTCGTCACCCCGTGGTTGAACGCCGTCAAGTCTTCGCTCGGTCTCGGACCTCGTCGCAGTCGCAAACGACGCCAGCCACTCCATTTGCCCGGAGCGGTGCAAGTTGAGAAGCTAGAGGAGCGGACGCTGCTGAGCGTTTCACAGCTCCTTCCTGCCGACACAGACAGCTTGGAAATGACTGAGTCAAACACGGACGACGCGACACCGGTCGTGTCTCTGGAACCGAGCGGTGAACCGGAAACTGCCGCGAACGATTCGGCAACCGAACAGCAGAACGCAGCAGAAGACCCGATTGAGACTCCTACTGTCGAGTTGCCGGGCATGGAGCTGGTTGACCCTTCGGTCAATCGCTTCAATGGCCAAGTGATTTACCTCGATTTCGACGGAGCGGAAGACGTTGTCTACGAGGGTCCGGTGACAATAGGGCCGTTCGATGTTCCCGCGTTCGAGGCTCCCGGCGACTTGGCCGGGCAAGAGGAGATGATCATCACGCAGGTGCTGGAGCGACTTGGCAACACGTTCGCCAAAACCGGACTCACGTTCACAGCCGAGAACCCGAACGGAGTGCCGGCCCATTCTACCATCTACGTTGGAGGGCGTGGGACCGAATTTGCCGATTACGGCGATCTCCTCGGTGTTGCGGAGAAGATGGATGTCGGCAATCAGGACGCGGCAGACAACGCCTTTTATTTCAGTGCCGTTCTTGGCTCCGGATACGCTGAGGCAATCGCGTTCGCGAAGGAATTGGCCGGCGGCATCGCCCACGAACTGGGCCATCTGCTGGGATATGCACATGACGAGGCATCGCTTGATGGCAGCGCCCTTTCCGGGCTCGCCACCACATACAAGTCAGCAGAGGGTCAGAGCCGCACACACTACGTAACGGCCGCTCAGGGCGTATCCCACAAGTTCATCGTAGACGGGATTTGGGGGACCAGCGAATCCTGCAACTACAAGTGGTACAGTACGTATTCAGGCACGTCTGGCGAGATCGGTTCTGGGGCGTCGTGGACTGGAAACAACTGGATTGATCCAACAATTTCCAGGACTTTTTCCTCCGCTGGCACCTATTGGGTGCGGGCTAAGATCTGGGACCGTACATGGAGAGGGAACACTGGGGATTGGAGGGAGACGCACACATGGAAGGTAACAGTCCCGCAGCCGAACCGCGCCCCGACCAAACCGAGCAACATCAACGACTCGAATGTCACCAAGAACAGTGCCAAGGTGAGTTGGAATCCTTCAAGCGATCCGGACGGCAATCCGATCACCTACGAGTTTCAGTACCAGAAGGACGATCTGAGCCCGTTTTGGTCCTCGTCAATCAGAACCTCGAATACGTATGTGAATCTGACCGGTCTTTCCTCCGACAAGAGCTACCATGTGCGCGTGAAGGCCACCGACGGTCGCGGTGGCGACAGCGGTTGGACACCCGTTAATAATCTTTTCCGAACCCGGAAGGCAAATTACGCCCCGACCAAACCGAGCAACATCAACGACTCGAATGTCACCAAGAACAGCGCCAAGGTGAGTTGGAATCCTTCAAGCGATCCGGACGGCAACCCCATCACCTACGAGTTTCAGTACCAGAAGGACGATCTGAGCCCGTTTTGGTCCTCGTCAATCAGAACCTCGAATACGTATGTGAATCTGACCGGTCTTTCCTCCGACAAGAGCTACCATGTGCGCGTGAAGGCCACCGACGGTCGCGGTGGCGACAGCGGTTGGACACCCGTTAATAATCTTTTCACTACCAAAGCGGCCCCGCAGATCGTCGACATTCGCTGGGAGAATGCGACTGGCCAGGAGTTGCAAGACGGAGCTTCTCCCAACACCAATGCAACAGTCTACATCGCCGTGGACACGCAAGGTATGCGCGGCACTAATGCGACAATCTACCTCTATGAAGACGATGGGCTATTTGGCAGCGATGATTTGGTCGATCCGATTAGCATCCCAATTCCGACTGATAGCGATACCGTGCGTATACCGTGGTCAGTGACTTGGAACACGGACAGCGACTTTCTCAGCGACCTGAATCCCATACAGGATGCAGCGCCCGAATATCGGCTGTGGAATACGACTACGACTTCGCTACTCGGTGGGATCACGGGCATCAGCAGTCGACTTCTTGACGTATCGATGCCGGACGTGCGCTGGGAGGATGCAGCCGGCAACTTGGTGACAGGCACCGTCCCGGAGGGCACCACGCTTTATCTGGCCGTGAGCAACATCGACTACAGCGCAACGATGAACATGACGGCAACAATTTGGGAAGATGACATCACGAGTTTCAACGATGAGATCCGGCGGAACGTGCCTATTACCTACATCAGTGGGAGTAAGTGGCAAGGTTCCTGGGTGAGCTACTGGACAGACGATAACTTCCTCGATGGCATCTTTGGGTTCAACCCTGACAAACCCGAGTATTTCTTCCAACTCGATACTTTCGGCCAGAAGTCGCAGAATGTGAATGTGGACCTTGCGCAAGAGGCCGTCATCAAGATCCATGACCACGATCCTGCTTATGGGACTGGAATACCATTAGTGCTCATTCATGGGACCGGTTCAGACACGCATTCGAGTGATTTATACCGTTGGGAAACGTTTCGTCAGCAGATCGATGCTGATCCAGCGTCGTACGCCGAATTTGATGTTTACGTTTGGAAACACCCCACTGAACTCCCGATTGGCTTCAATGGTGCTGCTGGAAGCCAAGCCGCGATGCTTGCCGACTTTGTGTACAACTCTCCGACCGGCCTGCGCCTCGGAAAGACAGATAGTCCGTACGCGAACAGCAAAGTCGTGTTCGTTGCCCATAGCCAGGGAGGTCTGGTGGCCCGTTCCTTCATGAACCATTTCAATGCGAGCATTGGTCACAAACAGGGGGATGATGTGCTCGGGCTCCTTACACTCGATACGCCCCATCACGGTTCACCGGAGGCGATCCCGGATTGGGACGCTGAGATGTGGACAGAGGTATATGGAGATAATCTAGTAGAGTTCGACAAGTTTGCCACGCTGGTCGGGCCAGGCTTACCTTTTCTTGGCGGCTTGGGCTTCAACTCGAATCGCCGTGGCGACGTGAATTTGGCTTGGGATTCTGCTGACGGTGCGGTGACGATGACTACGAACGCCACGTTCTACGCTGCGCCGCTTGTGCCGTTGTTCACGTACCAATTGACGCCTGCCGATGCAAACAAAGATCAGGCCGCGGCCGACAGCACGCCTTTTTATCCTCCATTCTTAAAGGACACCTGGAGTACGTTGGATGAATTGAATGAAAGCGAGGCCTATGCATCGAAGTTGATCGCTTACGGTGCCTACGATAACAACTTGTCCGACAATGCAAGCCTGCTGGATGTTCTCGGAAGCGCCGTGGAGGAGCACACGGGGCTGAGCTGGATAACCGATCTGGTGAGCAAAATGCGAAGCCAGCAGATGGTCAACGGGAATTTCACCTCCTATTATGCCAATGATGGCATGGTGCCTCTGCAGAGTTCGCTATTCCTGGACCTGACCAATGATGGTGCGCAGTTTGCCACATTGAACGGCGGGGCCGTCACGATTGACGACGCGGCAATCACCGCACATGCCCGTCCCGGCGTCCGCATGCGTATTTGGAGCGGCAACGCTGATGGGATTGAAAATCATCTGCGCGTGCTCGATACAACGAACCAAGTTTACTGGGCAACCTTGGCAACTGATATTCGCTCCTTCTTACCTGGCGAGAGTGGCCCAATCATTTCCGACGTCCCGGACCGCACGATCAACGAGAATGGCACCACCGGACCGATCGGCTTCACCGTGAGCGACGCGGAGACGCCCGATAGGTCGCTGACGGTCACGAAGCACTCGTCGAACCCGACGATCGTGCCACTGGACGACATCGTCCTCGGCGGCAGCGGCGCCAATCGCACGGTGACCGTGACGCCGTTGCCGAACCAGAACGGGCCGGTCACGATCACGTTGACCGTCACGGACGCTGGCGGGCTGACGGATTCCGACTCGTTCGTGGTCACGGTCAACCCGGTCAATGATCCACCTTCGTTCACTCCTGGGAGCAACGTCGTGGTGAATAAAGATTCGGGCCCCTACTCGGGGAGCTGGGCGACGAACATCTCGAAGGGACCCAGCAACGAGTCGAGCCAGGCAGTGACGTTCGAGATCGTCAGCAACGACAATCCGAGCCTGTTCAGCACGGCACCGGTGCTATCTTCCACTGGCACGCTGACCTTCACCCCGGCGGCCAACAAGAACGGCGCGGCCAACCTGACGGTGCGCCTGCGGGACAACGGCGGCACAGCGAACGGCGGTAGTGATACGTCCACGATCGAAAACGTCCGGATCACGGTCAACCCAGTGAATGACGCGCCGACGCTAACGGCAATCAGCACGCTGACCGGCGCGACGAAGCACACGCCATTCCCCATCACCTACGCCATGCTGGCGGCTGCGGCGAACGAGCGAGATGTAGAGAATGCCTCGATCAGCTTCGAGTTGGTGTCTTTCACCAACGGCACCATGTCGGTATCCCCGGGTGCCCGGTTGGGCGACGGGCAGACATGGACCTGGACGCCGCCCCCTAATGCCACGGGCGAGGTCAACGCGTTCATGGTCAAGGCTTGGGACGGGCAGTTGCACTCCGCTACCCCGGTGCAGGTGAAGGTCAACGTGTCGGAGACAAACCCACCGCTGATCACGACCACGCTGGACAGCACTACCTACACGGAGAATGCGGCAGCCGTGGTAATCGACGGCAGCTTGACCGTCACCGACAGCGACAGCACGAACCTGACTGGAGCGACGGTCAGCATCGCTGAGGGGTTCCAGGCAAGCGAGGATATACTGGAGTACCCGCTCGTGTTGAACGGCATCAATGGCGAGTACGACAACGCGACCGGTGTCTTGACTCTCACAGGGACGGCATCCGTCAACACCTATCAGGGAGCCCTGCGGATGGTCAAGTACCGCAACAGTGCCGAGAACCCCAACACCGCGAACCGGACGATCACGTTCACGGCTACTGACGGGACGAATACCAGCAGCCTGGCCACGAAGACGGTGACGATCACGGCGGTGAACGACGCGCCGTCGTTCACGAAGGGGCCCGACCAGAGGGCCGACAAAAACGCGGGCCCCCAGAGGGTCAATGGCTGGGCGACCGACATCTCGCGCGGCCCGGCAGACGAATCGGAACAAAGGATCACTCTCGAGGTGATCGACAACACGAATCCCGACTTGTTCGCGGCCGGGCCAAAGATCGATTCCAGCGGGAATCTGACCTATACGCCGGCTGACGGTGCCACGGGCAGCGCCACGATCACCGTCCGAGCCAGGGACAACGGCGGGACGGCCAACGGCGGTGTGGATGTCTCGCCCGACCAGTCCTTTACCATCACGGTCACCCCGCTACCGCTACCGCTAGGCGACGGGGACGGGGATCCGATCGAGATGAACCACGTCCGGGCAACGTTCGCCAAAGGTGTGCTGGATATTCGCGGTGATGATCGGGCCAATGCGATCGAAGTGTTTCGAGATGGAAACGATCTTGTCGTGAAATCTGCTGCCGCGACAACGACGGTTAATGGACAATCCGAGTTTCGGGTGACGAATGCAATCGGTGCTTTCCTTCGTTTAAGGATCAAGATGCGTCGCGGGGATGACGTCGTCAAGATTGAAGGTCTTCAGATTGGAGGCAAAGCCAAGATTAACATGGGCAAGGGTAACGACACGCTTTCGATTCAAGACACTGACATCGCGACTAAGCTCAAGATTAAATCCGGCATGCAGAATAACACGATTGGCTTGGATGACGTCACCATCGGTGGGTCAGCAAAGATCAGCACATCCAAGGGTAACGACACGATCGCTATCGAAGACACAACGATCGCCGGCAACTTGAAGATCAAGATGCGTGGCGGGAATGACGTCGTCGAGATTGACGACCTTGAAATCAGAAAAAAGGCCAAGATTGACATGGGCAAGGGTGACGACACGATCGTTATCGAAGGCACACGCATTTACGGCAACTTGAAGATGAAGTCTAAGTCAGGCGACGACGTCTTTGTCGTTAGCAAGTCTGTCGTTGATGGTAAGACCAAAGTGAAGATGTCTCGCGGCAACAACACGTTTCTGGTCCTAGACTCCGATCTTTTCGGCAAAGTCAATGTCAAGACGTCGAAGGGTGACGACCTGTTCGCTCTTCGCGGCTCCACATTCGATGATCGTGTGAAAATCAAGAGTTCGAGCGGCGATGACGATGTTGCGCTGCTGGACAACGAATTCAATGAGCGGGTCTCCGGGAACATGGGTAAGGGTTATGATCGACTCGTTGACACCAGCACGCACGTGAAGCCACCGAAATGGAAGCGCATCGAAGAACCACTGACTGTGCTGCCGGCGGACATGACTGCGGCTATTGATGACGTCATCGCGCAACTCGTCAATGACGGCTTGCTGGATAACGTACCCTGAAACATCGGGACGTTGACGACAGAAACCCGGCCCGTACGTTGAGAATGGTCCGGCGAGTTGTGCTGCAACACCGGCCTATTCGTCCGCAGTGGGTATGAGGGCCAAGTCTGGTACGACGCCGGCGGCGCGATCGGCAACGACGGCGATTTGGGGTCGTAGGGTTCAGCCTATCGGCCGGTTTCAACCGTCGAACCACTCTCACTTAAAGAGTTCCTGGGCCTCTTCCATTACGGCCAGATCGAGCGTGCGCATAGTGTCGACCGCTTCGGCCAGCGGAACGTTGACGATGCTCGTGCCGCGCAGGGCCACCATTTTGCCGTACTCGTGTTTGATGGCCAACCACGCAGCGTGGATCCCCAGCCGAGTTCCCAGCACGCGGTCGTAGGCGCTGGGCGAGCCGCCGCGCTGTAGGTGACCGAGCGTGACAAAACGGGTCTCGATGCCGGTGCGCCGTTCGATGATGTCGGCGATCACCTCGCCGATCCCGCCGAGTTTGACGTGGCCGAAATCGTCGATTTCAGCGTCCTGTGTGACGTACCCGTCTTCCTCGGAGAGGGTCGCCCCTTCACTGACGACCACGATGCCGTAGGGCTTGCCCGCCGCTCGCCGCTCTTTGAGCAGTTTGCACATCCGCTCGAGATCGACTTTGATCTCCGGGACGAGGATGTAATCGGCCGCGGTGGCGATGCCGGAGAAGTAGGCGATCCAGCCGGCGTGACGCCCCATGGTCTCGATGACCATCACTCGGCGGTGCGATTCGGCCGTCGTACGCAATCGGTCGACCGCCTCCATCACAATGTTCACCGACGTGTCGAAACCGAACGTTACGTCGGTGGAGTTGAGATCGTTGTCGATCGTCTTCGGAACACCGATCACCGGGAGCTGGTGATCGATGTACAGCCGGCTGGCAACACTGAGCGAATCGTCGCCGCCGATGGCAATCAGCGCCTCGATCCCCAAGCGGTCGAAGGACTCGATCAACTTCTTGACGTCTTCGGGATGCTTGTACGGATTGGTACGTGACGAACCGAGAATCGTGCCGCCACGAGAAATAATGTCTTCGGTGCTCTTGGTGGTCAACTCGATCGAATTCCCGTCGATGGCCCCCCGCCAACCTTCCAGCAAACCGAGCGTCCGGCCTCCCGCATTGGAGATCGTGCGCACGGCAGCCCGGATCACGGCGTTCAGGCCGGGACAATCTCCTCCGCCGGTTAACACACCAACGTTCATGACCGATTCTCTACCACGTTCTTTCGACGAATGTCGTATCCACCCGACCTTCAATGAACGCCGAATGGCTGATGATCTTCTTGACCAGCGGAATGGTCGTCTTGACACCTTCCACGTCGAACTCGTCCAACGCCCGCCGCAGGCAGGCCAGTGTCTCGGTCCGTGAGGAACGGTGAACGATTAACTTACCTATCAGTGAATCATAATGTGGGCTAATTGTATAGCCCTGATGCACGTGAGAATCAAATCTCACCCCCGGTCCGCCGGGAATTCGCAGTTTGGTGATGGTGCCGGGGCTGCCTCGGAAATCGTCGTCGGGGTCCTCAGCGTTGATGCGCACCTCGATGGCCGACCCATCGGACGGAATACTTCGCCGCTTCAAATCGAGCACTTCCCCGGCGGCAATGCGAATCTGCTGCTTGAGTAGATCGACGCCGGTCACCATTTCCGTCACCGGGTGCTCGACCTGAATCCGGGCGTTGACCTCGATGAAATAGAACTGGTTGTTCTGGTCGACCAAGAACTCGACGGTTCCGGCGTTCGTGTAGCCGGCCAACGTAATCAGGCGAACCGCCGCTTTGCAGATGTCTTCGCGGACGGCCAACGGCAAATTTGGGGCCGGGCTTTCCTCCACCAGCTTCTGATGCCGCCGCTGCATCGAACAGTCGCGTTCCCACAAATGCACGACGTTGCCATGATTGTCAGCCAGAATCTGCACTTCCACGTGACGGGGCCGCTCGACGAATTTTTCGAGATAGACGCCGGCGTTCTTAAAGGCTTTTTCCGCCTCGGCCGAGGCGGCGCCCAACCCGGCCTTCAGGGCGATGTCGTTTCGCGCGATGCGCATTCCTTTGCCCCCGCCGCCGGCCGTTGCTTTGATGAGCACCGGATAGCCGATTCGGGCCGCCACCTCCAGCGCCTCCCGTTCGCTGGCCACCAGCCCGTCGCTGCCGGGAACGACGTGCACCTTGGCCTGACTCGCGATTTCCCGTGCTTTGATCTTGTCGCCCAGCAGGGCCATCGCCTCGTGGGGCGGGCCGATGAATTCAATGTTGCAACTGCGACAGACCTCGGCGAAATGGGCGTTCTCGGCGAGAAAACCGTAGCCCGGATGAATCGCCTGCACGTTGCCGATCTCGGCAACGCTGATGATACGGCTGATCATCAAGTAACTCTCGCTGGCCGGGGCCGGCCCAATGCAATACGCTTCGTCGGCCAATTCGAGATAATGCGCCCCGCGATCGGCTTCGCTAAAGACGGCGACGCACTGAATGCCCATCTCCCGGCAGGCACGGATCACCCGCAGTGCAATTTCACCTCGATTGGCGACCAGAATTCGCTGGAACATGAATTCGAAGCTTTCAGGATTCCGCTTTCAGCATTCAGCTCCCCGTTTCTTCTGGCTGACGGTTGACGGCTGAGAGTTACCTTGCTTTCAGGATTCCGCATTCCGCATTCAGCCAGCCCGAACTCGGAACAGCGGTTGCCCAAACTCGACCGGGTCGCCGTTGTTGACCAGCACCGCGACGATCGTCCCGCTGACCTCAGCCGGGATTTGATTGAAAACTTTCATCGCTTCCACGATGCAGACGATCGTCTCGGGCTGGACTTTTGTTCCGACACTGACGAAGGGGGAGTCGTCCGGACTCGGAGCCGCGTAAAACGTGCCGACCGTAGGACTCTCGATATTGATCGTGCCCGCAGCCGGCGCTTTCGTCTTCGCTTCAGCCGACGACGGAACCGCTTCCTGCGTCGCGGCCACCATCGGAACCAAATTAGCCGGCACCATCTGCACGACCTCTCGCCCCCCACGCCGCAGACGCCATTGTTCGTCACCGTGGCGCAGGCTGACCTCGGTCAAGTCGTGGGTCTCCATCAGCTCGATCAGCTCTCTGAGCTTCTCAAGATCGAAAGCATCACCACTGCCGGAAACGTCCTGGGGCATGCAAAATGTCCCTCGTATTCAAGGAAAAAGTATAAATAAAGGAAAAAGGCAAAAGTGAAGAACTTCCTTTCTTCTGTTTCTACTTTTTCCTGTTTCCTTTTGCCTTGATATCAACCCCACACGATCTGCTCAAACTCTTTCACTACCGACGTCAACACCTCGTGGCCGTCGCGAGTCACCAGAACGTCGTCTTCGATCCGCACACCCCCCCATCCCGGAAGATAGATGCCCGGTTCAACGGTGACCACCATCCCCGCTTCGAGATTCGTCTGGGCGATGGGGCTCATCCGCGGACCTTCGTGAATGTCCAGACCAAGACCGTGTCCCAGACCGTGCCCGAAATTCTTGCCGAAACCCGCCCGTTGGATCACGCGACGGGCCGCGGCGTCGACATCCCGGCACCAAGCTCCTGGGCGGATTGCTGCAATTCCGCGCCGCTGGGCCTGCAACACAACCTTATATATCTTCTCTAATTTGGGCAAAATCTTACCGGTCATCAGCACCCGCGTCAAGTCACTCTTGTAACCGGCCGAAGTCGAAGCACCCCAATCGACCAGCAGGAAGTCCGCCGAGCCGACCGAGCTGCCGGTGGGTCTGGCATGCGGCAACGCGGCCCGCGCTCCGGCCGCCACAACGGGCGGGAAGCTGGCCGCGGTCGCGCCGAAACGTCGCATCGCGTGCTCCAGATCATGGGCCGCTTGCAGTTCGCTTGTTTGCTCGATCAGGGACGCCCGCATCACGTCGAAACCCCGCTCCGCTTGCCGGATCGCGCCACGGATCTCGGCGACTTCGTAAGCATCCTTGATCAGCCGCAAGTTCTCTACCTGCCCCGAGATCGGTTTCAGTTCCAACCGTTTGACTTCGCCCCTGAGCTTCTCCCATTCTTCGTACGTCGTCGCATTGCTTTCGAACGCAAGCCTGCCGAGCTTTGCCCGTTTGACGACCCGGCCGACTGCTTCGAAGATCGACTGCCGGTTCGTGCGGATGTGAACGTCCAAGCCGGGACACTCCTCCTTCAGTTGAGTCGCGTATCGGCTGTCGCTGAGCAGCACCGTCAACTCCCCACCGATCACCAAATAGCTACTGTCTCCGCTGAAGCCGGTCAGATACCTCACGTTTGTGCCGTTCGTCACCAGCAATGCATCGGCGTCTGCCTTGCGCAGTGTGTGAATCAGTTTTCGTCTCCGCCCGGCATATCGATCAGCAGACATGTCCACTCCTTAAGTAGCTCTCAGCAGTCAGCTTTCAGCGATCAGCACGCAGCATTCAGGATTCCGCATTCCGCTTGAAGGTGACGTGAAGTGAGACATCATACTGTGGCCAAACCGGAACCGAAACGTCCACAGTGTAGTTTCATGGGTCGCGGACCGCTAAAATAAATGATCGCTAGGAAAAAAGGTAGCTCTCAGCGGTCAGCTGTCAGCCAGAAGAAACCGGGAGCTGAATGCTGAAAGCTGAATCCTGAACGCTTCAGAGGTGGCCGTGACTTCCAATCCCGTTCGTGAAATCTTGGAACAACTCCAGCGCGGCGACGTCGACGTCGCCGCGGCCGCCGAGCAGTTGGAATCACTGGGCGCATCGGCGACCGCCGCGACCGCCGACGCCCATGTCGATCTCGATCGGCAGCGGCGCTGCGGTTTTCCCGAAGTCGTTTTCTGCGAAGGGAAAACGCCTGAGTCAATCGTTGAGATCTTCGCAGCGATGAACCGGCGAGGACAGGATTTTTTCGGCACGCGCGTCTCGCCGGAACAGGCCGCCGTCATTCTCGAACGATTTCCAAACGCGTATCACAGTCCCGTCGCGCGGACGGTACGGTGCTGCCGAGACGAAACAGCGCCGCGCATCGCCGAGGTGGCCGTCATCACGGCCGGCACCAGCGACCGCCCCGTGGCCGAGGAAGCCGCGGAAACGCTCCGCTGGATGGGCTGTCAGGTGGAGTTGGTCGTCGACGTGGGCGTCGCCGGTCCGCACCGGTTGAAGGAGAACCATCATCGGTTCGAGCAGGCCGACGCGATCGTCGTCGTCGCCGGCATGGAAGGGGCCTTGCCGTCGGTCGTCGGCGGATACGTCGACTGTCCGGTCATTGCCGTTCCCACCAGCGTCGGTTACGGCGCCAGTTTCGGCGGAGTCGCCGCTTTGCTGGGCATGTTGAATAGCTGCGCATCGAATGTCGCCGTCGTCAACATCAACAGCGGCTTCAAGGGCGGCTACGTGGCGGGACTGATCGCCCACAAAATCGAGCAAGGCAAAAGGAAAAAGGAAAAAGGAAAAAGGAAAAAGTGAAGAACATCCTTGCCACGATGCCCTGTGATTTCCTGATTGTACTTTTGCCTTTTTACTTTTGCCTTTTTACTTTTTACTTGGACCTCGACCGTGCAACGCATCACTGCATTACCTAACCCGCCGTCGCGTCCCGCAGAGGCTCACAAAGGGACGTTCGGCCGGGCGTTGATCGTCGCTGGCAGCCGCGGCATGAGCGGCGCCGCCAGCCTGGCCGGACTCGGGGCGTTACGTGGCGGGGCGGGGCTGGTTTATCTCGCCGTCCCCAGAGGGATCCTTTCGATCGTCGCCTCCGTCGAGCCGTCCTACCTCACCATCGGGCTGCCGGAAGACGGTCGCGGCCGGCTCAGCGCCGCAGCACGAGGGCGATTGACCAAGATGATTCCCAGTCATTCCACCATCGCCGTCGGCCCCGGTTGGGGGCAGTCGAAAGCTCTGGTCGAACTGGCCTGCTGGCTGTACACGAGCGTCGAATTGCCCATGGTCGTCGACGCCGACGGACTCACTGCGCTGGCAAAAGTTCCCGCAGTGCTGCCCGATGCTCCTTCGCCACGCATTCTCACGCCCCATCCCGGCGAGTTCGCCCGGCTGTCGGGCGCCGACATCTCCGGCGTGCAGAACAACCGCGAAGAAAGGGCCGCCGAGTTTGCCGAGAAGAACGGGGTCGTCCTCGTCCTGAAAGGGCAAGGGACCGTCATCACCGACGGCAGCCGTCTAGCGATCAACACGACCGGCAACAGCGGCCTGGCCACCGGCGGGACGGGTGACGTGCTGACCGGCCTGATCACCGCCCTGCTCGCCCAAGGCATGGTCCCGTTCGAAGCGGCTCAACTCGCCGTCCACCTGCACGGCCTGGCCGGCGACATCGCCGCCGAGCAACTCTCACAGCCGGCACTAATCGCCTCCGACCTGCCACGCTATCTGCCCGACGCATGGAAGCAACTGGATGCATGACCCCGCGACGCCGAATCCGTGTCACCCGGCAGTGCGCGTCTTCGCCGGCAGCTCAGTGTGTTAAGTAGACTGTCTGAAGCAAATCGGGATGTTCAGCCCAATGGGACGTGTTCCAGTCGCGTACATCGACAAAAGTGTCGTTCAGCGTGCATTGCCGCTTCGCGATGACCAGCATCCCACTGTCCGCCAGGATCAGATGGTGCCGAAACGCAAAGAGAAGAATACAGACTCCCAGAACAGCTCCACAGATTACCAGAATCATGCTGCGCATTCGAATTGTCTCCGTTGACTGCCGAATCGTTTCGTCTGCCTCCTTTCATCCGTGCCATGGCGATCCCTTTCTGGCACTTGGTAGGTTCCCTCATTCACGATCGATTGTTGATCGCACACCGCGTGCCAAGCGGACGCTGCCAGGAGACGGGAATCCACAAGTTGTTGTCCATCGGGTCATTGCGAACACTCAATTCGGAGTTGTCCGGGCGGCCGAACAAATGGAAGTGTGATCGGAGTTGCGACAGACTGTCGTCAATTCGACCGCATTACCGCTCAGCCGACAAAGCCCGCCGGTGGCAACCGGCGGGACCCACGGGTTGCCACCCGTGG
>CAZGYE010000137.1:0-13984 GCA_964530165.1 uncultured Planctomycetaceae bacterium
GGGGGGGGGGGGGGGGGATGATGGGTGTTCTAAAGAATGCGTTGGTTGGGTGGGCAGCGGCTGCCGTGTTGGGATCGCTGGTGTTCGGTCGCGACGTGATCAGTTACGCGCGGACGTGGGGTTCATCGGTGCGTCAGGCGGTCAAGGCGGAAGTCCCGCTCGACTTTGAGGTCCAGCGCGCCCGAAAGATGGTCGAGCAGTTGGTTCCCGACATCCGCAACTGCATGCATCTGATTGCCGAGCAGCAGGTCGACGTCGAAGACCTCAGCGAAGAGCTCGCCGGCAAAGAAACGAATCTGGCCGAACAGAAAGGCGCCATTTTGGCGCTCAAGGCCGATTTACAGAGCGGTAAGGACGTCTTCGTGTACGCGAAGTCGAGCCGCACCTATACGGCCGACGAGGTGCACCGCGATTTGAGCAAGCGATTTGAGCGATTCAAAATGGCTCAGGACACGCTCGATCGTGAACGTCAGATTCTCGAGGCCCGGGAAAAGACCATGCAGGCCAATCAGGAGAAGTTGGAGAAGATGTTGAGCGCCAAGCAGGACCTGGAAGTCCAGATCGCGCAGCTTGAGGCCCGATTGAAGACCGTGCAGGCGGCCGAGACCGTCAGCACAATGCAAATTGACGATTCACGGCTGTCCCGCGCGAAGCAGTTGATCCGCGAGTTGAACAAGCAGATCGACGTCAAGGAGAAGCTGCTCGACGCCGAGGGCCGGTTCACCGGTCTGATTCCTGTCGAAACGAAGACGGAAAAGCCGATCGACGTCACCCGCGAGATCGAGGAGTACTTTGGATCACAATCGTCGGAGGCTGAAGTGGCCGACTGAACCATTTGACGGTAATATACGTTAAGGGAGAGAGGTCAGATGAGAAACGTCAGCCGGTGTCTCCCCGCGGAGATTCATCCGCGATTGAAACTGATTCCGCTTTTATGAAAGGATCGCAGAGAATGCCACCGTTCATGAAGTCGCTGATTTGTTGAGTGTTTCCGCCGCTCCTGCTGGTAGCAGGAATTGCCGCGTTCACCCAGCAACAATTTGGAATGCTCGCGTATGTCGTCGGCGGTGTGTGCATTGCCGCTGCGGTGGCCTGCAAGGTGTGGGGCATGCGGCTGGCATCGGCGGCCGACGTGGAATCGAAGGCCGAGTCGGAAACGTGTTGAGACACGTCCGAGGCGGCTCGGTGAGCCGCAATCGCCCCAAGAGCACAGAAGTGAATCTCCGATGATGACCAGTGCGTCCATGTCACGATCGAATCCGCCCGCTGGAGGCCAAACCGAGCCGACTCGGTTTACCCTCTGGATCGACGGCGTGGGGGCCTATCTGCTTTGCTTGGGGGATTCGGTGACGATCGGCGGTCCCGAGCACGACGCCGACGCCGCAGACGTGGCCTTGCTGGCAAACCTATCGCGTCGGCATGCCACCTTTCTCCGAAGGAAAGAAGGATATGTGCTCGATGCACATTCCTCGGTCAGCGTTGCCGGTCGGCCCGTGTATGAACGGACCCGGTTGAATACAGACTACCAGATCGAACTGGGCGGCTGCGTTCGATTGCGGTTCCGCCAGCCGACGGTGCTCAGTGCGACGGCCACGCTCGACTTCCTGAGCGACCACCGCCCGTCACGCAGCGTCGACGGCATCGTCTTGATGGACGAGACCTGCCTGCTGGGACCGGGCGGCGAGAACCACGTGCAATGTCCCGACTGGCCGGAGTCGGTTGTCTTGTTTCGCAAAGGAGCACAATTCTGCTGCAAATCGCGGGCCGACATTTTCGTCGCCGGATCGCTTGTTCGTGACGGAGCGCCGATCAGGCCCGGCGACGTCGTCACCGGGCCGGAGTTACGCTTCCGGCTCGAAGCAACCGAACCATGACAGGTTGAAAACGTGGCAATCCGATGAAATTCACCTTTCCCCCAGAATCCAAACCGTTGGAAGGATTCACGATCAAGCGGGCCATCCAACGTGGCGGGTTCGGGGAGGTGTATTACGCGCTCTCGGACGCCGGCAAGGAAGTCGCCCTGAAGCTGTTGCAGCAGAACAGGCACGTGGAATTGCGGGGCGTTCGGCAATGTCTGAACCTGAAGCACCCGAACCTGGTCACCATCTTCGACATCCGCACCGACGGCGACGGCGACAACTGGATTGTGATGGAATACGTGTCGGGCCAGGGCCTCGATCAGGTGCTCACTGACTATCCCGACGGCATGCCGATCGAAAAGGTGGGAGAGTGGCTCTCGGGCATCGTTGCCGGCCTGAGCTATCTGCACGACCGGGGCATCGTGCATCGCGACCTGAAGCCGGCCAACGTTTACCGAGAACACGCTCAGGTAAAGATCGGCGACGTCGGCCTGTCGAAGTTTATTTCCGAGAGCCACCGCGGAGCACAGACGCAGAGTGTCGGGACCGTGTACTACATGGCTCCCGAGGTGGCTCACGGCCGCTACGGACGCGAAATCGACGTCTACTCCCTGGGAATCATTTTGTACGAAATGCTGACCGGCCGGGTGCCTTTCGACGGTGAGACGGCCGGCGAGATCCTAATGAAACACCTCTCGGAGAAGCCCGATCTCACAGCCGTTCCAAAGCGGCTGCGCCCGGTGGTGGCCCACGCCCTGGAAAAGGATCCGCTGCTGCGCACAGCCAGCGTCGCCCAGTTGGAAGCGGAGTTCAAGAAGGCGTTGCTCGGTCTGAAAATTCCGCGAGACATCCCGGAAGAGTCGTTCGTCACCGGTTCGACAAAACCGACAGGCCAGGCGCCCCATCACGTCGCAGACGGCCAAGCGACCGGAAACGAAGCACGGCATTCAGCCGGCCGCACTCACAGCGGCCCGAGACCTGCCGGTCATCGATTTGGCCGGGGAGTCCATCCGGCCCAGCAACGGCGACGCCGCGGGGACGAGCAGCGCCGCCAGTGGATGTGGATGGTCGCTATCATTCTCCTCATTCTGGCGTTGGTCTCTCCTGGGACATTGTTTGCCATGACCGGTAAGCTGTTCGTTCTGGGGATGGTCGGCGCACTCGGTTACGGCGTGTTTCGACTCGTACAGCTTTTCGCGGGCCTTCCCTCCGAATCGTTCGTTGGAGATGGTTTCTCAAGCTCGGCAGCGGCCGAGACACGAGTTTACCAAGGCGATGAATCGCCCACGCCGGTTTCACCGAGTACGACCACTCCTCCACCCAAGAGACCCGTCCCTCGACGGCCAGCTCCCGTTGCTGGCCGAAGGTTCCGAACCAGCTCGCTTACTCCGGAGACGCTGCGGACCATACCGTTCCGACAACGCGCGATGGAACTGTCCGGCTCGTTGACGTTTGCGGTCTTCTCGACGGCGGTCATCACCGCGGGGCTGGCGTTTCTGGAGTTTCTGCCCGATCCGGCGACCATCGGCCTGTTCGGACTGACGACGCTGCTGGCGGCATGGGCGCTGCTCGCGATCTCGAAGTTCTGGGAGGGAACTCCCATCGATGCGACATTACGCCGGCTGACCTTGCTGCTGGTCGGCGCAGCCGTCGGCGCCGGCGCGTTTTGGCTCGATCACGCCCTGATGGTGGATTTGTCGAAGAGCGGGTCTGGCCAGCCGTACGGACTGATCGCCTCTGTCGGATCGCGACAGTTGATTGAAAACCTCGAGCCGACAATGTTCGGCTACATGGTCTTCTTCGCCGGGCTGTTCGCACTGAGACGCTGGTGGTGGCACGCCGACTCCTTTCGCCCGCGGCAATACCGGGTGACGTCGGCGCTGTGGACGGCCATGTTGGGATACTTTCTGACAGCCCTGTTTACGTTCCCGCATTCGTGGGGCATTCTTTGGGCGGTGGCCATTTCGAGCGTCGTACAGCTCTCGGCCGTTTGGGTCCCGCCCGAACGGCGCGCCCAATTGATGGAGGCCCGGTCGCATGAGCCAGATTGATCCGACAGCCGTTCTGCTGAGCAAGTTCGACCGTTACGTCCCGGCCGCAGCCGCCGTGGTTGCCGTGTTGCTGGTCACCGTGGCGCTGGTGATCGGCTTTTGTGTGCTGCTGTCCGGCCGGGAAAAAGGGCCGTGCGTGCGGCAAGCCGGTTCGTGGCTGATATCGCTCATTTGGGCGTTGCCGGTGGTGGCGGTGCTGGCTTATCTCTGCGTGCAGGCAGCCCCACGATTCCACGGTGCGATGGAATCCGTCGCTGCACCGATCCGGAAGAGACAGCCGGCCAACCAGATCGACCTGGGGGAACCGGCTCCGTTCGACGGGGGCGTTGATGCGTCGCCGGCCGAGACGTCCCCGCCTGCGGACGCTTCGACCGATCCGAAAGCATCGGCTGAAGATTCACCGCCGCCGCCCACGTGGATCGGCGAGCCGTCCAAGAAAGACGGCCAGGTCACGTTGTTGGTCGTCAAAGGCGCCCCGAAACTAACGGCCGAGTTGGCAGAAGCGGATGCGCTGGCCGTGGCGGCCGCCAAACTGAAGGAAGATTTTCACCAACTCTACCCGGACCGCGTCGCATGGAGGCTCCCGGACAATGCCGTTGCCGACGCGGTCCGCAAGCGATACCTCGAACCATTCACCACCGATCTCGGGATCGGTAAACGGACGCAAATGTACGTCGTACACCTTCAAGTGGAACTGTCGCCTGACGTCCGCCAAAGTCTGTTCCCGTATTGGCGAGAACCGATCGTGCAGCAACGGCTGTGGATGCTGGGCGGCCTGGTCGGATTGCTGACGCTGATCACGGGAACGCTGGCCGTCTACTTTCGGCTCGACACGCTGACCCGCGGCGCGTATCGTAACCGATTAAAGTTGGCCGCCGTTTCGCTGATCGTCTCGGGAGGACTGCTCCTGGCGACGATCGGCTAGAAGTGTAGGGCGTGTGAAACACGCCGATATCCACCTCATCAATTATGGTGTGTTTCACACACCCTACGAGTTGGGATTGCACGATTCACCATGCCCGCTGACGAAGCCGACCGTCTATTGGTTCAGTGCATTCGCCAGGGCGACGCCGTCGCCTGGGAGGAATGCATCGCGCGGTTTGAAGGGCGGCTGTTGGCGTTTGTCGAGAGCCGGCTGGGAAACCGCGCCACCAGCGAAGACGTCGTGCAAGAGACCTTCATGGGGTTTCTGATCAGCCTGCCGAACTACGACCCGGCCACCCCGTTGGAATCGTACCTGTTTTCAATCGCGACACACAAACTGACCGACGTGCTGCGCCGTGAAGGACGCCGGCCCACCCTGCCGTTGTTGGTCTCCGAGTCGGGCCGGCGTGTTTCGGAGCCGGCGGGCACAGCTCGGCACGCCTCCAGCCTGGTCCGCAGCGGAGAACGCCGCGTCGGCGAAGAGCAAATGATCGCAGAGAGCCTCGATTCGCTCGTCGGGAGCTGGATCGAGCACAGCGAGTTCGAACGTCTGAAATGTATGGAACTGCTGTTCGTGCTGGGCTGGCCGAACAAGGACGTCGCCGCCCGGCTGGGAATCTCCGAACAAGCCGTGGCCAACCACAAGCACTTCGTGGTCTCGAAGCTAAAGCAGGCGGCGGCCAAATCACGCCTGCGAGACGTTGACTTGGCGGAGTTCGGCATTTCGTAACAAACGTATCGGTATGCCAGCCCGCAGCGCAAACGCGGGCTCGAATGTATTCGGCCCTCGTTAGCTGGGATTGTTCACAAGTCGATCACCCAGGTTACCGCTTCGGCGGATTCACCTCCTGGACGACGGCTCCGTGTTCCTCGCTGAGTACCAACAGCGAGAACTTGCGAACGAAGTCCAGTTCGTTGGTGTTGAGCGACGTGTAGTCGAACCGTCCGCGGAGGTCCGTGTAGCCGTCTTTGTAGAACTGTACGCGGCCGTCCTGCATCTGGGCGTAGACTTTCACATAGACCTTGGCGGCCGGTTTCCCGTTCTTGCCGAGGGTCACTCGGATTTGGCCGTAGTTCTCGATCACCTGCAACGCCAGTGCATGCGAGTAATACGCTTGCGATTTCTTCCGGCCGCCGCCGATGATCTCGACCAGCACGTTGCTGGTGTGGAACTCATCGGGCAACGGGAACGTGTGGGTCGTCTGCTTTTGGGGGAGCTTGATCGTCTCGGTGGCGTTCGGGCGAATGTGCGAGAACTGACCCGAAGACTGCTCGACGAACGGGTTCCGGCTGAAAAGCAGCTCGACGTCCATCAGGTAGTAGTTCACGCGAACTTCGTCGAGGTTCTGGTAGTTGAGATGGACCTTCTTCGCCTCGACCTGGAACTCGAAGTTGGGCTCGGTCGCGGCCAGTTGCGTCTGCGTTTTGGTGCGCTCGTCGGGATCGACCGGTTCGATCTGTTTGCCCTCGATTTCGTCGAGACAGCGCACCACCTCCGCAAACGCATTCCGCCAGCGATCCACCGGATACTCGCTCCGCCGCTCGTCGACGTCTCCGGCTGCAACGAAGAACAGTTGCTGCTTGTCCGGACGGTTCAACGTCACGAGCCATTTCTCGGCGATCGTTCGCGCCACCTTGTGCTCCTCGGTGAAGAGGTCGAGGTAGGCCGCGAAGTAGTCGTACTGTAGGCGGGTTTGAAGGTTCTGCGCGTTCACCCGGCCGAAGAACGCCAACGCTTCGTCGATGCGATCCTGAAGCAGCATGTAATAGGTCAAGGCCATCAGGTCGTCGTCGGTCAGTTCGCGGCGGTAGCTGAGGACCTTCAGCAGTCGGTGATACTGGGCAAAGAAGCGATTGTTGAGGATCTGCCGCCGCTTGCCGAGCTGGTGGGCGCGGGCGTTGACCAGCGGGCTGTAGTCCATGTGCTGATACGTCTTGCGGACGACCGGGTCGATCGTCAACAGCGGGCTGTCGACGGCACTGCCGCACGCGGCGACGAACGAGTCGGCATGTTGCAGGTACTCGCGAACGGCCGGCACCCAGTTGTGCTTGATCCCGTACGACCACAGCGTCTGGTTGTAGACGTGCCGTTGGGCCAACAACTCGACGACCGTCCGAAAGAACTTCTGGTCCGCCATGCGGAAGGCGATCCGGTCGAGGTTGACGCGGCCCAGGTTCTCCTTGTTCAGAAACGCCAGCACGTCGTCGTTCGAGCCCTGTTGCGAGACGAAATCCCACGATTCCCGGTCAATGCGGCTCGGCTCGTTGACGACGTTCAGCGTGAACGGCTCCGCGTTGGCGATCAGCGCACCGTTCTTCGCCACGTGCACCGGGTAATGCCGGTACTTGCCCGCGGCCGGGAAGTAGAAGTAATACTCGATCGTCTGCGTGTGATAGGGCTGCAGGTCGATGTGGACGCTGCGTGTGTACTGCCCGTTGAGGACGGGTATCGCCCCGACCGGCACCTGCAGCAGCACGTCGAGCTTTTGCCGCGACGACGTGGGGTTGGTCACCACCACTTGGCAGCCGTAAACGGTGTGAACCAGGAACTCGTCGGTCACGTATTTGTCGAGCTTCTCGTTGTTCACTTGCCGGTAGCGGTCGTCTTGCCGGAAGAAGTTCTGGCTGACCAGGATCGGCGTTTTGTCGGCGGCCGCCTTTGCCGGTTTGATCTCTCTGTGGAAGACGATCATGGGGCTGGCAGCGGTGAGCGTCATCTTCGTCTTGGCGAATTCGGTGTCGTGTTTTTCGGCCTCGAAGGGAATGTCCAGCACGGCAAGCGCGAACATCATCTCTGGAAAGTTCCGCGACGCTTCGGCCAGATTCACCGAGTAGAACGGCTCGGCCGGGTCGTGGCCGGCGTAATCCCGCCAAAACGAATTGACCGGTATCAGCTCGCCGTTCTGCTGCTCGATCGCCAGGTGGTAGTAATTGTTCTCGACCCATTCCTGCGTCTTGTCGAGTTTGCGGTACAGTTGGCGAACGCTTTTACGCTTCTCGGCGAGGCGCTTGAAGTAGTCTTTGGCGGCATCCCGAGACCGCTCTAAGGATCGCTTCTTTTCGTCGGCTACTTCGAGTTCCTTCGCTTCGGCACGTGTTCTGTCAAGCTGTTTTTCAAGCTCTACTTTCGCCAGCTCTTCATCGTGACTCGGCGAGTTTGACGCTGCATCGGGGCCCGGCGTCCCCACCGGTGGGGCCAGGGTTTTTGCCGACCCGGCGCCAGCGTTTCGGCGCAAGTCGACGCTTGCCCATTTCTTTCGACCTCCAGCCAAGCCACGCGCCGCCTTCTCCGCCGCCTTCTCGAGACCGAACGCGTCGTCGGTGTCGAGCGCGCTGCCTTTCAGTGCCGTCAGGAACAGGTGGTTGAACCGATCGATGTCAGGTGGGATCAAGTTGAACAGGTCCCTCACGTGCCGCGACGTGTGGACTGGTTCGCCGTCGATCCGCTGCGACAGGAGAATCCGTTCGACAATGTTGAGCTGCGAATACGCCCACGGATAGAGGTAATCCGTGAGATCGTCTTCGATCAGCCAATGATCCAGAAACGTCTTGTCCCGTTTGTTCTTCAAGTACGGCTGCACGACTCGCTGGAAGAACTCGTGGTCTTTCTTGTAGAGGAAGAAGCTCAGCTCGTGGCAGGCGTACTTGGAGTATTTGGCCTGTTTTTCCTTCGGCTTCATCTTGTGCCAGTTCAGAATAAAGCCGAATTCATTCAGCTTGGCGTCGCCCGATAAAGTGGCGAACAGTCCGTACACGCGGGCCAGGTTGTCGTATGCCTCGAACTTCGAGGTGGTGATGTCCGAGAGCACGAACTTGCCTTTGGCCGGCACGACGCTGATTTGCTTCTGCTCGCTGTAATGGACTTTGGGGTCCAGGCCGTGCGCCAGGCGCAGGTCGAGAAAATCGCTTTCCGTCTCCGCCAGCGACACCGAACGGTAGACGGTGTTCTGCGGGTCGACGGCCACGACGTGGATGTACTGGTGCTGCAAGAGCGCATCGCGTTTGATGGTGACGACGCCTTTGTCGTCGGCCCTGAGGTTGGGCAGCACAGCCGAGGCGTACGGCAGAAAATCAAGATTGGCGAAATCGCCGCGTACTTTGGGGGGCGGCTGTTTTGCCTCAGGGCGGCCGCTCTTGCCGGTCGTTGACTCACGGCCGCGCCGGTCGAAATCGTCGCCCGCCTGCGCGTGTTGCTGACTCGTTTCGGTCTTGCGGATCGGCCACGGGTTCAGCAGCAGGCTCGGACGCTTCAGCATGTTCGACGGAAACTTCTTCGCGTACTTGCGGTCGATGATATAACGGTATTCGTCGCCGATGTTCCGTCCCGCGACGTAGACGGTCTCGGCCTTCGGCACCGTGATCAGATACGGTTCCGGATCGCGAACACGGCTCAAGCTTCCGTAGGCTGAATACGCCGGCAGGTAGCGCGTGGCGAATACGTGTACGCGCGCGAATTCCGACGCGTTCTGCAGATGGACCGTCACCACGTCTTTGCCGACGTCGATGCGTTCGATCTGCAGTGGTTTCCGGCCGCGCTCTTCGAGCTGGCGGTTTTCGCCGAGCACATATCCCTCGCGCCGCTCGCCTTCGGTCAGACGCAGCTTGATGCGCCTACCGGTTTGCTTGAGCAGCAGGTCGTATTCGCCGCGCGGCAGGTCGCCAATGCGAAGGAACCCGTTCTTGATCGCGATCGCGTCGAACCGGTCGGCGACAAATGTATTGCCTCGCAGCTCCAGCAGCGACAACTCGCTGCGCAGCGGCTCGGCGGCGGCGCCCATGTAGGGCAGCTCGATCGGCTCGCCGGCTTTCCCATGCACGACAGTGTGATACGTGTGCTCGTCGCGCGGCGGCGTCCACGTGTGTGCGGCGCCCTGGGGACCGGTCGCACGCACCCATACAACGTCCTGCAACCGGCCCAGCACGATGCGACCTTGCTGGTTCGTTTGCAGCGTCACGTGAACGGGATCGCGAAAGTCACGGTGCTTGATCACGAACGCGACGGGCCGGCCGGCTTTGGGCTCACCCGTCTTGCCCAGCACTTCAACGATGTACGTCCCCTCGGCACAGAGGAAATGCAGGTCTTCGATTTTTTCGGTGCGGTCGATCTCGTTCAGCGAGAACGTCTGCCCGGCGGCCAGGTCGATCTTTTTGTTCTGGCTCAGGTTTTGCACCTTGGCCTTCAAAGTGAAGTTGATTTTCCAAAGCCGGGCCGGGACCTGGAATTCGTAGACCGACTCCCGATTCTCGAACAGTTTGAAGTCGTTGACCTCTTTTGTGGTCGTCACGCCGTCGTGGTCGGTCGACGTCAGCACCAATTTCACGTCTTCCAGCACCGAGAGCGTTACGGGAGTGCCGTTCAAGTACAATCCGGGACGGACAACGACTTGCGCCTTCTTCCGCTTGAGCAGCGCTTCGCGGTCGACGTGGATGCCTGCCGACAGCGAATAGTTCTCGGCGTCGTGCTGAAAGTGATCGAGCCGGTGGAAGTCGCCGTGAGACAGAATGATCGGCTGCCGGCCGGGACGATTGCTGAACGGCGTGGTGATGGTGCCGTCCTTGTCGGGCGTGTATTCGTGACCGGCGAGCCAGATGGTCGCGTCGGTCAGCTTGCGGTTGTTTTCGTCGAGCACGGTGAACTCGTGACCGGCCGCCGTCGAGCGCACCAGGTGGCGCAGCGTCCCCTTGCGGACCAGCACCCGGCTGCTTTTGCCGTTGCCGATGAAGTCGACCACGTATGTGCCCGGCTTCTTCAGCGACGGAAACTCGAAGTGCCGGCGGACCCGACGTAGCGGCTCTTCCTGATAGGTCTCGGTCGTCTCTTCGTTCGCGACCAGACCGTCCAGGTTGATGGCGGTGTCCACCTCGCGCAGGTTCTCGCGGTAGAAGTTCTGCGTGTTGATCTCGTACACCTTGACGATCAGCGTCTTGACGTTCTTCACGTACAGATCGAGGCCCACCGGCTCGTCGGCGGCGAAGAGCGTCTTGTTCGTGTGGGCGAAATCGAGGTCGATCCGCTGCTGCAACTGCTTGTACATCGCCGGTGGCAACATCGAATACCACTGCTCGCGGTCGCCCAGCCCGCCCGTGATCTTCGTCTCGGCAAAGTTGTGCTTCAGGTACAGATCGTTGATGTAAGGCTCGTACGGCTTGTACGTGGTCTCCTTGACGAAGAAGTGGTGCAGATAGCTGCGCACCAGCGGCTCGTCGTTGCCGATTGTCGGCAGCAGCGTCTGAGCCTGATAATTGGCCCCGAGGTCGGCCCGGTACTTGCGGTTCTCTTGAAGCTCCAGGTATTTCGGATTGATGTAACTGACGTTTCGCGGCAGCTTGATGTAGGTCATAAACCGCTCTTTGTCGTAGACGCCCCGCGAGCGGTCGAAGGCCAGCCGGCGATACAGCACATGCGCCTTGAGCGAATTGTGCACCGGATCGAGCCGGCTGACGAAACCCCACAACCGCTGCAAATACGCTTCGTGCTCGGCCGGGTCGTGACGCCAGTCGACGTCGGCGTTGGGATGCAGCTTGCTGAGATATGTGTGGACGAAGTGCGTCTGATTCAGCAGGTCGGGCTTCAGTTTGAGGCATTCCTCGAGCTGTGTCCGCAACAGTTGCCGATGAATCCCGAACACACCGAAGCCCTTGCTGTACTTGTAGTTCAGGTCGTCCACCACGAGTTTCGGCAGGTTCGGATAGTCGGGACGCCCGAGCCGTTCGAGCAAATGGCGCCGCCGATCGGCGTTCAGGTCGGTTGCCACCAACCAATCGAGGGCCGCGTCCTCGAACCCTTGCAGATTCTTGTGGCGGAAGAGCGCGTTTTTTGTGAGGGTCTCGCGGCTGATGCGGTTTGGGTCGAGCTGGGTCGGCAGTTTGAGCTTCTTGTTGAGCGTCTCGCGTTGATGGTCGAAACGCAGGCCCAACCGCTCCCGAAGGAACGCCAGCGACTTCTGCGGGTCCTGTTGGTAGGTCAGCAACGCCTGACGATTCTGGATCTCGCGGACACGATCCGTATATTTGTACCGCTTGATCCAGGCGTTCAGAATTTCCTCGACCTTGTCGAACTGTTCGGTGTTCTGGTAGTGCAGAGCGTGGTAGTAGTAGTAGTCTTCGGTGCCGGGAATGAGCTGCTTCAACGGCACCGTCCGGTCCTTCGCCAGAGCGAAGTCCTCGATGTACCCGATTTCGTCTGCCGAGCTCGTCGTGGCGGCGGCTAGCGTCAGCCACGCGACAAAGATTCCAACGCGGTTCATGTGAGGATTCCTTTTTTGGGCTTGTGGGGCGCCAATCGGCAGGCTGGAAAGCCTGCCCCACGACACCTGTCAAATCAGCTTTGACAGACTACTGGAAGATTAGACGTTTGAACCGAGCAATTCGTTCCGTGAGCGATCGGATTTCTCCAACCCCGCGGAGCCAGCGACGGGCGGATCACGTTGGATGGTTTCAACAAGCTGCGTTCACGAGTATAACGTAGAGTAAGGCCCTCACACCGGCCCAGTCCTTCACCCCGTTTTGAAGAGGAGCACGCCATGCAAGCCGATCACCCGCAACGCGACGTTCGGAGCCGGGCCCTGACCCGGCGAAAATTTCTGAAAACGGCCGCCGTCGCCGGCTGTGCAGTGACTTGTGGATCTCCCGCCGTTGTGCGCGGGCGGAACTTGAACGAGAAACTCAACATTGCCGTGATCGCCTGCGGGGGCCGCGGCGGCTCAAACCTGCGCTCGGTGGCGAGTGAAAACATCGTCGCCTTGTGTGACGTCAACGAGGCAAACCTGAATCGGGCCGCCGGGCAGCTCCCGAAGGCCCGCAAGTTCGTCGACTTCCGCAAGCTGTACGATCACGCCAATGAGTTTGAAGCCGTCGTCGTGAGCACCTGCGAGCACACGCACGCGTTCGCCACGCTGCCGGCGCTGCAGCTCGGCAAACACGTTTACTGCGAGAAACCGCTGACGTACAACGTTTGGGAAGCACGGGTCATTCGGAAAGCGGCCGCCAAGGTCAAGGTCGCCACACAAATGGGCACGCAAATTCATGCCGGCAACAACTACCGCCGAGTCGTCGAGCTGATTCAGTCGGGTGCAATCGGGCCGGTGCGAGAAACGCATGTCTGGGTTTCACGGGCCTGGGGATGGCACGCCAGCCGAGAGGAAGCCAAGCAGGCGCACGACATCGTGTTTGTGCAGGATCGGCCGAAGGAGTCTCAGCCGGTTCCGGCCGGACTGAACTGGGACCTGTGGCTGGGACCCGCTCCGAAGCGGCCCTTCCACAGCGTCTACTTCCCAGGGCCGAAGTGGTACCGCTGGTGGGACTTTGGCAACGGGACTATGTCGGACCTCGGCAGTCATTGGATCGACCTGCCCTTCTGGGCGCTGAAGCTCGATCATCCCTTGACGATCCAAGCCCAAGGGCCGCCGCCGCATCCCGAGATTGCCCCGGCGTCGATGCAAGTCACCTACGAGTACGGTTCGCGTGGGAAGCTGCCGCCCGTAGAGCTCACGTGGTACCAAGGCACGAACAAACCGGCGATCTGGAAGGAGGACCGCATTCCCAAGTGGTCGAACGGCGTGCTGTTTATCGGCGACAAAGGAATGGTGCTGGCCGACTACGGCAAGCACGTGTTGCTCCCGGAGAAGGAGTTTGCCGACTTTCAGCGTCCCAAGCCGTTCATTCCCAAATCTCTCGGGCACCACGCCGAGTGGATACATGCCTGCAAGACCGGTGCGCCGACGACGTGCAATTTCGATTACGCGGGATGGCTCACCGAAGCGAACCACCTGGGCAACGTCGCCTTCCGCACCGGCAAGAAGCTCGTGTGGGACCCACAGAACCTGTGTGTCACGAACGCCCCAGAGGCCGAGCCGTTCATTCGTCGCGAGTACCGAAAGGGTTGGAAGCTGGCCTGACGAGACAAGTATCCGTCAATGAGAAAGGAACAGGTGGACCGATGCAGAGATGCGCCGCGTTACGTATTCGTCGCGATCGAGTGGCCGTTGTTCTCGCTTTGGTTTTGGCGTGCGGCTCTGTTCTGCGGGGGGCGGAACCGCGCACCTCGCCGGAACAGCAAGCGCAGCAAATCCTCGATGCAACGGGGATCACGGGCGGCCTGGTCGTCCACCTGGGCTGTGGCGACGGCAAGCTCACCGCGGCGCTGCGGGC
>CAZGYE010000138.1:0-13962 GCA_964530165.1 uncultured Planctomycetaceae bacterium
TCGGCAGGCTGGAAAGCCTGCCCCACGACACCTGTCAAACTGGCTTTGACAGACCGCTAGGCTGCCTCAAGCTCAGTGACAGGGCGGGTCAGTGTGAAACCGGCGATTTCCCGAACAATGCAGGTCTAGGGACGCTCCGATTGTCCGTTCAGTATTCGCGGCGCGAGCGGTTTCCGCTGCGTCCCTCAAAAAATGGACACATTCGGGTGCCCATCGAGGGTGGAATCGGTTATTTTTGTCGGATGCGGCTGCTTTTTTCTGCATGGATGACCTCATGACGCTGTCAGACCTCTTGGAGAGCAAATTCCGCGGCGACATTCGTTTTCGAGGGGCGGCTTATCTGAAAGCCGAGCGGGTCACGATTACGCGCGTGACGGCCGACGACGTGTTCGCCGCCGTTCGCGACGGCATCGAGTACCAGACGCAGCTCAAGCGGGAAGAGGGTCAGTTGCGGATGCACTGCAACTGCGCCGGCGGCCCTCAGCAGGACGTGGCGTGCAAGCATCTGTGGGCGACGATTCTTTCGGTTGAGGAGGGCGGTTTTCTGACCGGCTCGGTCAAGCCGGGCTACATCCCGCCGTTCGCCGTCGAAACCGAATCGTTTCCCCTTGACGAAGACGACTGGGACGAAGAGTCGGGCGACATCTTCCATTCGCGCCGGATCGCGGGCCGCGAGGCGCACGGGTCGGTCGAGGTGCAGCCTCCACTGCGTCCGTGGGAGTTGCAGCTCAGAGAGCTGCGCCGAGAAATGGAATCGGGCGAGCCGACCTCTGCCGCCGCTGCTCGAGAAAAGGAGATCTTCTACGAGATCGACGTGGCTGAAAGCCGTTCGGCCGGTCAGCTCGTCGTCGAAACGTCGCAGCGGCAGCGCCGGGCAAACGGGCAATGGGGCAAGCTGAAACCGCTGAAGCTGCGCGCCGGCCGGCTCGATGAGGTTCAACACGAATGCCACCGCAAAATTCTGGCCCATCTGAGAGGCGGGCTGCCCCAGCGAAGCAATTGGTACGCTCAGCAGGCCGAGTTGCAGGCATCCGTTCACCGCTATCACATTCCGTACGAATTGTGTTTGTCCGTCTTGCCGCTGATGTGTGCGACCGGCCGTGTCCGGTATCTCGGCAGCGAAGAACAGGGACCCATACCGTTGACTTGGGATGACGGCCCACCGTGGGAGCTGTCGATGCGTCTCGTGTTCGATGAGGACGAAGATTGCTGGCGGTTGGATGGCCGGCTCAATCGCGGCGAGGAGGCCATGCCGATCGACCGCAGCAAGCTGCTCGTTCCCGGCGGTCTGGTGCTGACACAAACCACCGTCGCGCGGCTGGAGGATTTCGAGGCGTTCGAGTGGGTCTCGCTGCTAGAGCGAGAAGGCTCGCTGAGCGTCCCGGCCGGTGACGAGAACGATTTGGCCGACCAACTGCTCGACATGCCGTCGCTGCCCCGCTTGGAGCTGCCCGAAGAGTTGCGGTTGCAGGAGACCTGTTGTGATCCAGTTCCCCATTTGACCATCCGTTCGCCGCGAGGCGTCCGTTGGCAGCGGGAGCGTTTAGGCGGTCAGGTACAGTTCGATTATCTCGGCACGTTGATCGACGGCGGCAGCTCGCAATGGGCGATCGTGCAGCGGCAAGAGGGGCGGTGTCTTCTCCGCAATCGGCAGCGAGAGGAAGAGGCGTGGTCGCAGTTATTGGAGCACGGTTTCCGGCGGTTGTTCGACCCGGTCCCGGCTCGCCGCCGAAAGGGACACGACGTCGAGATCACTGCCGGCGAGTTGGGACGGGCCGTGCGCGCCTTGATCGAAGCCGGCTGGCAGGTTCGCGCCGACGGGAAACAGGTCCGTCAGCCCGGCAAGATGCAGTTTCGGGTCCAAACGGGGATCGACTGGTTCGAGCTGCACGCACACGTCGATTTCGAAGGGGGGGCGGTTGACTTCCCTGAGCTGCTCTCGGCGTTGGCCCGGGGCGACAGCACGGTTCGGCTCAGCGACGGGTCGCTGGGCATCGTCCCGGAAGAATGGCTCGGACAGTACGGGTTTCTGGCCGGTCTGGGAACCGCAGAGGAAGACCACATCCGCTTCACCCAGAACCAGGTCCCGCTGCTGGACGCATTGTTGGCCGCCCAGACATCGATCGATTACGACGAAAAGTTCTCCCAGCTTCGCGAGCAGTTCCGTTCGTTTGCCGGTGTTTCAGCCGCCGATGAGCCGGCCGGTTTTCGGGGTCGCTTGCGGGACTACCAAAAGGAAGGTCTTGGCTGGTTGAAGTTTTTGGAGGACTTCCGTTTCGGCGGCTGCCTGGCCGATGACATGGGACTGGGCAAAACCGTGCAGTTGCTGGCCGCCCTCGAGCATCGCCGGGCCGAGAGCGAGGCTGAGGCCGACGAGCATCGGCCCTCGCTGGTGGTTGTGCCCAAGTCGCTGTTGTTCAACTGGCAGCAGGAATGTTCGCGATTCACGCCAAAGCTCAAAGTGCTGGAGTACACCGGGCTGGACCGCTTTGAGCTGCGAAAGGAATTCCATCGATACGACTTGGTGCTGACCACGTACGGCACGCTGCGCCGGGACATCATCGACTTAAAAGAGAGGAAGTTCGATTACGTCGTGCTGGACGAAGCCCAACTCATCAAGAACGCCGGTTCTCAAGTCGCCAAGGCGTCGCGGTTGTTGCAGGCGGAGCATCGCCTGGCGCTTTCCGGAACGCCCATTGAAAACCATCTCGGCGATCTGTGGTCGATCTTCGAGTTCCTCAACCCCGGCATGCTGGGCCGCAGCTCGATCTTCAAGCTGTATGCCGGCGACGTCCGCGACCAGGAGTCGCGCAAGCTGCTCGCGGAAGGTTTGCAGCCCTTTATTCTGCGCCGCACCAAGCAACAGGTGGCCAGCGAATTGCCGGAAAAACTCGAACAAACCATCTACTGCGACATGGGCGAAGAGCAGCGACGGCTGTACTCCGAGATGCGGGACCATTACCGCAATGCGTTGCTGGGGCTGGTCGAGACGCAGGGGCTGGCAAAATCGAAGATGCACGTGCTGGAAGCGCTGTTGCGGCTGCGTCAGGCGGCCTGTCACCCCGCCCTGCTCGACAAGCAATCGACTGACAAGTCGTCGGCCAAGCTCGACGTGCTCTGCCCGCATCTGGAGGAGTTGCTGGACGAAGGTCACAAATCGCTCGTATTCTCGCAGTTCACCAGCATGCTGGCCATTGTCCGCGCACATCTCGACCGCCGAAACATCGTTTACGAGTATCTCGACGGCCAAACGCGAAACCGCCAGGCGTGCGTCGAGCGGTTCCAGAGGGATCCCGATTGCGGCGTGTTCCTCATCAGCCTCAAGGCAGGCGGGCTGGGGCTGAACCTGACCGCCGCCGATTACGTGTTCCTGCTCGACCCGTGGTGGAACCCGGCCGTTGAGTCTCAAGCGATCGACCGCGCCCACCGCGTCGGCCAGACGCGGCCCGTGTTCGCCTACCGCCTGATCTGCGCCGGAACGGTCGAAGAAAAAATCGCCGATCTCCAATCCAAAAAACGCGCCCTGGCCAACGCCATCCTCGAAGCCGACAACACCAGCCTCCTCAAAGAAATGTCGACCGAGGACCTCGAACTGCTGCTTTCCTGATCACTCACCGACCCGGCTCTACGGGGTTGTTTGAGATGATTGGACGTCAACGGACTTTCGCGGCTTTACGCCGAATCTCCGGGGCGGCGACGCGCTGAACCATCACGTTCACACAAGCGGGAAGCCCCGAGTCGAACGCCCTCTGGAGCGCCGGCTGCAACTCGTCCGGCCTGGTGACGTTCTCGCCGTGACCACCCAGTGCGCTGACCACCCGGTCGTAGCGTGTCGGCCGCAGTTCGCAACCGATCAACCGCTCAGGGCCGTACTTGCGGAGCTGAATCTGGTGTTCCGCGTTCCAGCAGGCGTCGTTGCCGACGACCGCGACGAACGGCAGATTGTACCGCAGGGCCGTGTCGAACTCGGTGGCGTGGAAGCCGAACGTGCCGTCTCCCAACGTGACGACGACGCGAGCCTCGGGAAACGCAAGAGCGGCCGAGATGGCAAAGGGCACGCTGCTGCCGATCGAACCGGCTGGCCCGTTGATGATCCGCCGCGGCGCCGACAAACACGCCTGCGCCCATTGGCCGAACTCGCCGCCGTCGGAGACGAAAACCGCATCGTCAGCCTCATCGAGCAACTGCTGCACCGCCCGGCACAGCTCGACGGCGTGCAGCGGCCCGTTGTGTTCCGAGCCGTACGTCGTCCATTCAGGCGGCCGGTAGGAGACGGCTGCCTGCACCTCGTCGAACCAATCCGTCAGCGGCCAGTCGGTTTGTTCCGCGAGCCCGACCAACCGTTCCGCGGCCGGGACCGGATCGGCCAAGTCGCTCGCTTTCAGTCGCGCCGGATCGTCCAAGACGCGGCCCGTCTGCTCTAGCACCCGCGTCTCGGGATCGAGCTGGAGGAATCGGCAATCGGACCGGAACACGGGCGGCTCGCCGTGGCGGAGCGTGAAGTCCAACTGCTTGCCGAGCAGGACGACCAGATCGGCTTCGGCCAGAATCTCCGCCAGGGCGCCGAGACTCGGATCGTTGATGCCACGCGGACTCTCCATGCCGATGACCGGCACATGGGTCGTATCGGCTAATTGTGAGAGCAGCTCGGATCCGGGAGAGCGGGTCATCGCCGGCCCGGCCAGGATCAACGGTTTCGTCGCACCAGACAACGTTGTCAGCAGTGATTCGGCCGTTTCCGTGTCGAGCAGGCTCATCGACGGCAGAAAGTCGTCCGGCTCGGGCAGCGCCTGCGTGAGATCGTCCAGCCGTGCTTCCAGCAAGTCGACCGGCAGGCTGACATGCACCGGGCCGGGCCGTCCCGACCGGGCGGTCCGCAGGGCGCGGGCCAGATCGTGACCCAGGCGGGCCGCATCGGTCGCGGTCCACGAGAGCTTGGCGACGTGCCCGGCCATTTTGGCTTGCACCATTTCCTGAAAGACACCCCGGCCAAGCCCGCTCTGTGGCGCATGGCCGCTCAGAAGGACCAGCGGCGACTCGGCCGCCAACGCGACGTACATCGCCGAGAGGGCATTCGCGTGACCCGGCCCGGCCGTCACCAGCGCGACGCCCGGATTGCCGGTCAACCGCCCCCAGGCATCGGCCATGTGCACGGCAGCCGCCTCGTGCCGGACGTGCAACAGCTCGATCCCCTCGTCCAAACAAGCATCGAAGACCGGCATGATCTGATTGCCCGACAGCGCAAACAACCGGTCAACGCCCGCCACCGAAAGCGACCGTACCAACAAATCCGCACCACGCAGTGGACGCACCATCACACCTCCCGTCAAAACGCCGTGAGCAGCCTGTTGAAAAGCTGTTTTTCAGAGCCGCGACCGTCAGGGAGCGGTCGTTTTTCCGAGGATGTTCACTCCGCTCGATCATAGCGTGCGGACGTGCCAAGAAACACGTACAATGTGATCGAGCGGGCACAGAAACCATGAAGTGGGGGAGAGCGATGCTGTATGCGACGGACTCGGAATACCCAATGACACACTCATATCAATGTTTGCTGTGTCGCCGGGAGTTTCTACGTTATGCCGCGGTGACCGCCGGTGCATTTCTGGCCAAGCAACCGCTGTTTGCGGGAAGTGCGGAATCCACGTCTCCGAAGCATCGGCCGAAGGTCGCCGCCGTGTTTACCGAGTTCCGTTTCCGCTCGCATGCGTACAACATTCTGGAGAACTTTTTTGAGCCGTACCTGTTCGCCGGCAAACTGGTCGATCCCGGCGTCGACGTGGTTTCGTTTTACGCCGATCAGTTTCCCCGCAACGACATGGCCCGCGAGGTCTCGCGGCGGTTGAAGGTGCCGCTGTTTGGGAGCATCGACGAAGCACTCTGTGTGGGCGGAAAGAAATTGGCTGTCGACGCTGTGCTGTCGATCGGCGAGCACGGCGACTATCCGGTCAATCAGCGCGGTCAGAGGATGTATCCCCGCAAAGAGTTTTTCGACAGAATTGTGGCCGTGATGAAGCGATCGGGGCGATTCGTGCCGGTCTTCAACGACAAGCATCTCTCGTACCACTGGGACTGGGCGAAGGAAATGTACGAGACGGCCCGCGAGCACCGGTTTCCGCTGATGGCGGGCAGCTCGGTGCCGTTGGCTCAGCGAATACCGCCGCTGGAGCTGCCGGCCGGCGCGGAGTTTGAAGAGGCGGTCTCGATTCACGGCGGCGGGCTGGAATCGTACGACTTTCACGCGCTGGAGGTGCTGCAGTCGTTCGTCGAAGCCCGCAAAGGGGGCGAGACGGGGATCTCGCGGATCGAGCTGCTCACCGGCGATGCACTCGCGCAGGCGGCCAGGCAGGGGCGCTGGTCCAAGGAGCTGGTGGATGCGGCCATGAGCGCCGAGTCGCGTATTGGAGTGCAGCGCCAGGCGCAGCCATCGGCGGGAAGTGTTTTCCGCAAACGAGCATCTGCGTCCAAACCAGCCGTGTCGCACGCGTTGTTGGTAACGTACAAAGACGGTTTGCGGGCAACGGTTTTGAAGATCGGCAGCACGTCGAACCGCTGGAACTTCGCCTGTCGAGTGCGCGGCGAGTCGAAACCGCAGGCGACGGCCCTGTTCAACGGGCCGTGGGGAAACCGCTGCCTGTTCAAAGCGCTGTCGCACGCGATTCAATACCTGTTTATTCACCGCAAGGAACCGTACCCGATCGAGCGTACGCTGTTGGTCACCGGCGCGCTGGACGCCGCCATGCAGTCGCACGAACAGGGTGGCAAACCGGTCAACACCCCGTACCTGGAGTTCGCCTACCAGCCAATTGACTTCCGCAAGCTGCGCGAGACGGGTGCGTCGTGGAAAATCATCACGCCAAAGAGCCCGCAATCGACCCGTTTCGAGCCGGGCGACGGTCGGTTCATCAGGCGGTGAGCGACAGAAAAACCAGAATGGACAAGAGGATGAATCCATGGGCGTTCCCTACATCGACGGCACCGTGACTGGCTCGACAGGACAGCAGCGGAGCGTCCGGTTTCTGGTCGACAGCGGGGCGACATACTCAGTGTTGCCGCACGACGACTGGCAGGCGATGGGTTTGACAGCCAGACGAACGGTTACGTTCTCCCTGGCGGATGGCACGACCGTCCAGCGCGACGTATCGGAATGCCACATTGCGTTGCCTCAGGGAGACGGACATACTCCCGTTGTGTTGGGCGAACCTGGTGACGCAGCCTTGCTGGGCGTGGTAACGCTCGAGATTCTGGGGCTCGTGTTGAACCCATTCAATCGTACGCTGCAGCCGATGCAAATGTTGCTTGGCTAGCGAACCGGATGTGCAAGAACGGGCGCGGCATGCCGTTGAAAGTCACCAACATCCGTCTGCCGGTGGAAGAACCGGAGTCGGCTTTAGAGACCGCCGTTGCGCAGCGGCTGGGCGTGAAACCGGAGGAACTTCTCGGTTGGCGAATCCTGCGAAAGAGCCTCGACGCCCGGAAGCGCGACCGGCTGGAGTTCGTTTATTCGGTCGTCGTCGACCTGGCCGACGAAGAAACCCGTTTTTCCAAGCTGGAACCCGGCGGAGACGTCCAACGATTTCAACTTGCCGAGTTCGACGATCCGCCGCCGGGCCGCGAACCCCTTTCAGAACGGCCCGTTGTGGTCGGCTCGGGACCGGCTGGTTTGCTGGCCGGGTATTACCTGGCGTTGAAGGGGTATCGGCCGTTGGTGATTGAACGCGGGCAGGCGGTGAAGGATCGCGCCGGTGCCATCCGCTCGTTCGATCGGGGAGGAAAGTTCGACCATGAGAACAATTACTTGTTCGGCGAAGGGGGAGCCGGCTGTTTCAGCGACGGCAAACTCACCTGCCGGTTGAGCGGGCCGGACGTCGCTTGGGTCCTCGGCCGGTTCGTCGAATGCGGCGGAAAGCCGTCGATTCTGCACGAATATCGGCCGCACCTGGGCAGCAACCGTTTGCCGCTGATCTGCCGAAACTTCCGCCGCAAAATCGAAGCGTTCGGCGGCGAGTACAGGTTCAACTGCCGGCTGGAAGGGCTCGACGTCGTTGACGGCCGGGTTCGTGGCGTCTTGACCTCCGGCGGTCACATCCGAACGGCGCAGGTCCTCTTGGGCATCGGTCACAGCGCCCGCGACACGTACCGGATGCTCTACGAGCTGGGCGTCCCGATGCAGGCAAAAGCGTTTCAACTCGGATTGCGGATCGAACAGCCGCAGGAACAGGTGAACCGGCACACGTACGGCCGGCGAGAGTATCTCGACATCCTCGGCGCTGCCGATTACACCCTCGTGGCCCGCGGACAGAAAAATCTGTATACGTTCTGCATGTGTGCCGGAGGGGTCGTCATCCCCAGCATCTCCGAGCCGAATCTGTTCTGCACGAACGGAATGAGCAATTCCCGCCTCGAAACACCGTTTGCCAACAGCGGTCTGGTGGTGACGCTTCAGCCGGAGGAATTCGGCGGATCGCAGCCGCATCCGTTATCGGGAGTCGAGCTTCAGCGGCATTATGAATCGGCCGCGTTCCGGCTCGCCGGCGGCGACTATGCCTGTCCGATCCAGAGGGCGACCGACTTTCTCGACGATCGGGATCCCGATCCGAACACGACGCTGCCTTGTTCCTATCGACGCGGCACCAAACCGGTGAATCTGGCGCATGTGATCCCGCTGGCAGTTGTGGAAGCGATCCGCGCCGGGCTTCCGATCATGGATCAGCGTTGGCGCGGCGAGTTTGTGCGAAATGCGACGCTTGTCGGTCCCGAGATGCGCGGCAGCTCGCCGGTCCGCATCGACCGGGACTCCACCACCCGGGGATGTCCCAGTTTCGAGGGCCTGTACCCGGTCGGCGAAGGCGCCGGTTACGCCGGCGGCATCGTCTCGGCGGCTGTTGACGGCCTGCGCAGCGCGAGGGTGATCGTCAGCCGCTTTGCACCGCTGAGCCGCGGATGAATCTCCGCGGGTATTCACCCGCGGCTGGGTGACATTTTTTCCTGGAGAGAGTCTGGTTTGCTATACTGAATTGGATCAAATCAGCGTCGGGGCGTTTCAGCCGTTCCTCTTTTCGAGCGAGGTTTCCCATGACACAACTCTGGAGATTCACCGTTTCAACAAGAAACAGGCGGCCCGTGGGAGGAATTTGAAGGTAATGGCGGCACCCTGACGGACCCATTTCTGGGAGTGCTCGTGATTCGGCAAACGCATCGGGTGCATGAAGAAATCGCCCTGGTGCTCCACGACCTGCGGAAAGAAAAGGCCGAAGCCGGCAAAGCGGCCGAGGTGAAGAAGCAAGAGGGTCCAGAAAGAACCGAGACCAGATTCTACGCGATCGTCGATCGGGAAGCCGTCGACGATGTCGTGGAGGCCATCCCGAAGTTCATCGCGCCGGAAACGTGGAACAAGCAGGGCGGCGGCACGATTCACAAGATGGGTCGCGTGATCGCCGTTCGGCTTTTGCACAACACGCCATTTAGCCGCCCCGCTCGCGGGGCGTGTCACGCCGGGCAAGCCCGGCGGCGAAATGGTTTGTGGTCACGATCCAGAATTGGAAAGATCGCGGTGAATCGTTAGAATTGAAAGTGAACAATTTTCAATCGTCAATTTCCAATCGTCAGTCCTGAGTATGCTAGCCAAACGGATTATTCCCTGTCTCGACGTGCATGCGGGACGGGTTGTCAAAGGCGTGAACTTCGTCAACCTGCGAGACGCGGGAGACCCCGTGGAGATTGCGGCCCGGTATGAGGAGCAAGGGGCCGATGAACTCGTTTTTTTGGACATCACCGCCAGCCACGAGGGGCGGGACATCATCATCGACGTGGTCCGGCGGACGTCGGAAGTGGTGTTTATGCCGTTGACGGTTGGGGGCGGAATTCGGACGTTGGAGGACATTCGGAAGCTGCTCGCGGCGGGGTGCGATAAAGTATCGATCAACTCGGCAGCGGTGCAGGATCCCGATTTCGTGCGCGAAGCGGCTTTGCGGTTCGGCAGTCAGTGTATTGTGGTCAACATCGATCCGAAGCGAGTGAAGAAAAATGCGGAATACGGAATGCGGAATGCGGAATGCGGGGACTCAACTCCGAATTCCGAATTCCGAACTCTGCATTCCGAATTTTGGGACGTGCACATCAACGGCGGCCGAATTCCGACCGGGCTGGCAGCGGTCCCGTGGGCGCAGGAGGTGGAGCGGCTCGGCGCCGGCGAGATCGTGTTGACCTGCATGGACGCCGACGGGACACAGGACGGATACGACCTGGAAATCACGCGGGCGGTCGCCGAGGCGGTGCGGATTCCGTTGGTTGCCAGCGGCGGGGCCGGCCGCCCGGAGCATTTGTTTCAGGCGGTGACTCGAGGCAAGGCGTGTGCGGCGTTGGCGGCGAGCATTTTCCACTACGGAACGTATACAATAGAAGAAACCAAACGCTATCTGGCCGAGCGAGGCGTGCCCGTGCGGCTGGGACAAGGAAAAAGGAAAAAGGAAAAAGGAAAAAGTCAGAAGGAATAGGTACCTGACGCGGGGCGTTGTTTGTGACAGGATTCCTTTTGCCTTTTGCCTTTTTACTTTTTCCTTGGATTGGGTGACGCAAATGGTAGTCATTGCAGACTGGAAGAAAACGACGTTTGTTCCCAAAAAGGAAATTGAGATCGACAAGATCTTCCGGCTGTCGGTCAAGCACGATGCGTCCGACATCCATTTGCAGGTGGGACGGCCGCCGGTGTTTCGCATCAAGGGGACGCTGCGCGAGTTGCAGATGGAGCCGATCGGCGAAGAGAAGATGATCGAGCTGACGTTTCCGATGATGGACCAGCGGAACCTGGACATCTTCCACCGCGACGGCGGCGCCGACTTCGCCAAGACCATCGAGTGTGACGGCGAGCGTTGGCGGTTTCGCGTCAACTTGCTGACGCAGTTGGGCATGGTGGGCATGGTGGCCCGTAAGATCGAGCGGTCCATTCCCCCGTTCGAGGGGTTGTACCTCCCGCCGGTGATGGAAGAGTTGTGCAAGTACGACCAGGGCATGGTACTGTTGGCCGGCGTCACGGGCAGCGGCAAGAGTACCACCATCGCGTCGATGCTCAACTGGATCAACGCGAACTACCGCAAGCACATTCTGACGATCGAAGATCCAATCGAATTCGTTTACACGCAGGACAAATGCCTGATCAATCAGCGCGAGCTCGGACAGGACGTCGTCGACTTTCACGTGGCCATGAAGCACGCCGTCCGTGAAGACCCGGACATCATGCTGGTGGGCGAAATGCGAGACATGGAAACGTTCGAGACGGCCATTCACGCCGCGGAGACCGGCCACCTGGTGTTCGGAACAATTCACGCCTCCAGCGCGCCGGGCACGATCAGCCGTGTTCTCGACCTCTTCCCGCAAGCCATGCACCAGGCGCTCCGCGCCAGCATTGCCATGAACATGAGAGCGATCGTCGGCCAGAAGCTGCTCAAGACGGTCGTCGACAAACCCAGCCGGGTGCCAATCGTCGAGGTCATGACCTTCAACCCGACCGTGCGCAAGCTGGTCCTGGAAGACCAGGACGAGAAGCTGTCGGCGGCGATCCGCATCGGCAAAGATGAAGGAATGCAGGTGTTTAATGACAGCCTGTACTCGTTCATCGACCGGGAGTATGTCAGCCGCGCCGCGGCGTTCGAGATCTCGCCGAACGTGGAAGAGTTGAAGATGAGACTGAAGGGCATCGACGTCAAAGCGGCGGCGATTTTGTGAGAAAGCATTCAGCTCTCAGCGTTCAGCTCTCAGTGCCCCACAGTTGAAGGCTTTTCGCTCAATGGCTCTCGCGGTCGACTGAGTTGATCTCGGATACACTGGATCAGCCTCTGTCTGTCGATGGGCTTCGTTGCGAACTCGTCGCATCCGGCGGCGATGCACTTTTCACGGTCGCCGCTCATCGCATGGGCGGTGAGTGCAACGATCGGGCCGGCATACTCTTTTTCCCGGAGCAAACGCGTGGCGCTGTAACCGTCGAGCACCGGCATTTGCATGTCCATCAGAATAACGTCAAATGGACTTCCCACTTCGACAGCTTCCAGGGCCAACTCGACTGCGACCTGTCCGTTTTCGGCAACGGTGACGTCTGCTCCCGCCTTTTTCAATACGAACGAGATGAGCCGTTGATTGTCGATGCCGTCCTCGACCAGCAGCAGCCGGCAGTCGAGCGGATCGGTTTCCGGCGGCGCCGATTCCTTCTCCGGTAGAGCTGCTTTCTGCTGGATGCCGTGCCGGGGCTGTGGGACCATCAGCACGCCGTCCAACGGCCCAGTCGCGATGGTGACGCGGAAGGTGCTGCCCCGCCCCAATTCTGTTTCGAGGCCGATGTCTCCGCCGAGCATTGCCGCCAGCCGCTTGCTGATGGTCAGTCCTAATCCAGTTCCGCCAAATTGGCGCGTGGTGGATGTGTCAGCCTGCGTAAAGGGTTGAAACAGTTTGGCGGCTTGGTGTTTGGTCATGCCGATGCCGGTGTCGATCACCTCGAATTGCAGGAAGCCTTGCCGGCCGGCCATGGACGTCGCGGTGAGATCGTCTGGGCCGCCGCCATCATCCCGGTGTGCGATGAATCGCGTCACGATTCGCACCGATCCCTGCTTGGTGAACTTGATGGCGTTTCCGACAAGATTGATGAGGATTTGCCGCAGCCGCGTCGGATCGGTTTCAATGGTTTCCGGAATCAATCCGTCGTATTCGATTTGTATCGGCAGCCCCGTCTCCTCGGCGCGGATCTGCATGAGCGACTGCACTTCCGAGACGGTCTGGAATGGGCAACAGCGCAACCGTTCGATGTGCATTTTCCCGGCATCGATTTTCGAAACGTCGAGAATGTCGTTGATGATTTGCAGCAGGTGCTCTCCGTTGCGTTTCATTGTTTCGAGCGGGACCGAGAGAGCCTTGTTCTGACGGTGCTCTTGGAGCAGGACGTCGGCGTAACCAAGAATGGCGGTCATGGGCGTGCGGATTTCGTGACTCATGTTGGCCAGAAATTCACTTTTGGCCCGGGCGGATTCCTCGGCACGGCGTCTCGCTTCTTCCAGCTCCCGCTTGTGCTGTTCATCGTGGACTCGCACAATCTCCAGTCGACGCAGGGTCCCGATGCGCACCATGTACACGAACAGCGACAAAACCGTCGGCCCAACCTGCGTGTAAACCAAGTCGAGCCAGTCCGTTGTCAGATTTGCAGACCAGGCCACGCAGGCAGTCAGGACGTTGACGATGATCAGCGTCAGCGTTAACCACTTCCAGGAGAGGAATAGACATCCAACGCTCACCATGAGCAGCGAGACAAGCGTCGTGCCGCGCGGCTCTCGAATCACATATAGGTGCAGCAGAATGTTCAGCAGTACCATTCCAGCCATCAATGCGGCTAGTGGATGCGCAGAATCAGCGGAAATGGGTCGCATCCTGAGGATGTACCAGATAAGCAACAGAGTTGCGGACGTTGCTGATGCCAGCATGCAAAGCGGTGCGGCCACGTGCATCGAGCCGTTGACGGCGTGAATCGCCGCCACCACGCCGTAAACAACTGCCAACCCGATCGCCACGGGACTCAGACTGTCGCGAACGGTTGTTCCCAGCGTTTCACGGAAGCGTTCTCCGAGAAGCGTTGTTCGAGCATCGTGGTTGGTCCCAGCAGCCGTCATCGAATTGTCCTTATCGACATTGCCTATCGCCGTTTCCGCTTGAGCGCCGCTCCCAGCGGGTGGGCAAACTTCGATCGGTGTGCTTGGGAGGCATACACCGACACGCCGCAAACATAGGTTGTTTTTCCACAACATGTCGGGAAGAGTCGACGACACGCGGAGGTATTCTGCCGATCGGAGCAGGGGTTTCCGGCCAGAAATCACATAAGTAACGGCCTGGCAAAAGCTTATAATGTTGCCGCGAGCGACGGGATTGGCTAGAATTTCGGTAACACTTTAGCCGTCTGGAGCAACTTCCTCACGACAGTGCATTTCG
>CAZGYE010000139.1:0-13858 GCA_964530165.1 uncultured Planctomycetaceae bacterium
CTTGGCTTCAAGCCGCTTACCGCCTCATCAGACCACCTCTCCGGGTTCAAGTACGATCTAACACGCATTGGATCGCATGCCGAATGACCGTCGAAGAATTCCGTCTCCAGGCCGTCATTCCAGGGCAGGAGTCCTTCTTCTTGCTTGTCATCGGTTTCGTAGAATGTCGCAACCGACCCTCGCCACAGCGAAGACACTGGCGAGACGCCAGTGGCACCCGGCGCGTCCTCTCCGATTCAATTAGTTTGCGCTCTTGGCCATTTCGATGGCCACGTCGATGATCATGTCCTCTTGGCCGCCAACCGTTTTTCGCTGGCCCAGCTCGATGAGCACGTCGCGGATGTCGACGTCGAACCGTTTGGCCGCGCGTCGGGCGTGCAGCAGGAAGCTCGAATAGACGCCGGAATACCCCATGATGAGGCCGTCGTTGTTGATCACCTGAGGCCGTTGCATCATCGGCTCGACCACCTGCTCGGCGGCGTCCATCACTTTGTAGAAGTCGACGCCCGTCTCGACGCCGACTTTTTCCAGCACGCCGATGAGAACTTCCAACTGAGCGTTTCCCGACCCCGCGCCCAAGCCCCTCAAACACCCGTCAACCGAGTCGGCCCCTGCTTCAATGGCGGCCAGCGTGTTGGCAACGGCCAGCGAGAGATTGTTGTGGGCGTGGAAACCGACCTGGATGCTCAAGGCCGATTTCAAGGCGTCGACCCGAGCGACCACGTCCGACGGCAGCATCGCGCCGGCCGAGTCCATCATGTAGACCAGCTCGGCGCCGGCGGCTTCCATGATCTTGGCCTGTTCGGCCAGCTTCGCCGGCTCGATCATGTGGGTCATCATCAGAACGCCGATGGGTCTCATGCCCAACTGACCGGCCAGCTCGATGTGCTGTTGGGCGATGTCCGCCTCGGTGCAATGCGTGGCCACGCGGGCGGCACCGGTGCCGTGGTCTTTGGCCATTTGCAGGTCTTCTCGCGTGCCGACGCCCGGCAGCAACAACACGCCGAGCTTGCCCGGCGTGATGACTGCGGAGACGGCCTGGAGGTACTCGACGTCATCCGCGGCGGCAAAGCCGTACTGGATCGACGAGCCGGCCAATCCGTCCCCGTGGCTGACCTCGATGGTGCCGACGCCCGCCTCGTCCAGCGCCTTGGCGACTTGGGCCGCCTGCTGGGGCGTGAACTGGTGGCCCATGGCGTGCTGGCCGTCCCGCAACGTCGTATCCAGTATGGCGACTTTCTTGTTTTCCATCGATTGTATCTCCCGATCGCGTCGCGGTCTGGGGGCTCACTTCGTTCGACCCCAGCCACCCATTGGTTGCAGTCCGTTTTTCAACGGGCTGCTAGTCTTGAGTGATGGCGCCCTGTTCCTTGAGGAGTTTGACTGCGAGAATCTCTCCGACCCCGCAGGCGGCGGCCGTCATGATGTCGAGGTTGCCGGAGTACTTCGGCAAGTAATCTCCCGCCCCTTCGACCTCAATCATGGTGGTCACCTTGTCGCCGTCGACAAACGGTTCGACCTTCAGCTTGTACCCGGGCACGTAGTTCTGGACCTTGTGGATCATCTCGTTGACCGAGGCGCGGATGGCCTCTTCGTCGGGATCGTCGACCAAGGCGAAGATGGTGTCTCGCATTATGATGGGCGGCTCGGCCGGGTTGAGGATGATGATGGCTTTCCCCTTGTCGGCCTTTCCCAGCACTTCCAGCCCGCGGGCGGTGGTGCGGGTGAACTCGTCGATGTTTTGCCGGGTGCCCGGACCGGCGCTCTTACTGGAAATGGTGGCCACGATCTCGGCATACCGGACGTGGCAGACGCGGCTGATGGCGGCGACGATCGGCGTCGTGGCCTGGCCCCCGCAAGTGACCATGTTCACGTTTGGCTCGTCGAGATGCTCGTGCAGATTGACGTAAGGCACGACGTAGGGACCGACGGCGGCGGGGGTCAAGTCGACGGCGATCTTGCCGGCCTCTTTCAACAGCGGCGCGTGCTTCCGGTGCGCCTTGGCCCCGGTCGAATCGAAAACGATGTGCACCTGGTCGTTTTCCAGGATGGCGTCGATGCCCGAAAGCGACGTCTGGATTCCCAGCCCCTCGGCCAGTCGAAGACCTTCGGAATCCGCCTGGATTCCGCTCATCAGCACCAGATCCAGATGGCGGCTGCGACGGACCTTGTACATGAGATCGGCGCCGATGTTGCCGGGACCGATGATGGCGACCTTGATCTTTGGATCCATGTCTGGGCTGCTCCCATTACGGTCGGGTGGAATCATGTATTCTGCACAACTCAATCGTTTCGCAGCTTCAGGTTGATTTCGGCCAGTTTGCTGCGAACTTCGTTGAGCGACGTGACCCCAAAGTTTCGACTGGAGAGCAGTTCATCGGCAGACCGCTGAGTCAGCGCCCCCAGCGTGTTGAGCCCCTGCCGGACCATGCACTTGCGGGCCCGGACCGAAAGGTTGAGCTCCGAGACCGGCTTGGTCAATAGAGACTGTTCCTGCAGTGAGAGATTCGTCTCCTCGTACACCGGTTCGCGGGCCTTGGCCTGATGCACGTGCTGCCCGATCCGCAGGCCGTGCGCGTGCAACACTTCGCGGATTTCGTGCAGCGACGTCTCGCCAAAATTCTTGCCGGCCAGCAATTCCTGCTCGCTGATCTCCGTCAGGTCGCCGAGCGTGTAGATGTTCATGCCTTCCAAGCAATTCCGGCTGCGGACGGACAGCTCGAAGTCGGTGATCGGCCGGCTGAGCAATTGCTGCAAGCGGGCCTCCATGCGGGCCGAGTCCTCGTCGTAGTACATCTCGTCGGTGGCTTCGATGTCTTTCAAATAAAGACGCGCCCGCTGGTGATTCGGTTGGAACTCCAGCACCCGCTGGAAACAATAGGCCGCGGCCGCATACTTCTCGCAGTCCTCGTAAAGCAGACCAACGTTCAACAGGGCGCCGAGATAGTACGGCGGCCTCGAAAGCGATTGTTCGTAAAGACGGATGGCCTCGTCATCGTTGCCGCGCAGAGCGTTCTCAGCAGCCAGCCGGAACAGCGCCCGAGAGTGATGGGGATCCATGTCGACGGCCCGCTCGAAGTACTCGATGGCAGTGAAGGTATCGCCGCGATCGGCCCAAATGCACCCCATTTGAAACGAATACTCCGCCCGGATTGCCCCCTCAGACGAGACGCTGCGCAACAGCGACTCCGCTTCGTCCAGCCGCCCAAGCGCGCGAATCGCGCCGGCCCGCCGCAACGTGCATTCCACGGCGTCGTAGCCGAGCTTGGAGGCTTCTTCGAACTTCTGCTGGGCCTCGGCGTGACGCTCCAGGGCCGTCAGCACCAAAGCATGGTGGAAGCTGCCGGTGGCATCGTCCGTCACACGGGTCAGGTAGCCCTCGGCCAACTCGTGCCGACCTAGCAGGTACAGCCCGATCCCAAGTCGCAGCAGAGTCTGACTGGAGGCGCTGCCGGCGGCGTCAACCTCGGATTGCAGCAAGCCGACCTTGTGCCGCAACTCAACGACTTGTGGGGTCCCGGTGGCCGCTTCCAGCAGTTCAATTTCTGCCGGCCCAAACGGGGAATCTTCAGTGAGCAACTGACGAACGTTCACAGGCTCTGCAAGTTTCACTGTAGAGAATCCTTTGGAATTCAAAAACGGTTCCCGATCGGTCAAAACACAAAAACCACACCACGTCAAAGTATACCGACGCCGCCGAACCTTGCAACAGAGGATGCTGTCGAGCGGTTAGTTCAGGGCGTTAGCCGCTTTGTTGTTTGCGGCGTTGGCGGGCGGGTTTGGTTTCGGTTGGGCTTCTTCGGGGGCGAATTCAGGGAGGATGGGTTGTCGGTCGGGGTACATGTGGTAGATCGGGAACTCGTGGCCTTTCTCGCGGATGCAGACGACCAGGCCGCTCTGAGTCGCCATGTATAGCCGGTCGGTCCGGTCGTTCTCCAGACGAACGGTGAACTGTCTGAGCGGCAATGCCCCCAGTAAGCCGCCGTTCTCGCGGGAAAGCAGGATGACATTCCCAAGTTCGTCGGAGACGTACAGCAGCTTCTGCGTGGCCGCCAGGAACTTCGTCACTTTCGGTCGCCACCAGCGCTGCACGCCCCAATCCGCCGAGAGGCAATAGATGCCGCCGCGAGTCGGCAGTATATAGAGGTCGCCGGCCACGACTCGCGGCGCTTGCTGCAACGGAAGGCCGTACGCATTGTGCCAGCGAACCGAGCCGACTTGCGCGTTCACACAGTACAGCTTCGAATCCTCTGACGCGAGAAACAGGAGCGTGGTTCGTACGAGTTTCGTTTCACCGGTCTCTTTGTCCCGGCGCGGGATGAGCAAGGCTGCTCGCCCCAGCGGCGCAGAGATCGCCCCATCGGGAGTTTCCAACTGAAAAAGGAGTTTCCGCCGGCTGGCCGTGACGGCATACAACGACCTGTCCAGACTGGCAAAGTGGACGATCTGGCGTTCGCTACTTGAGGAAGTCGAGTCGACGGCTTGCATGCTCGTCAGCGGCGGCGTGGTGATTTGCTTGCCGGTCTGGTACCGCCACACAACCGTCTGATACGACCAATCCGGCAGTCGTTGCTCGTTAAACAGTTGCTTGATCTTCCGCAAACTGAATGCGTAAACGCTTCCGTCCAGAGTACCGACATAGACGTTCCTTTCGTCGGCTGCCGGGCTGGTCGACGGCTGCCCTGGGATGCGGATGTTCCAGAGGGGTTTTCCACTAAACTTCTCCAATGCATACAGCGTGACGCCGGCAATCACCATCACAATGTCTTCATTGGAAACGGCGGGGAAACTGGGCTCGTCGGCTCGGCCGAGTTGGATCGCCCAGAGAAGCTTGCCGGTCTCGTTGTCCAGGGCGGTCACGATTCCACCAGTCGACTGGACGTAGGTGATCTGTTCATCCACGGTAAGGTGGCGAACTTTTTCGCGGCTGACGTCCAATCTCGCCTGGTTCCACCAGGCACGTTCCAGGCCGTAACGGTCCAGCAAGCGTCGCGTCGGCAAAGAGCCGGCGAGACCCGCTTGCTGCGCCTCGGCGGAAACGGCGGCAAGCAGAAGGCAGACCAAAACCAGGATCGACGTTCTCAGTCTCAGCATGGTCACCTCGTTGGTTCCGAAATGTGGAAGATGCGATTTGCCGACGTGCGAAACGCGTCCTCGACAATGCGACGACCCGCCCCCTACCCTTCATTGTACCGCAGCATCCAGAGACAAAACCAGACTTCTCCGAGCGATCGGCCATTTTGCCGGGGAAGTCATTGATTTCGCTCCGCGGGAAGCGGTAGAATTCAGTAGTTGGTTTTCTTTCGGGCAGCGGGCGCAATGGGAAAGGGGCGGTCATGGCAAGCTGGTTCCGCTGGATCACCCTTGCTGTCGCGGTTCTCGTCGTCGCCGGAAGCTCTTCGTCCGCGTATGCCGACCTGATCAAGCTCAAGAACGGCGGCGAAATTCGGGGCAAGATCATTCGGAAACCCGACAACGGGAACTCCGGGGCCGTCACGCTGGAGACTCTCACCGGGGCCGTCGTCGTCGTCGAACCCGAGGACATTCAATTCGTCACGCGGCGCTCGCTGAAAGTAGAAGAATACGAAACCCGTGCCAAGCTGACGCCTCGCACCGCCTCCGCCCACTGGGAATTGGCCGAGTGGTGCCGACAAAACGGGTTGAGCAAACAGCGCGAACAGCAATTGCGAGCTGTCTTGGAGTTGGACCCGGAGCACGAAAGGGCCCATCACGGTCTCAAACACGCTAAACACGGCGGGAAATGGATGACTCGCGACGAATTGATGACGTCGCAGGGATACGTCAAGCACAAGGGCCGCTACGTCACCACTCAGGAGTTGGAGCTGATCGAAAAGACGCAGGCGGAACTGGATGCCGAGAAGCAGTGGTACAAGAAAGTTCGGCTGTGGTACGGCTGGCTGACCGGGCGTCGTCCCGAACGACGTGATCTCGGGCTGGCCGAACTGCAGAAGATCGACGATCCCGACGCGGTCCCCGCCCTGATGCGGCTGATGCAGGACAATTCGAACAAACAGATCCGCGAACTGTACGTCGGAATTCTCTCCCGGATGCAGGGCGACAAACCGGTCGAGGCCCTCGTCACGCAGTCGCTGCACGACGCCGATCATGAGATCCGTTACGCGGCCCTGAATGCGATTTCCCCCGACCAGTATCAGTCGGCCGGCCCCTTGTACGTCCGGGCGTTGAAGGACGACCTGAACAGGGTTGTCCGCCGCGCCGCCGCCGCCTTGGAACGGGTCGGAGAGGAGAGCATGATTCCCGACCTGGTGGAAGCCCTCGTCACAACGCATCGCTATCGGGTGGAGGTTCCTGATACGAAAGGCACGCTGAGTTTTCGAACCGACGGCTCGTTCGCCGGCGGTCAGGGACAGGGCACACTGCCGCCCAACATCGAGGCCATGTTACTCAGCGGCCAATTGCCGAACGGAGTGATCGTCAACCAAGTCCAGCCGCCGACTTACAAGAAGATGAAGGTGGTCGTCATCAAATACGATCACCGTAACGCCGAAACGCTTTCGGCGCTGAGAAAGCTGACCGGCGAGAATTTCGGCTACGACGAACGCACCTGGCGGCTGTGGTGGATCGCCAAGAAAAACGGGGCCGGCAAAGTCCCCGCCTTGCCGTGAGAAGCAATCAGCGATCAGCGATCAGCAGCGAGGGCAACAGCGTGTGGAAAGCTGACTGCTGAAAGCTGACTGCTGAAAGGAAAGGTTGATTGATGGAACAGGAGACTGCCGCTCCATTGCGGCGGGCGCTGACCCAACGTTTGGAGAGCTTGGGGCGGGCCGGGCTGACGCATCTGCCGCGATGCGCGTCTCTTGTTGAGCCACCCGTTGCCGAAGTCCCCGAGTCCGTTCCACAACCGGGCGGTGACGATTCCGCCCTGACCTCACACGCAAGGCAACGCTCCCGATCGCTGTTTGAAGAAACGGACGAAGCACCCGCAAGAAAGGCAGCCGTGACTGAAAGCCAACGTTCGACCCTTTCGTTGTCCGAGCGGCAGGAACAACTGGCAACCCTCCAACGGCAAGTGGCGGCCTGCGTGCGATGTCGAGAATTGGCCCAGTCGCGCACGCAGACGGTCTTCGGCGTGGGGAATCCACAAGCCCGCATCCTGTTCGTCGGCGAAGCCCCCGGTGCCGATGAAGATCGGCAAGGCGAGCCGTTTGTCGGACGGGCCGGCCAGTTGCTCAACAAGATCATCGTCGCCTGCCGACTGACCCGCAAAGAAGTCTACATCTGCAACATTCTCAGGTGCCGGCCGCCGGGCAATCGGAATCCCGCTTCCGAGGAAGCCGCCAATTGTCGCGAGTATCTGGACGGCCAGATTGCCGTCGTCGATCCCGACTACATCGTCTGCTTGGGCAGCGTGGCCGCCCAGAATCTGCTGGACGTGACCACGTCCATCGGGCGAATGCGGCGAAAGTTCCTGACCTACAAACGCGCGAAGGTGTTGTGCACCTATCACCCGTCGTATCTGCTGCGAAACCCGGCGGCCAAAAAAGACGTCTGGGAAGACATGAAGCTGCTCATGCAAGACATGGGCGTCGATCTCGACTGAGCGAAGGGTGGCCGCGTCTGACCAACGGGAAGGCCCGGAACGCGTGCAACGGGGCCACCGCATTCGCTCTGACCCCGCCACCCGTCGCCGTCAGCCCCAAGAAAACCTTGACGCCATCACGGCGTGCGTATATACTTGGGATATCCGTCGAGGAGGTTGCCATGATGACGAGAATCAAGAAATGGGGCAACAGTCAAGGGCTTCGCATCAGCAGGCGCATGTTGGAGGACGCGGATATTGCCCTGGGGGAGGAGGTGGATGTTGTCGTACGCAACGGTGAGATCGTCATTCGGCCTATGAGGCGAGTTCGCGGGAAGTACGAGCTGTCCGATCTCGTGAAATCCATCCCCAGTTCTTATCGGCCGACGGAGGTCGATTGGGGAGAACCCAGGGGAAAGGAGGCCTGGTAGTTGGCCGCGTACATTCCCCGAAAAGGCGACTTCATCTCCGTGACCTTTGATCCTCAATCAGGCCATGAACAGATGGGCCGACGCCCCGCCCTGACGGTTAGCAACGATCTGTTCAACAAGTACACGGGAATGGCCATCGTCTGCCCCGTCACCAAAACGGACAGGAGTTTCCCGTTTCATGTTCCGGTTCCGCCCGGATTGAAGGTCACCGGATTCGTCATGGTGGAGCAGGTGAAATCCATCGATTTCCGCAGTCGTCAGGTGAAACGAATCGGCAAAGCGCCCGAAGATTTGCTGGACGAGGTTCTGGCCATTCTCGATTCGTGTGTGTATTGAACGACGGGTGGCCGGGTCTGACCAACGGGAAGGCCCGGAACGCATGCATCGGGGCCACCGCATTCGCTCTGACCCCGCCACCCCGCCGCTCAATCCTGCATGATGCGCTGCTCGGCTTGTCGGCGGCGCTGCGTGTACCGCGGACCGCGCAACACCGACTCCGGCTGATCGCTGGCTGCATGGGCGTCGGCCGATACGGGGTCTGCATCGAGTTGTTCGAGAGTCACCGACAGCCGTAGAATATCGCGTCGGCTGATCTGTCCCACCAGGCGCCCGTCTTCGACAACGGCCAGTTGCTGGTTCTTGCCGTATCGAAAAATCGGCGCGATTTCCGCAACGTGCATGCCGGCCGAAACGATCGCGAGGTGACGGCTCATCAGCGTCTCGACCCGCGCGCTGGACGGGATGCCGGTCAACTTCGCTTTCAACAGTTCGTAGTCGGGCAGGACGCCGAGCAGTCGTGACGACCCGTCGACGACATAGAGTTCACCCGTTTCCTCACGCAGCAGGGTTGCCAACGCCTCGTCGAGGTTGGCATCATAGCGTATGGTGGCAGGCTGATGCGTCATGAGAGCTTGTACAGTGGTCTGCATTGCCGAACTCCCCATGTCGTCTTTGAAAATTGGTAACTGTTTAGCCGAATGCAGTGATGAGGAAATTAGGAATTCAGGAAGTCAGGAGAAAGACGATTCTCGACATTCCTGCTTGCCTGGTTTCCTAATAATCCTCCACTTACCACGAAATGCACTCTTGTGAGGAAGTGGCTCCAGATGGCTAAAGTGTTACGAGAATTGATGGTGTGTTGCTCCTGTTCAACCTAGGTTGCAATTCGACAACGTGTGGCTGAAATGACTCGTACAAACTCAGAATTCCGCCTATTGGTTGTCCGCGAGTCCGGCGGTCGGAATGCTGCCGGCAATGCGTTTTTTGACGTCGCCTCGGGAAGTGATTATTGTGGCGGAACTTCAGTAAAGCGCAGCTCGCCGGCTGCCGATGGAATTCACGTTGCTCTGACTTGACCAGTTTGCCGAGATCTCGTAAGAGACTCCGCGTCATTCAGTAGTTCCAAATTGCGAATGTGGGTGGCTGGGTCAGAGCGATAGCGATGGCCCAGATCCACGAATTCCGGGCCTTCCCGTTGGTCAGACCCGGCCACCCCACCGATTGCCTCGCACGGTTTTGAATGGTTATGGATCCCGAGTTCATCGCGAAACTCACACTGGCTGCGTTTGCCGCGATCGGAGTCGTCATCGTCTTGTGGCAGGCGGTTCGGTGTGAAGGGGGTTGGCAAGTGTGGCTGCTGTACTGTGTCCAGCGCACCTACAGTGGGATGCGTTATCACTGGCGGGCCAACCGCCGCTGCCCGTTTCCGCAAACAGGGCCGGCGCTGATCATCGCCAACCATCGCAGCCCGATCGACCCCATGATGGTCTGGACGAACAGTCATCTCACCGGGCGGAGAAACAGAATCCGAGTGATCGGTTTTCTGATGGCCCGGGAATACTACGACATCCGTAGGTTCCGATGGCTGTACCGAGCTTTGCAGTCGATTCCCGTGGAGCGCGGCGGAAAGGACATGGCCCCGGCGCGCAACGCCCTGCGGCGACTTCAAGCCGGCAAGTTGGTCGGCGTGTTTCCCGAGGGCGGGATCCATCTCGGCGAGGAACTCAGTGATGCAAGTCCTGGAATCGCCTGGCTGGCGCTTCGCGCGCAGGTTCCCGTGTATCCGGTCTACATTCACGGCGCCCCGCAAGGAGACCACATGGTCGAGCCGTTCCTCAAGCTTGCCCGAGTGCGTGTGACTTACGGAGACGCGATCGATCTCTCCGCCTACGCGGGACGGCGGAAATCGCGCGAGTTGCTCACAGAGGTCACCGAGCTGCTGATGGCGCGTCTGGCGGAGCTCGGGGGCGTCTCCTGCGGTAAGCCCGACGCGCCCAAGAAAAACGAGACGCTCCCGTTCGAGCGGGCCACCGGTTAAGCGATGCGTTCAGGATCGTGCACGAAACAGATTCCCGCTTGGGGGGCGCGGCGGGCAGGCCCGCCGGCTCAATCACTTCATTCCAGAACGGAGTCGTCACGCGCGCCGCCCGGTGCCGGCCGTCTGAGAATGTCGGGACAGTGGATCGCCGATCCCTTGACCTCGATGGTCACCTTCGGCCAGTCTTCCATGGGCGTGAGTATTTCGAAGCCGTCCTCGGCAATCAGAATCGTGTCGCCGGCAGCAGCCGGTCCCACCGATGGATGCCAATGGACCGCCATTCTGGAGGCGAGGCGGAACTCACTCTTCGGAACGATGGGGACTTCGCTCAGCTGGTATCCGACGATCTCCGCTTGGTCCGCGTGCCGCCATTCCTCCGCAGCTCCGAATTTCTCGTAGATCCGTTGCACACGGTTCCAAACTTCGAAGAGTTCCCACTCGGGCTGGCAAAAATACATGCCGGTGGCCTGTGCGAGCACGGTTCGTTGATGTGCCGAGAGCAGCTCATCAGACGGCTCGCCGAAGCAAACCGTGCGAGTCGCTCCGACCTGGAGCCCCCATCGCCGTCCCACCGCCGAGATCACGCAGGCAGCCCGAGCACGACGCGTCCCGAAAGACCAGTGTCGATACCGTTGGCTTTGCCCGTCGGCGCAGACCTGAATGCGTTCCGGCATGACCTGCCGTTTGATCAAGCGGTGTGCGATTTCCGCGGCGATTTCGGCCTCCATCTCGCCCGGCTGGAAGTGTCGGGCGGATGCTTCGACGGCATGAGCCACGGCGCGGCCCAGTTCCCTGAGCCGTTCGCATTCCAGTACACTCAGCGGCAAACGCAAGCCGATCAATTGCGGCGCGATGTTGCTCGCGAGGCTGGAACTGCAATCGCTGGCAACCGTCCGGCCGCGACACAAATCCTCAACCAGCAGATGCCGCGGCTCATACCAGGGCCGTTCCTTCAGCTGAAAGCCCAGACCGGGCAGTTCCCGATCGAAGAGCTGGGCCGAGTCGACATTGCTTGCCAAAACCACCCGCGCTTCGGGTGTAATGAACAGCACGGCGGTGGTTTCAGAAGATCCGCCACGCGAGCAATCGCCTCCGGATGTGAACCATGCAAAGTTGCTCGGTTCGGTGAGCAGCAGCGCGTCGTACTGATGTGTTTCGAGAAACTCGGAGACGAGGCGGTGCTTATGCTCCACGTCGAGACCGCGTTCCGGGGTGTTGATCGGGATTTCTCCGGACGAGGCGGGTTCAGCAGGGCCAGAAAACACTGCCGACATGCCCGACTCCGTGCTCAACCAAAAGGAACAAAGCTCAATGTGAAGCGCGGCCCGCACAGGTCGTCGCACATCCACGGCCGGTCAGCGATCTTCTCGCTGCGAACGAACTGGCAATAGACAAATGAATGACGTTGTATGTGATCGATCGAGACCAAATTGTCAAGACTCCCCTTATTGTACCAAATCCCTTGACTCGAAGGTAGAATAATTTCGTCTCCCGGATGTCCTGGTGGTATGCGCCCTTCGGCAACCAGAAGATCGAGAGCTGACGAGCGAACCCATGCGGAAACTGATCATCGGATGCGGCTATCTCGGCCGGCGAGTGGCCGAAGCCTGGCTGCAAGAGGGGTGCCATGTCGTCGCGGTCACGGCTTCGCCGCAGCGTGCCGAACGCTTTCGCACGCTCGGCGTCGAGCCGGTTCTCGGAGACGTGACCGTTCCCGAATCGTTGTCCGCTCTGCCGCGGGCGGACACGGTCTTGTACGCCGTCGCGTACGATCGCAGCGCCGGAAAGTCACGACGCGAGGTGCGCATTGCCGGGCTGGAAAACGTGCTCAGCGAAATCGCCTCGCGGAGCGAACGGTTTCTTTACATCTCCAGTACCAGCGTCTACGGCCGGATTGACGGTGGGTGGGTCGACGAATCAACCGAGTGCAAACCGACCGGTTCTAACGGCCGCGTTTCACTCGAAGCCGAGCAAGTCGTGTGGCGTTTCTTCCCGCCGGCGGCGGCGACGCACGCACGCGGCGCCAACGTGTTGCGATTGGCCGGTCTCTACGGACCGGGACGGTTGCGGCAGCGCGTGGAATCGCTGATGGCCGGCCAGGCGCTCGCAAAGAATCCGAACGCCTACTTGAACCTGATCCACGTCGACGACGCGGCCAGGGCGGTCATCGCGTGCGAAGAACGAGGTCGCGCCGGTTTGACGTACCTGGTGTGTGACGACCGGCCAATCAGTCAACGTGAATACTACGAGACGCTCGCGTCCCTCGTCGGAGCTCCGAAACCAACTTTCGGCCGATTGCCCGGCCACGAGTCGCGACGGAAAGGATTGAACAAACGCTGCCGGAACCGGAAACTGTGCGAAGAGCTTGGTCTCGAGCTGGCTTATCCCACAATCGCAACCGGGTTGCCGCACGCATTGCTGTGCCACGAAACAATCTATTGATCGAATTCATGGACAATGCACGCGAGTTGGCGTTTGCCGTTCTGGACGAGCACCACAGAACGTTGGTGTTCACTGGGAAACTGCTTGAGAAACGATTTCGGAAGAGCCAACTCGCCGCGGAAGAGCGCCGGTTGGCGACAGAGATTGTGTACGGCGTCGTCCGCCGGCAGGCCACGCTGAATGCGTTGATTCAGCCGCACGTCACGCGGCAGCGGCGCCGGGTGGAAAGCGGATTGTGGACGCTCATCGAGATCGGCGCCTACCAAGCGGTGTTCCTGACGTCGGTGCCGCCGCACGCGGCCGTGCATGAAACCGTCGAAGCAGCCAAACGGCTCGGCAAGCGGCGGTGGTCCGGCTTCTTGAACGGCGTGCTGCGTTCGGTTGTCGGAAGCCTGACCGACACATACACCGCCGCCGCCGCAGCCGACGCCGTGCCCATCGCGCCAGGGCGCCACCGCAGATGCCGGCAACCAATTTTCGACGACCCGGCGGATGACCCGTGCAGCTACTTCTCGCGGGCGTTCAGCTTTCCGCGCTGGCTCGTCGGGCGCTGGCAAGAGCGAGACGATTTCGAAGAGCTGGTTCGGCTCGGCTTCTGGTTCAACACGGCGGCGAGGACTTGCCTGCGCGTCAATGTGTTGAAGACAACTCGCACGGCAGTGCTCGATGTGCTGACGCCCCACCGGATTGACGCCCACGCCGGAAGCTGCCCGGAAGCAATTTGGCTCGACCGGTCGCTGCCGGTCGGGCAGCTTCCCGGCTTCGACGAGGGTTGGTGCTCGGTGCAGGACGAATCGGCCATGCACGCGGCCCGCTTGCTGGAGCCGCAACCGGGACAGACGGTGCTCGATCTGTGCGCAGCGCCGGGGGGCAAGACGACGCATCTGGCCGAGCTGATGGCCAACCAGGGCAGAATCGTGGCGGCCGACGTCAATCGCGGCCGGCTGGCGCTGATCGGTCCGAGCTGCCGGCGGCTGGGCATCGACATCATCGAACCGACTCTCATTCAGGCCGACGGCAGCGACATACCACCCGGTCCGTTCGACGCGATTCTGGTCGACGTTCCCTGCTCGAATACCGGAGTGTTGGGCAAACGCCCGGAAGCTC
>CAZGYE010000140.1:0-13737 GCA_964530165.1 uncultured Planctomycetaceae bacterium
CTTGTCCAAATCGTCAAGCGATTTCGTCGCCTTGCGGGCCGATTTGTCAAACTCGTTGGTCGCTTCGCTGGCTTTGATCTGGGCGGATTCGATTTTCAGTGTCGCCAGACGTTCCTTATCGCGGGCGGCCGCCAGGTCCGCATCCTCGCCCAGGTTCTTGAGAAACTCCAAACCATGCGCGGCGGTTCCACGTTTCAGGTCAAATTCCCGCGTCTTTTTCCCAGCGAATCCCGTTTCCTTCAACAGCCGCACATCAAACTGGTTCAGGTTCCCGCCTGCGGCGAGTTTCTGGCCGATACTCCGCAACGCGGCTTTCTTGAACGGGTCCAGCGTCCCGAATTTGGCCAACTTGTCGTCGAGGCGTTCCTTCTCCGTTGCGACAAGCAGCTTGGCAGCTTTGAGCTGCTCCCCGGCGGCCTTCACGTTGTCGCGGGCCGCTTCCGCCTGTTGGCGCAGGACGCCGACACGCGCTTTGTCGGAGTCGGACAGTTTCTGGCTGACGGCTAAGATTCGTGCCCGCGCGCTCTTTTCCTCTTCTAGGCTTTGGATCGTATCCAGCGCGCCGCCGCCGGCTTCTGCGGCCAGAACCCGCTGACGGTTTCGCTGGCGCACCTCTTCAAAGTTCGCTTGGGCAGCCTCCAGTTCTTTCAGATCGCGTGCCCGCTGGCCCGCGAGAACACCCAACGTCCGTTGCTCGCTGCTCAGGCCCAACTGCCCGTCGAACGCCAACTCCGTGCGTTGCCGGGCAAGATCGCCGAGACCTTGGCGTTGCGTTGCCTCAAACTGCGCGCGTTTCAGGAACTTCTGATCTTCGGCCGCGCGGAAGTCCTGGCGCTGTTTGCGCAGGGCGGCCATCTCCGTGACCTTCGCCGCCGATGCCACGGAACCGCGCCACGCCTTGATCGCTCCAATCCCGGCGAGAACCTCACTTTCGGCCTTTTCCCCGGCCCCAGCGAGCCGGAAAAGCCATCGAACCCCTTCCTCAAGGGCTATGGGGAGCGCGGCAAATTTTAGCGCGAAAATTCCCGCCGTTGCCGCCGCGCTACCGAGTACGCCGCCAAGTTTTGTTGCCATCCCCCCCAGCTTGGCAAACGTTGGAAACAGACTCGTTGCACCCGCCGCTACCACACCCTTTCCTGCGAACCGCCCGAAAACCTTTGACACTCCCTTCTTGGCGAACCGAAAGACCCCACCGGCGGCGGCGTCACCGGCTAGGGCGGCGGCGATTCCGGTTCCCCCGCTCCCGACGACGCCCCGCCCGCCGATGATCTTCGTACCGCCCACCAGCGCCTGAGAGGCGGCCAGCGCTTCGTTGGCGGCCGTCGTCGCCTCGACCACTTCGCGGTACCTCCGCATGGCCAACCCGATGCCGAAGAACAGATCGGTCGCCCCTCGGAATACGGAGAAGCCGGCCTCGACTTTCACAAGCCCTTTCGCCAGCTTCTCAAGGTTGTCCTCGCCGACGATGCCCAGAAATGCGAAGCCACGCGCCATGTCCAAGGCGCCTTGGATGGATTTGCGGACTTCGTTGCTGACCTGTTCGCTGCCTTCGACCCGCTTGGCGTTGGCCAGCTCGACGGCGCGTTCCGTCTGCTGCTGCGCCCTGATCTTGTCCTTGCTGATGCGATCCAAGAGCCGGGCGCGGTTGCGGAACACGCGGTCCTGGTCCCGCTGCTGCTTTGTGGCGAGCCGTTCGGATTCGCGCGCGGCCGACCGCTCGGCTTTGATCTTTTCACTGGCGGCCCGTTGTGCCTCGCGCGTTACAAGCTGCTCAGCTTTGATCTTCGCCTTGGCAGCGCGGTCGGCCTCGCGTTCAGCGACGCGCCGCGTCTGCTGCTCGGCTTTTTGTTGTTCCTTGGCGGCTTGCTGGGCGAGTCGGGCGCGGCTGACCTTCAGTTTGTGCGCCAGCTTGTCGATGCCCTCTTCAGTTTTCTCGGCGCTGAGCAGCCGGTTTCCCTCCGCCTGCACGAAATGTTTCGCGGCCAAATCCCACAACCGCGAGCGCCGCCGCGCGCTGGCGGCATCGACATCGAAGACCGCCTGAGCCGTCTCCGTAGCGGCTTTGACTCTGGTCGACCCTGCCGCACCGCCGCCGCTTCCGCCGCCGCCCGGTAGTTTGGCCGACGCCGCCTGCGTTTGTTCGGCTTGCTTCTGAACGCGGGCGATTGCCTCGCCGAGCTTGCGGGCGGCTGCAACGTTTCCGGGGTCTGAAACCAATTTCAGACTAATCAGAACGTCGCGTTGTACGCCCGGCTCGGCCATGATTAGCTCTTGCTCTTATCTCACCGCTTCAACAGCGCCTCGAATATGGCCAGCATCGACTTGCGATGGCCTTCCTCGCGGGCCTCGCGGATCGCCGTCTCGACGCGGGCGATCGTCGCCGCGTTTCGGCGAACGATCGGATCGTCGGGCCAGCTTCCAACGGCCTTACATTCCAGATAGTGCTGGTAGGCCCGCACGTTTTTCGGGCTGAGTGCTTTTTGATTTTCCGGCGTTCCTTTCGGGCAGCCCGCCTGTTGCCCTTGCCGTCCCTGTCGGCAGGGCGGGTTTCCGCCGGCAAGTGTGCGCCCCTTCCAGACGCGGACCTTCGGACGCGGAATCGGGTTGCCGGCCTTGTCTTTCTGAAGCGCCCCCGTTTTTTCGTCATACATAAATTGGATGCAGTGCTCGCAGTCGCGAGTCGCCACTTCCGGGTACAGCAGCATCAGGACAACGCCGTCGCTCAGTTTTTTTCATCGCCCTCCTGATCGTCGGAAACAACGCAAATCAGGTTCAGCAGGCTGCCGTACAGATCGAACGTCAGCCGTGCACAGTTCTCGGCGGACAGCTTGACCGGGTTTCCGTCCGGGTCCTTCAAGTCCCACACGGTGATGTGATCGACCAGGAACTTGCTGCCGCGCTCCAACCGCAGCGACGGCGACAGCTTCTCCCAACGGTCGAACAATTCGCCGCGCTCTTCGATCGTCGCGGGGCGGTAGGTCAGGTGAACTGATTCGTGGACGTTCGGCTTGGAACGGATCACCCCGTTCATCGTGTAGCCGTCGGGAATAAAACCAGTGTGTGCCATTCGTCATTCGTCTCCGTGTTACGTGTTGCGTTCTGGTGAAAAAGCTCCGGCCGGACCGGTAGAAACCAGACCGGCCGGAGCTGCGATGTGGCCGTCACCTATTAGGTATCGGCGTTCGTGATGACGATTTCCTTCGTCGTCGAGGTTTCACGGGCAACGCCCTCCAATTGCAGCGGGATTTCCGTCGTCTTGCCCGGCACGACCGGCGAGCGGCTCGGAAACTGCAAAGCCGCCAAGCTGATCGTCAAAATCTGGGCGGAATCGTCGGCGTTGGTGAACGTGAACGTCGCGGCAGCTCCTGCCAGCGCTTGGTCGTACAAGTCAACTTCATCGGCCGTGTACGGCGTCGACATGCGGACGGTGACCGTCCGGTCCTGCGCCGGCAAGTCCGCGCGGTTGACCGAGTTGAGATACCGCTCGGTGTTGAGATGGTTGTCGATGACCAGCTCGAAACTGAACAGTGAGCGGTTCGAGCTGAGTACGCTGAATGTGCCGTCCATGAACACATACGGCTTCTCGGTCATTGTTGAGCTGTCCGAAAACGTGAGGCCGGAATACGTGCCGGCGGCCTGGACCGTTTCGGTCTCCGCCTCGATGTCCAGGGCCAGTTCAAGGAACTGCCCTTGTGAGGCCCGCAGCGTGGCACGGTTGACCCAACAGCCCTGATACAGGAAGTCCTTCGCCCCGCGGCTAATCAGGAACACGCCGCTGCTGAGCGTTTCAGCGGTTTTGAAGAGATTAGCGGTGGTCGTCGATTCGGACGCACCGAGGATGAGCGGGAGCAGGTTGTCCAGCATTTTCGGGGCGGGATTCAACACGATCGTTCCGTTGATCGTATTGACGCCGGTTCGTGTGCGATCGACGCCGTGAGAACGTGTGCCGCGCACGGCGTTGGTGTCCATGATCGTCCCTTGCTTGGCCAGCGATTCGCTGACGAATTCAAAGGGCTTGGATGCAGCATCGACGGGGGCAGCGGAATCGAAGGCCATGCCTTGCGAACCGCCTACGGAGGGAGTACCCATGTTGTTGTCCTTTCAAAAGGCGTAGTTGTCAGCCCGGATGTGTGGGCCAGTGATGTGAAACTGGATGCGCCTGCCTGCTTTACGGCAGCGTGTAGTCCCGGTCTTCGCGGGTCGTAACGCCGATCAACAAAGCGGACAGGAAAACGTTCTCGTCTCGCCAGCCTTCGCGGTCGACGATTGCGAGGGGTGTGCAGACTGTTTTCTTCACGACATCTGCGATCGTGATGCTCTTGTTGTGGAATCGTTTGCGGATACGTTGCCGCCACTTGAACTGTTTCTCGCCGTCCGTGATGTTTGTGATCGAATCGAGAATTCCCACGACGACGGGATATGTCCAATCGTCGCGGTCCTGAACCTGCGGCTCGCCCGAAATCACCTCCGCGCCGTAGGGTACGACGCGGATTTCCGGGTAGTCGTAGTTGCGGTCCACCAATACGACGAAACGCCCGATATTCGCGCTGGGGATGTCCGTCAGTGCGAGGTCTTTGATCGCCTGAACGATGGCATCTAGGCTCTGCGAGAGGACGGAATCGGCCATGAATTCAATTCTGTTCTGGTTGACGTCGGTTCGGGTGGCCGGTTAAACGAGGCTGATTTGGTGGATCTGGTGTTCGGTCAAGATCTCCGCTGCGCGGTCGGCCATTTCATCCGAGACGCCGACGAACGGGCGTGACGGGATGTACCGCGTTCCGAATTGGTGGAAGGCGGCTTTCTTGTCCTTCGTGCCGAACGAAATGCTGTCGTCTGTAATGTCTTCGATATGATCCGGGCTGCTGCCGATGACCGAGAGCATCATGTCGCCGAAGTCGATCAGCGGGCGCGAACCCGGATTGTGCCCGCGCGGTCGCGGCCGTTTGAGCGGTCTCCAGGGTTTGCCGGCCGGCGAGACGCTGCGCAGGAAGCCGACGCCCAAGGCCCCGGCCAGCTCTTGCCCCCATGCTTTCAGCGCGGGTGCGGCTTTCGGGTGCTGCATCGTGGAAAGCAGATCGTCCAGCCATCTGCCGACCTCGCCGGCGGCTAGCGCTTGTCCCATCATCATCGCGTCGCCTACTGAACTCGCTTGCTGTTGATGTCGGCCAGCTTGTCGTCGTCGGGAACCTGGTTGACTTCGCGGTAGAGCGTCTCCGCCTCCGCTCGCGTTTCGGCCCTGATCCGTGAGCGCCCGAAGCGGTGCGTTCTGACCTCCCAGATTCGCCCTTTCGGCGCGATCGAATCGGTTGCGAGATAGACCCTATCCCCTTCACGGTAGTCGGAGAGTCCGGCCCCAGCCGGTTGTGGTTGTGGTTGTGCTGCTGCGTCCGGGACCGCCTCCGGTGGAGGTGCCGTTTGGGGCATCGGTGTTTCAACATCGGTCGCGGCTTCTGCGGCCAACGGCGGCGCGGGCTGGGCGGCTTCTGTTTCGTCGTTCGTCATCTTTCACTCACCTTTGTTTGTTGCAGAGGAATTTCCACCGCGTGCCGTAGGAGAGCAGATCCCATCCCGCCGGCAGAACGAAGTAAACGCGGCTTTGTAAATCCGTGATCCAATCCCCCTCTTGCGGGTCAAAGCTGGTCAGCACGGGGCTGAAGTTTGCGGGTTGTAGCTGAGTGGCGTGTATCTGCCAGACCAATTCGTTTCCGTTTAAGCTGACAATTCCGCTCAAGTAGGTTTTGTCGGTGATCGTCAGCGCTCCGCGCTTGGCGTTGGCGACCGTGATGGTGTGATTCGCACTCCGTCTTCTTGCCGTAAATGTGACCGATTCGGTCGGCCCCCAACTCAAGTAGGATTTGCTCAGGTCGATGCTACTCATGGCGTTTGCGCGATCGACTTCACCTGCCAAGCGCCCTCTTGCCGAGCGATCAGTTTTTCAAGCCGTTCCAGTTCGTCGTACAACCGTTGGACGTACTTGTCCGTGTCCATTGTTTCGCCGTCGATATTGATCGAGGGCTGCGTAAACTTCTGCCCGTCGCCGGTTTGTCCGGCGGCCAGTTCAGCGGCGATCGCATCGCGGCGCGTCTTCAGATTGTCGAGGTAGGTTGCCATTCGCTGCCGTCGCCGCCTTCGCTATTCGTGAACCCGCTCCGCCACAAACTTGCGACCGTCAACCTGCGGACCGTGCGCCAGCTTCGCCAGTTGGATCGCTTCCGACTCGTCAACCGCGTATCCGAGCAGTTCGGGAAACTCGCCGTCCGTGCAAAAAACGCTGAACATGCGCAGGGCAGTTTTCGTGACCGGCGAATGGAAGTCGAATCTCCAGATCGCCACCGCCGATGCTTCCGCCTTCTTCCTCCTGACCGGCTTGCGTTTTTTGGGTTTTGCGGCGGCTTTCTTACCCGCCGCGCCGCCGCCTGCGCTTGTCGCTGCTTTTCGTTTTGCCATTCGACAGGACCTCTCTTGTTCTTTCTCTCGTGTCAGGTATTGGTGCCGCTTGATGGCGATTCGCTACCGGACCATCGCGGGAACGGTTACAGGTGCTGGTGCGGCCCCCGCAAGCGCCGGGGGAATGTGTGACGGCGGTGGTGCCAACGGCGGCTGATAGCCGGGGGCCAGAGCGCCGACAGGCACGTTGATGCCGGCCAGATTCGCCGTGCTGGTTTGAATCTGCTCGCGGATCGCTTGCGTGCGCGCCTTTTCGTCAAGGCACTCAACGCTGAAGCGGTGCCGCGTTGGGTCAATGGTTTTCCCCTGCGCGTCCTTGGTCGTTACGCAGAACAGCCGGATCGCTTCCGACTCGTCGACGACTTTGAAATCTTTCGCTTCAAACAGCCCGCGCTGATCCTTGACGCGGAACCGCCAGGTCGGTTTCGTTGTCGTCGTCGTCACCTCTCGGATGAGACCACCCGACGTTGACGAGCCGAGTGCATCCAAGTCCGGCCGTTCGGCCAGTTCCTGCTCGGCTTTTCCCAGCCGCGTTTCAACCTCTTGGAGCCGGACATCCTTTGCGGCCAGTTCCTCTCGCAGTCGGGTCAACTCGGCTTCCTGCGTCAGCGGGTCTGCAAGAGCCGGTGGTTTGCCAACCGCTTCCGCCTCCGGTTTTGCGATCTCTTTGGTTGCTTTGGTCGTTTTCGTGGTCATGTTTGGGTTCCTTTGGTCTCCTTGTTTTCAGGCTGCGAGGCGGCGGCGTTGCAAGGAGACGGAACAACGCCGGCACCGACCCCGCAGCGTGAAATCAGTGGCGCTTTCGCCAGGCGTTCCAGCACTCCCGGACCGTTCGACGTAAACGGCCCAGCCAGTCAATGAGTTCCAGCAATCGTTGTTTCACGAACATCAGCGCTTCTGCTTTTTCTTTCGTATGTAATCCCGGCCCCGGCCTTTCGACCGGGACCGGGACACGCTCCACGGATGACGAACACGGGTGTAGTTGCGTCAAACTTGTGCTCTCCTATGCAGTGCTTTTACACATATAGCGTGGCTCCAAAATCGCCGCCGCGCCGCGTTCGCTGACCTTGTAGCGGGCGACAATATCCTGCGTGAATTCGGCTTCCGAGTTGTCGTTAGCTTGCATGACCTGCGGCCCCCAGTTCTCCATATAGGCGAAGGCGCGTTTCGGTTGACCGATGAACCAGGTGGTCGCCGAGCTGGTGCGGGCCTTGACCAGCGGGCTGCTGAGTACGCGGTACTGGCCGGCGACGATGGGGCTGGCCGAAAGCGTGACCGGCACCGTGGCGGAGATGGCCCCCTGACGGACCTGAGTCGCGTTCACGATTCGGTAGGCCGTGTGCTTCAGGGCCGTCGGGACGATAATGGTGTCTGGAATGACATTGATCGCTTCCCCAGTATTCGGGTCGGTCAACGCATCGAAGAGCAATTCGGCCGCCTCGATGTCCGTCCAATCGACCAGCGCGTTCGATGCCGCCAAGTTGTCGAAGGGCGTGTCGCCGTATGTCGCGGCGGCGGTGGCCCCATTCCGCTTGTAGGTGGTCGTCAGCCCCAAGGCGACGTCCAAGACCCGCTTTTCCTTGTTCAGCGCGATCCGGTTGGCGACTTCCCCGGCGCGTTTCAGCACCAGTCCCGTGCGATCGAAAAAGACGGCCTCTTTCGTGACCGGCACGATGAATCCGCGTTTGATGGTTTCGGGTGTTTCGACCCATTCCTCACTGACGCCGGCGGTCGGATACGTCTGCCCTTCGCCGATCGCTTCGGATTCGTCGCCCAGGCGACCGATGCCGGGAATCTTCTCGCCGTCGAATTGCGTCGGGATCGTTTCCACCAGCTCCGGCCAGAGCAGATTCGGCTCGTTGAACGCCTCCAAAACCCGCGTGTAGACGATCTGCCCGCTGATGTTGGAGAACGCCGAGGTGTCGATGGCATGGCCGGCTTCCAACAGATTGATTCCGTTGACGCTGTTGGAGGGGTTGAACGATTGCCGCAGCTCGCGGCCGTGCGGCACGAACTGCTCGAACAGTTGTGCGATGGAAAACTCATTCGGCTTGATGTGCCCTTCTTCCAGGGCCTCAAACAAAGGGCGGTAGAATTTCTGCGGCTGGCCGTCTTTGAGCGCCGCGTCGTAGGACCGTCGCAATTGTTGATGATTCAGTAGCGGCATGTGTGCTGCCTTTCGTAAAAGGAAAACGGGAGTTGACGCCGCCGGTGAGAACGGCCCCGTTTGGATGTGTGTGATCGGTGGTTGGTGTTACCGCAACTGATCTGCGGCGATGTAATCGACGCTCAACGTTTCTTCGTTTGCGCCGCCGTTCTTCGCGCCGACGAAGACTTGCATTTCCGTCGAGGTGCCCAGGGTGATCGTGTGCTTGATGAGCGCGCCGTTGGCGTCGCGCATCTGTTTGAGGTTCTGGCCGCCGGCCGTGTCGAGGAAGAACCGCGCCTCGATCGTTGTCGAGGTGATCGGCATACACTCGATGGCCAGCGTGTGGTAACTGCTCCCGCCGGCCGTGTGCTGTGAAACGGTAGTGACCTGCGTCGTGCTGATCGAACTCTCGCACTGCCAGACCGTGCCGCCGTCGACTTTGAAAATCACGGCGCCGGAATAGGAGGCTTTCGGCCCGCCGCCGTTGTCCAGGAGCGTGTTGGCGCCCACGGCGTCGGCCAAACCGAAAATGATATTGGCATCGTCGGTATTCGCCTCTGCGTATTGCAGACGCGCTTCGACGCGGACCGGCTTGCTCGCGGCGAATTTGAAGAGTTCCTTCGTCGACTTGAGGTAGATCTCATCGTTGTCGGCCACGGTCGCATCACTAGCGTCGAGAACGACAACGCCGCCGGCACCATCGCTGAGCGTCACACCACCCAGGTCGGTCGCCACCTTCGTCCACAACTGGCCGTCGGTGTATTCCATGAAGTCGTCGTGGATGCCAAATTGGCGCCGCAGCTTGAGGGCCTCCGGCAATTCGAGCAGTTTCGTCATAGTTTCGGTTCCTAATTGGTATCGGGCAAAAGCCCGTGGGTTTGATGTGGTGAGCGGTGACGTGCGGCCGCGACCGGAAGACGCTGGTCAGATACAGCGCAATACAGAAGCGAATTCTTTCGCGTCTTGCGGGACTTCAACGGCTTCACTTTCGATAAGCGGCTTGGACTGTTTCGGGCGCGGGCCGAGAATGGTTTCACCGTCGGTGCGATTGTGAATGGACTCAATGAGCACTTTCCGGTCAGCCGGTGCAGAGCGTGCGAATGCTTTGATCAGGGCGGCCTTGCTTTCGTCGTTCATGTCGTCCGTGAGCAAGCCCTTGTTTTCGAGCAACAGACGCGCGTTCTCCATTTCGAGTTGCTGGTTGCGCTCTTGGAGTTTCTGTTGCTGCTGCTGTGACTCGGCGACATTCGCTGCGGCCTCCCCGTCACCACCGCTGTTGTTTGTCGTGTCGTTTGCGGCCTGATCGCTTTCGCCGTTGATCGCGTTGATGGCTTGTTCTTTGGCGTCGATCAGCTTGCTGATGGTGTCTTTCTTCTGGCCGGCGTCCATCCCGTCGTCGGCCGTGACCGAGTTGATTGCCGCGTCGAACCCGGCGGCGACCTTATCGGCCGGCGTCGACGAATCGTCGTAAAGGGTATCGACGGGATCGGTCGTCATTTCGGCGAGTTCGGCCGCATTGTCGTTCGCCGCGTTTGCGGCGCTGGTATTGGTGCTGGTAGCGTTTGTCGTCATGGGATTTTCCGATTCGAAAAGGGAATTCGTCGTTCCCGGTCGCTCCGAAATCAGATCGACGCTGAGAACATCGTTGATTTTTGTAATCACCACGCGGCCGTCCTCTGTCATTTCCGGGTCGCCGAAAGCGTGGTGTGACATCGCCAGCGTCTCCGGCATGCGCTGCGCCGCCTCAAGAACCATTTCCGCTTGCGGATGGCTGCTGAGGTATTCCAGGTCGGCATACATCCCGTCCGCCTCAACGCGGACGTTGACAAGGCGGCCAAAGTGCTCGCGGGTTTTTCGCGTCGCGGGTGCGCGACGGCGAACGCCGGAATCGTCGATCTGGAAGTCAGGGTGATCCAAGTAAACTCGCACGCCCTCATAGAGCGGCAGCGCTGCGCGCATTGCATCGAGCGAGTAGAAATAGGTGCCGTCCACATCGACGCCGATCGAACGCGCGCTGTTGCCGCTGTCGGTCCCCAATACCTTGACGCCGCGAATGACCCGATGCTCGCGGTCAACGCGGTCGCCGTGCGGGAGCCGCTGGTACTCGATCAGGGTTGCGGTGGTCGCTGCTGCCGGCATTGTCTTGTTGGCCTGGTTAGTAGTAGGTGTAGAGGAAGTCGGTTATCAGAGCGCCCAGCCAGAGCGCCAACAGAACGGCGATCAGCAAAAAAACGCTGAGCGTGCCGAAACCGCCGTCCCCGTCTCCGTTTCGCTGTCGCCGTTTGCGCATTTACGCATCGCCGCCGCTGACAGCATCAGCCGCAGCCGAAAGGACCCTGCGGATCAGTTCTTCTTCCAGCGCTTCGGGTGCGCCGGGAATGTTCAGCTTGGCGTTGACGATCGACACCAGTTGATCGCTGCGGAGAAGTTCCGCGGCGTGGGCTTTCAACAGATCAATCAATTCGGACATTGGTTTGCTTTCCTTTTTTTCGTGCGGCGTTTGGCCGCGTAACATTCAGCAATCACAATCAGTACCCAGGCGCGCCGACCGGTTCTTCGGCTCCTGAGCCGTCGTAAGCACCGGGTGTGACCGGCTCACCGTAGAACGGCGGCCCGGCCCCCGGTTGCCCGGCGCTGCCGCCCTGCCCGGTCGTCTGGCAACCGCCGGCGACCAAACAAGCCAATACGATCACGGCGAACAGGATGACGACCCCCAAAGGACCGATGCGCGCAGGTTTCACGGGTAGCTCTCCCACACTTGTTCGACCATTCGTTCGACGACGCGGCCGACAACGCTTTCACTCACGGCGACCCGGCTGGGGTCCGGTCGAATGACGATCCAATTTGCGGCGTCCTCGTCCGTCCCCGTCCCGCTTAGCGGTGTGGCTTCCGTCTCCAAGCGGACGCTGCTCACGCCCTGGACGGCAGCCAGCGCGGTTTCGTATTTTGCGGCCAGTTCCGCGTCAACGCCCAGAGGGAAGGAAACCCAGGCGACGCCGGAATACTGGTTCCAGTACACGGTTCCCGTCTGCGCCTCGTGGCGGAATTGGTTGACGGCCCGCAGAATCTCTTGGGCGATCGGCACGGCGCCGGTTGCCAGTGCCTCGATCGCGGGAGCCTGGTCGCTGCCTGTGCGCGCCGCTGCTTGCATCGGTTCGGCCGGTTGTTGCAAGCCGTCGCGCCCGTTCTGGTCGAATGGATTTGCAGCCAGCGCCGCAGGCGCAGCGTCGCCGTCCTGCTGCATGTTGGTCTGCTCCTGGTCGTAATCCAGCCCAGCTTGCGTGGCGGCCGTGCGCCGCGACAGGATGCCGAGGCTTTGTTGCACCTGCGCCGTCTGCGCCGCCTGAAGAGCATCGCGGGATGCAGGGTCCGGTGCCTCGATCGCCAATTCGATGAATTGATCTAGGTTTTTGAGATCGGTTTGCCCGGCAAACCTATCGAGCACTCCCGCGTGAATCGCAAGACGAACGACCTTCCACAGAATTCGGCGGATGCGCGACTTGAAGAACTGCTGGTCCCGCAAGCGAGCTTTGATGAACGGCGACTCGGCGACGAGCGTTGAAGCGAAATTCGCGTTCGAGGCGTCGCCGGAGATCATGTATTCCGGCATGTTCCATCGAATGCCGAGCATCCGTTCCAGGAGCTGGTTGACCAGGATGAAGTTGCCGTTCCGCTCGCTGCCCAGCGGTCCCGGAAGGTGTTTCTTCCCTTCCGGCGTGTGGATGATCGAACCGGCCTCGTAGTCTTGCACGTAGGTCCGATGTACGCCTCCGACCCGCGTGGTTTTATCGAAATAGTCCGAAGCGCTGGCAAGGATCGACGGTTCCACGTTCCCCTGCGGGATGCCGGTCGTATACTCTTCGATCCACGCAATCGCCGCTTGAACGGTTGCGCCCTCGGCGGTGTTCTTTCGCAGTGCGGCGTCCTGCTTGGCATCTTCTTTGATCGCGTAGAAATCCGGCAGGCCGCGCTTGATTACCCGGTCCGTGTTGAGCTTGACGTGCTCCATCAGCCCGCTATGCAGCTCCCAGGCGAGGTCCACGTTGCCGGCGGGGAAGTAATCGAAATCATCGCCGTCCTCATCCCAGCGGACGTGAAAACCGTAGACCTCCTCCAAGTCGCGGTAGTGCGTGTGGATGCCGAACTTCCAAGACGAGGCCACATGGACGCAGAGCCATTCCTCGAATTCGCGGACGTTTTGCGGCTCGGTGATCTGCTCCGGCTCGACGAATCTTGCCTTGACGGACAAGCGGTTTCGTCGCGGCGCCGGCGTCAAGCTCAGGAACATCTCGCCGTCGCGCCGACACCGGTCGTGCATCTCGATTTCCCGATCGCCGATCCAATCGTTGTCTTCGAGGAATTGGTCCACGATCCGCTGAATTTCAGCGACAAGGTTTTCCGCAACGCCGTCAACGTCTGCCTTAGGCTGGGCGCGGTAGCCGAAGCCGGTCCCGAATGTGTAATTTCCGAGATTCCCCAGCGCGCAGATCAGCGTCGGGAACAACTGACCGAGGTAGCGGGCCTGCCCTCGAATGGCGGCCAACTGCCACTCCGTCTCGAAGAACGGCCGCAACTGGCCTTCCTTGCGGTCGCTGATGAGCGAGATCGGACTGACCGGGCTGCCGAAACCGGGTGCGTCTTTGAGCGGTTCGAGCAGATCGACCCGTTCGCCCCACGATTCGCGGAGTACGCGGCTACCGATCAACGCCCGCGCTTTTTCCTGCGCTTCCAACACGGCGACTTCGCGTTGCAGCCTGAGCTGATCGCGCCGTCGTTGCAGCGTTTCAACCGGTGACGTGGTGCTGTTGCCAGAGTCGCTTGACAATCTGAAGGCCCGCTTTGATTCCGGGACGATTGGGCGTGCGCCGAATGGCGTCGAAATGGGGCGGGAGTTTGCGACGGATGCAAAGTCTTGTCAAGCGGTTTGGCGACAGCAGCGTCGTAAGGTCTTGAACGGACTGCGGATAAAAGTTTCGGGCCGTTGCGTTTTCCCGTGCAGATGCGCCGCATCTTATTGCTAGGTCGATTCAGTATGAGTCAGCCAGCATCGGCACCTCGGATGTGCTGGCGGCCCCTCCGGTGCGATGCGTTGCCAGACTTCTTCCCGCGTATTGTGCAACGGAGAACAAATAGGACACACC